>CALDZP010000011.1 GCA_937944105.1 uncultured Ignavibacteria bacterium
CACAAAAATGAAAAATGAAAATTTTTGCAATAACCAGAAAAGATTGCTTTCCCGATATTCATCGGGACTCGCAATGACAGTTCCTTTTAGCAGTCATTGCGAGGAGTGAAACGACGAAGCAATCTTTTACAAAAGCAACAAAGTGGGAATTGTTCATTCAAACAGAAAAGATTGCTTCGCTCCGCTCGCAATGACTGGAATAAGAGAAAAGATTGCTTTCCCGATATTCATCGGGACTCGCAATGACTGGTATGAGAGAAAAGATTGCTTCGTTTAACTTGCACTGGTATGAAAGGAAGTAAGGTGAATTAAATTTTTTTATTGTTTTTAGTTAACTCGTTTTTAAATTTGAAATAACTTAAACTCAATTTGAAATGAAGAAAGATTTTAAATTTACTACTTTAAGCAACAATCTTATTCGGGGAACAATATTTTATAATTCAAATCCAGAAAATCTCCCTGCAATTTTTATAATTCATGGCTTTAAAGGCTTCAAGGATTGGGGATATGTTCCATTTTTTGCTCAGGAATTAGCTGATAATGGTTTTTTTGTTGTTACATTTAATTTTTCCCATAATGGCATTGGTGAAGATCCGTTCAATTTTACTGAACTTGAAAAGTTTGCTAACAATACTATCTCATTGGAAGTTTCTGAATTAAAAGAGTTAGTCGATTTTTATAAAAATGGTGGATTTGGCTTTGATGGCAAGAATAATTTTGTTGGATTAATTGGTCATTCAAGAGGTGGAGCAATTGCTCTTATTTATGTATCTGAATCGATACAAGAAAATCAAAGTGTGAATGCACTCGCTTTATGGGGAACTATAGCAACTTTTGAAAGATACACCAAACATCAGGTAAAATTATGGAAAGAACAAGGTTACCTTGAGGTTACTAATTCTAGAACAAATCAAGTGCTTAGATTGAATAGAACACTTCTGGATGATTACGAAGCTAATAAAGATAGGTTCAATTTGTTAAAATGTATTTCAAAAATTACCATTCCAACTTTAATCGTTCATGGTGATCAGGATTTAACTGTTCCATTAACGGAAGCTTATCAGCTTTACAATGCAAGTAATAAAAACAATACCGAATTAATTGTGATTCCTTCTGCAGGACATACTTTTAATATTGTTCATCCTTATGAAGGTTCTAATCCGCAATTTGAACAGGTAAAAGCCAAAACGATCGATTTCTTTTTAAAGCATCTCATTAAAAATTGAGGTTATAATGAAGGCATTAATATTTACCTTTGTACTTTTAGTAGCTTTCACCATATTTTTCTTATCCGTTAAAAAATTAATCCAGCCTCTTCTAAAATCTAGAAATGAAAACAGATTTGATAGAGTTTTGGAAAGATTAAAGAATGTTTTAGTGGTTGCAATAGGGCAATCAAAACTATTTAGAGAACCTGTTGCAGGTATAATGCATGCATTTATTTTCTGGGGCTTTTGTGTTTTATTACTGGTTGTGATTGAATCAATAATACAGGGTTTTTCACCAACATTTTCGTTTAATTTTCTCGGAAGACTTTACACCGTTATAACATTTTCACAGGATTTATTTGGTACACTTGTTATTGTTGGAGTTTTGATTGCAGTAATAAGAAGATTTATTATAAAAGTAAAAAGGCTTCATTCTGAGAAAGATGGTAATATGGATGCAGCTTTTATTTTATTTTTGATTTCACTCGTTATAATATCAATGTTTGGGCAGAACATCCATAATTACCACACCGAACTTTTTGCTTATCGATTTATTAGTGATTTCATTCAGAACTCATTAGCTATTAAGAAAAGTCATGTAACCTTTGAATACTTCTGGTGGATTCACATTATAACAATTTTAATTTTCTTAAATTACTTACCATATTCAAAACATCTCCATGTTTTAACTTCAATTCCTAATGTATTTTTTGCAAAACTTAAACCCGAAAAAAATACAATTAAACCTTTAAATCTTGAAGATGAATCAGCTACAGTTTTTGGTGCGCTTGATTCAGAACAACTTACCTGGAAGCAACTTTTTGATAGTTATACCTGCACTGAATGCGGTAGATGTACTGCTGCCTGTCCAGCAAATTATACTGGTAAAAAACTCTCACCGAGAAAAATTATAATGGATGTCCGACACAGAATACACGATTTAAATTATCATGGAAATGAACAATCGATTAAAGATAAAACTTTAATTCATAATTATATATCTGATGAAGAAATCTGGGCGTGTACAACTTGTAATGCCTGTGTAACCGAATGCCCGGTTATGATTGAGCATATCGATACAATTGTGGATTTAAGAAGAGGACTCGTATTAACCGAAGCAAATTTCCCTTCTGAATTAAATGTTGTGTTTAGAAATCTTGAAACTAATTTTACTCCATGGGCATTTAGTTATACAGAAAGAGCATCCTGGGCTGAAGGTTTAAATGTTAAAATTGCATCTCAAGATAATTCACCGGAATTACTCTTCTGGGTTGGATGTGCGGGTTCCTATGATGAAAGATATAAAAAAGTAAGTCGATCGATTGTAAAAATTTTGCAGAAAGCTGGAATTGATTTTAAGATCCTTGGCAATGAAGAAAAATGTAATGGTGATGCTGCAAGAAGATTGGGAAATGAATACTTAGCTCAGATTTTAATGAAAGAAAATATTCAAACTCTAGAAAAGTACGGAGTAAAGAAAATCTTAACTGCCTGTCCACATTGCTATCATTCATTGAAAAATGAATATCCTCAGTTTGGTGGCAATTTTGAGGTCGTTCATCATACTGAGTTTATAAAACAGTTGATTGAAGAAGGGAAAATTAATTTGAATAACAAAATAGAATCAAGATTAACTTATCATGATTCATGTTACCTTGGCAGGTATAATTCAATTTATGATTCACCACGCAAAGCTTTAAGTTCAATTAATGGAATTAAAATTTATGAAATGGAAAGATCTTATGATAAAGGATTTTGTTGTGGTGCTGGAGGTGGTAGAATGTTTCTAGAAGAAAAAGAAGGCAAACGAATTAATATAGAAAGAACGGAAGAAGCATTATCTCTGAATATCGATACTATTGCTACTGCCTGCCCCTTTTGCATGACTATGATGAATGATGGTGTAAAGGCAAAAGATGCATCTGATACTGTTAAAGTGAAAGATATTGCTGAAATTGTTGCTGAGAGTTTGGATTGATAGGTAAAAAAATTTATTCTTTTTATGCTCTAATCATCATATTGAATTTTCTTATTAACATTTCATAAAAACCAATGGATATGGGGAAACGCAATAACTGCTGCAAAAGCATGTCAATGCGAGTCCCGATGAAAATCAGGAAAAAAATCCTTTGTGATTGACATGTTTACTTTCAAAGATATTTTTTATCGCAGGCTTAAGACTGCGGCTACCGTAATTTTTTTCAAATTTCATTCACATTCATATTTCCAAAACGATCATCAATTTTATAGTGCAGATTGCAACAACCTTTAGCTTGCGAATATCTTATATCAAAACACTTTTATCTAAAATTTTACCTCTTACTTTCTTGTAAGACATTCCCGATGATATGCTTAATATTTAAGGATTGCTTCGTCGTTTCACTTTTTCAAATGACTGATAAGTGGAATTGTTATTGTTAGAATAGCTAAGCAAACTTTTATGATTAAACAATTAATTTTCATAAACTAAAATTTTTTCATCAATCTCAATAATTAAGCATAAATTTCTAAAAATTCATTTCAAAAAATTATATTGCTCTTTGAAATTTTAAAATTCTGGAGAAAAAAATGTCAAAAAAGAAATATTTATCAGGGAAAAAAATCAATACAAAACCAATTAAACCAAACATTTCAGTTGTAGAACTTATTGATGAATATTTTCAAGCATACAATGCCGGAAGACTCTCTGACGCTTGCCGTCTTTTCACCGAAAAAATGTTAGACCCAGATGTGACAATTGGGATGAGTTTGACGGGTGCTTTAACACCAGCAGGACTTGGTGGAACATGCATTGTTCCATTAATAAAAGCTGGATTTGTTGATTGGATTGTTTCAACCGGTGCTAATCTTTACCATGATACACATTTTGGACTTGGTCTGAGCCTCCATAAAGGAACGCCAAATGTAGACGATAGAGATTTAAGAGAAAAAGGTGTGGTTCGCATTTACGATATTCTTTTTGACTATAAAGTACTACTTTCAACCGATGCGTTTTATCGAAAAGTTCTTAGAAGTGAAATTTTTCAAAAAGAAATGAGCACGGCAGAATTTCATTATAATCTTGGGAAATTTGTGTATGAAAGAGAAAAAGCATTAGGGCTTCCACATCATTCTATTTTGTCAAATGCTTATCTTTATGAAGTTCCAATCTACACATCATCACCAGGCGATTCATCGATTGGAATGAATGTAGCTGCTATGTCTCTTCACGGAAATAAATTTAAGTTTGATGTAAATAAGGATGTGAATGAAACTGCTGCAATTGTGTTGAATTCCAAATTAAACGGTGGTAAAAGTGGCGTATTGATCTTTGGTGGGGGATCGCCGAAAAATTTTATGCTTCAAACTGAACCGCAAATTCAGGAAGTTCTTGCGATAGATGAAAAAGGTCATGATTATTTTTTGCAGGTAACAGATGCGCGACCGGATACTGGTGGACTTTCAGGTGCTACTCCTTCGGAAGCTGTAAGCTGGGGCAAGGTCGATCCAAATAAATTACCAGATTCAGTTGTTTGCTATGTGGATACGACCATTGCGATGCCATTAATCACTTCATATGCTCTTGCAAAAAGGAAACCGAGGGCACATAAGAGACTTTACAAAAAATTACCTAAAATGCTCGATGTACTGATTAAATTGCACGAAAGAAATATTAAAAAATTAAAAAACTGGTAATTTTGTGAATGGTTCTATTTATTTTATTGCTTATATTAGTACAAACAAACAAATTATAAATTAAATTTTGGAGGTATAAATGAATAAATTAGATGAATTAAAGAATTTTATTGATTCGATGCAGGGAGATTATGAGAAATTTTTTGTTAAAGGTAAAAATGCAGCTGGTACAAGATTGAGAAAATCTTTACAAGAATTGCGAAGAATGGCTCAGGAATTAAGAAATGAAATTCAAAAAGTAAGACTTGAAAGAAAAGGACAAAAGCCAGAAAGTTCTGATCAAACATCTGAAGGAGAAACTACTCCACAACAGCCAACTGAGGGTGGAGAAAATTTTTAATTTCGTAGGGCGGTTTATCAAGACCGCCTTTTTAATTTAATTGTTATTATTAAATTTCTCTCACTATTTTCATCATTTCAATGAAAACAGCTATCATCTTTTGCAATGGTTCACCAATAAAAAAATCACTTTTTCTTAAAATCAAAAAAAAATATAATCCACTCTTGATTGCTGCCGATGGTGGAACTAACTATATCCATAAAATTGAAGAGATTCCTGAAGTAATAATTGGTGATTTAGATTCCATCAATTCTGATGTTTTAAAGTTTTATCAAAGGAAAAAAATAAAAATCATAAAAATTTCAAGGCAAAATGACACTGACCTTGAAAAAGCCTTAAAATATTGTAAAAAGTTAAGATGTAATTCAATTTATATTGTTGGATTCACTGGTAGAAGATTTGACCATACTCTTAGCAATATTTCAAATGCATTAAAATTTGCACAATTCTTCAAAATAGTGATGATTGAAAACGAATCAACTCTTCAGATTATAACCGAAAAAAATGAATTCAAATCTTTCAAAAATGAACTTGTTTCAATTTTATGTTTTGATCCTTATGTAAAAATTACAACTAAAAATTTAAAGTATCCTCTTAAAGGCGAAAGTTTATTTTTCGGACATAGAGAAAGTACGAGTAATGTATCAATGGGAAATAGTTTTGAGGTAAATGTAGAAAATGGTTTCGCTATTTTGATTCGTTCAACTAAAAATTTTCTAAAGTATGATTAATCTTTCAGTTTATGATTATCTCACTCTTTTAGCTTATGCAATAATTCTCCTATTAATTGGATTCTGGTCTCAGCGATATTCAAAAAACTCAAAAATTGATTTTTTACTTGCTGGGAGAAGCCTAAATCTTCCACTATTTGTAATGGTTACTGTTGCGACCTGGTATGGTGGAATACTGGGAGTGGGTGAATTTACTTATCGATACGGAATAAATTCATGGATTACTCAGGGTTTGCCATATTATGTTTTTGCGATTCTATTTGCATTTATATTTTCAAAAAAGATTCGTTCTACAAACTTGTCAACTATTCCAGAAAGAATTGAACAAATTTACGGTAAACAAATATCTTTAATCTCATCGTTTTTTATCTTTATGATAGTAAGTCCTGCTCCCTATGCTCTTATGGCAGGCATTATATTCAAAGTCTTTTTTGATTTACCAATGATAGTGGGGATTTTTTTGGGAATGTTTCTCTCAAGTGCTTATCTATTCTTTGCGGGATATCGCTCTGATATTTATACTGATGTTTATCAATTTATTTTAATGTTTGTGGGATTTGGAGTATTGCTATTTTTTAGTCTAAATAATGTGGGCACATTTGATTATCTGAGAGAAAAACTTCCACCAGAGCATTTAATTCCGTTTAAAAATATTTCAACTGGATATTTTATTGTGTGGTTTTTAATAGGTTTATGGACATTTGTTGATCCTGGATTTCATCAAAGGAGTTATGCTGCAAAAAATGAAAAAGTTGCAATGTATGGATTGCTAATTTCTGTGTTGTTGTGGTTTGTATTTGATTTTTTGACTACATCAACAGGCTTGTTTGCTCGAGCTTATTTACCAGAACTTGAAAATCCCGTTTATTCATATTTAATATATGCAGACAAAGTTTTACCAACTCCATTAAAAGGATTATTTCTTTCAGCAATACTGGCAACAATTATCTCTACTCTGAACAGTTATACATTTTTAAGTGCTCAGACTATAGGGAATGATATCCTTAGAAAAATTATAAAGAACAAAGATGATTCAGTATTTTTAGTTAGAATCGGTTTGGTTGTTACAATTTTTATTGCATCATCTTTAGCATTATTGATTCCTTCAGTTATTGATTTGTGGTATACAATTGGTTCGATTTTTATACCAGGTCTACTTTTTCCTGTTGTTGGCTCTTATTATCCCAAATTAAAATTAAATGAAAAATTAACATATATTCAGATTTTCTTAGTTACAATAATTACCGCTCTTCTTTTTGTTTTTAGAAATTTTATATTTTTTGAATGGGCAATTGAACCAATGATAGCAGGAATTTTGTTAGGAATAGTTTTTCAGTTTTTTGCATCATTTAATTATAGAAAATAAAACGTGTGAAGTACTAAAGCTGATTTATATGATTTAAGGGTTTATTAACAACAAAATCAGATGATCGATTGAAGCAACAAAATCGGTTATCGAGTGGAATTGAGGTGAATTGATACAATTGAATGTTTAATTAACAAGCACTGGAGAAGCAATCTATAAAATATTATCCTAAATTTGTTCCCTGATTTAATTTTTATTCAATTCTTTCGATGGAATTTATTTTTTGTTTTTATATCACGGAATTGAATTTTAGGTTGTTCACATTTAAAATTTTAGAAGTTGTGGTTTTTCTATAACGGATAAATGAATTAATCTTTTAAGAGTAAGTTAAGTATTTCAACTTGGCAATATCATTTTTTGAAAAGAATTGATCTCTTATTTCATTATCTCCAATCTATATTAATTTTGTCACTTAGGGAAGTAGATTTGGTTTTTATTCAACGGCAATAACTTTTATCTATGTTAACTTTGTTGGGTTTGATTACGCTCAGTAACGGTTTCCCGTTTAAGGACAAAAGTTGTGTTTCGACTATGCTCGATACCCAATTGGAAGGTTATCGAGCATAGCCAAAATAACTTTGATGGAAGTAATTTTTTTAATTAAATCAGGGGAGGAAAATTGCTGCAGCGATAACAGTTGTCCACAATCCGTTTTTATCACCCTCAGCTGATTGAGTTATATTAAAAGTTCGAATGATTTTTCCAGACATTTTGTAAATGTTTTCTCGTTCACTCCATGCTGTTTCAGGATCGAAATCAATTCCGAGTGTAGTGGCAAGCATTGTTGCAGCTAGATCCTCAGCGTATTCGCCAGCTTTGCTATCAGTTTCACCATAAGGATGATGTTCTGAGAGATAACCGTATTGAGTTTCATCGGCTGGAATTGCAACACCAATAGAAGCGGCAATTAATCTATTAGGTTCATTAGTAGCATTTCTTGCCATAACACAAAATGTAATTTGACCTGGCTGAAGTAGTTTCAATCCTTCCTGAGCAGGAATTCTTTTGCATCCAGGCGGATAAATACTTGAGACGGAAACCAAATTGCACTTTTCAATTCCTGCACTTCTTAGTGCAAGCTCAAAAGATTGTAGATATTCTCGATGTCTACCAACACCTTTTGTAAAAAATACTTTTGTTGGAACAAACAATTTAAATTTCCTCCTTTATTTAATTATAAGTTTATAAAATTTTCGTTTACCAACTTTAAGAATTGATTCGTTTTTTAGTTGAATAATAGAATTTGAGTTTGTAATTTTTTCACCATTAATTGATACTCCACCTTGATCTACGAGTCTACGAGCTTCACTATTTGAAGGTGCAGCACCAATTTCTCTCAGTAATGAAATTATATTTGAAGCAGAATTTGAATCAACAATAACTTCAATTAGTTCATCAGGAATTTCTTTTCTTACAAATATTTTATCAAAATTCTCTTCTGCTTCGAGAGCAGCTTCTTTTGAGTAATATTGTTCTACAATTGTTCTTGCAAGTTTTCGTTTTAAATCTCTTGGATTAACGGAAGGATCCTGTAATTGTTTTTTGATTAACTCTAGTTCATCTTTTTTTACATCAGTAACTAATTCGAAATAAGTATAAATCAGATTATCAGGAATTGACATTGTTTTACCGTAAATTTCATTAGGTGGTTCAGAAATACCGATGTAATTATCAAGTGATTTACTCATCTTTTCAACGCCATCGGTTCCTGGCAGAATTGGCATTGTTAAAATTACCTGTGGCTCCTGACCATATTCTCTTTGTATATCTCTTCCAACAAGCAAGTTAAATTTCTGATCTGTTCCACCAAGTTCAACATCAGCTTTAATTGCAACGGAATCCATCGCCTGAGCAAGAGGATACAAAAATTCATGAATACTTATTGGCTCGCCATTTTTGTATCTTTTTTCGAAGTCATCTCTTTCGAGCATACGAGCAACAGTATATTTAGAAGCTAATTTTATGACATCTTCAAATGTCATTCTGGCAAGCCATTCAGAATTATAAACTATCCTTGCCTTCTTGCCATCTATCACTTTGGATGCTTGTTCAAAATATGTTTTACCAAATTCTCTGGTTTCTTCTAAAGTTAAAGGTGGTCTTGTTTTACTTCTGCCTGTTGGGTCACCAATCATACCAGTGAAATCACCAATTATAAGAATTGCCTGATGACCCAGATCTTGAAAGTGCCTTAATTTTTTTAATACGACAGTATGACCAAGATGAAGGTCAGGTCGGCTTGGATCGGCGCCAAGTTTGACATTTAAGGGGACACCAGTCTTAATTGATTTGCTTATTTTTTCTTCAAGTTCTTCAATTGGGATTATTTCTTCAGCGCCTCGTTGTATTAAATCGAGTTGCTCGTTAAGAGATGGAAATTTGCTTTTCAACTTATCTTATACTTCCTTTCTAATTCTCGTTTTAAATCTTTTTCTGCAATTGTTGCACGTTTATCGTAAACTTTTTTTCCTCGAGCTAATGCAATTTCAATTTTAATTTTTCCATTTTTTAAATATGCTCGGAGAGGAATGACTGTGTAACCTTTTTCTTTTACTTTTTGTTGCAATTTTAAAATTTCTCTTTTATTAAGAAGTAGTTTCCTTTTTCTTTTTTCTTCATGATTAAATCTGTTACCTTGAGTGTATTCGCTTATATGCATATTTACTAAAAATGCTTCGCCATTTATGAAATCCACATATGCATCGAGAAAGTTAGCTTTACCCTGTCGCAGAGATTTCACCTCAGTTCCTTTTAGAGAAATACCAGCTTCTATTCTTTGAAGGATGAAATAATCGTGCTCAGCTCTCTTATTTGTAACAAGTGTTTTTTCGGAATCCTGATTCATTGCGGAACAAACTTAAAAACAATGAAAAGTAAAATCAATAATTGAAATGAAAAATTTGTTGATCTTTTTAATACAAGCGTGAACATAAATGGTCATGATTGGCGAAAAAATTCCGCTGAAGGAGGATGATTTTTTTATTTTTCACAAATCTTATATCCTTTTTGTTTTTATATTTGAACAAAAGATGGTTCAAAATGCAACAAATTGTATTTATACTTCTTATAATTTCCACCATTCTTTTTTCACAAAATCGAACAATATTATCTCCTCATCCAGTAGAAAATGGGACAAGATTTAGTTTTTCTCAGAATGAATTAAAAAAATCAAACAATCCTGAATTAAAAAAATTAATTAACGTAAAAATTAATTCCGTCGCTGTTGCAGGATCTTTTAATGAATGGAGAAAAAACGATTACTTCATGAATTACGATTCGATCAGTCAAACTTGGTTTGTTGATATTTTATTGGACGAAGGAAAAGAATATCACTATAAATTTGTAATTAACGATTCAATCTGGATTACAGACCCAAATGCAACAGATGTTACTGAAGATGAATGGCAAAATGGAATTATCATACCTTATGGATTTAATAAACCTTATGCATTAAATGTTAATCCACCTTTTGGAAAAAGAATTACAAAACTTCAGGATTTTAAATGTAATCTTGTAAGTAATTTTGGGAAAATTCTAAAATCATCAATAGAATGTTACTTAAATGATAAAAAAATTAAATTTTCATTTAATGAGAAAACTGGCGAGTTAAGAATTAAGTTGCCAAAAAATTTACACGAAGGTGAACATAAAATTTTAATCAAATTTTCTGATGAAAATGGGAATAGAAATAATGGTTTCTTAACGAAGTTTTTTTTAGATAGATTCAAAGCAAAATTAAAAACACCAGAATTTTATAATAAAGCTATTGTCTATGAAATTTTTATCAGAAAGTTTTATGACTCAGATGGTGATGGAATAGGAGATTTCAAAGGCTTGGAACAAAAACTTGACTACATCAAAAATCTTGGAATTGATGCTATATGGTTGATGCCATTTAATGAAAGTTCTAAAGATCATGGATATAATGTAGTTGATTATTATTCAATTGAAAAAGATTATGGAACTTTTGATGAATATCTAAGCTTTTTGAAGGGATGTAAAAAACGAAACATTCGAGTGATTAAAGATATTGTAATTAATCATTGTGACACTTCTTTTGTATATTTCAAAGATGCAAGAAATAATCCTTTATCTAAATATTCTAACTGGTTTCAATTTAAAGATAGCCTGAACTCAACCTGGAATCATTTTGGCATCGAGATGGATATGCCAAAGTTTAATTTCGAAAATGAAGAAGTTCAAAAATATTTTATTCAATTTGTTAAATACTGGATGGATCCAGATGGTGATGGAAATTTTGAAGATGGAATTGATGGTATAAGATGTGACGCCGCCAAAGAAATTCCACATTCATTCTGGAATCGTTTAAGAAAAGAAGTAAAGAAAATCAGGGAGGATTTTTTAATTTTGGGTGAAGTATGGGATGGTGCTAATTATTTAATTCCATTCTTTGAAGATGAATTTGATATGCTTTTTGATTATCCATTTTATTATTCTGTTAAAAGGTTTTTCGATGGAATTGATTATCAATCAATACAAAAAACTTTAAATCATCAAATTGAAATTTATCCATCGGCATATCAAATGTTAAGATTTTTAAGTAACCATGATAACCACCGTGGACTTTCTCTATTTAATCAAGACACATTAAAATATTTTCAAGCTCTTGTTATGCTTTTTACCTTACCAGGTACGCCAATGATTTATTACGGTGATGAAATTGGTTTAACTGGTAAAACACCACCTGAAAATGTAAGACAATTTATGTTATGGGATAAATTTTCTAATAATGTAATTTATGATATTTATAAAACTCTAATTAAAATTCGTAAAGAGAATGATGTTTTGTCAGAAAGATTTAATTCTAAAAACAAGAGTTTGATATTTCTTAACACAAATCATCAAAAAGTTTTAGCTTACATGAGAAGGAATAAGACAGATAAAATTTTAGTTATTATAAATAATTCAAACGATGAAATTCAAAATCTTAGTTTGAAAATTAATTCAAAAATTAGAGTTGCAAGAGTTATTTTTGTTTTAAGTGATTTCTTTAATAATCAAGAAAAAATTGAAACAATTAATCTTGAAAATTTTTCACTGAAACCTAATGAAGCTATAATCTTGAAATTGGAAAAATAAGTTTTATGAATTTACCCTGTCAAAAAAATAATAAATCATCAAATGGTTATCCCAATAAAAAAAATTTATAATTCGATTCTTTTTAAGTTAGCTTCTTCTTCAAAATTTAATTTACTAATCTTCTACTTATTCTCACTTATTATTGTTTTTTTCAATTCTGGTTGTGATCACAAGTCTGATACAAATGAGATTGTTATCTGGCATCAGATGCGAGTTGATGAAAGAGAAATACTTCAACGTCAACTTGATAGATTTATGAAAATCCATCCCGAAATTAAAGTAATTCAGATTTATAAAGAGACAGAAGAATTAAGAAGTGGTTTTATAATTGCTGCCATTGGTGGACAGGGACCAGATTTGGTGTATGGACCACAGGATCAAGTTGGTCCTTTTGAGATTATGAATATCATTTTGCCTCTGGACACAATTTTCTCAGAAAATTTTTTAAATCAATTCAACGATAAAGCATTAATCTGGAGTAACAACCATCTCTGGATGATTGGGGATAAATTGGGAAATCATCTGGCTTTAGTTTATAACAAGAAATTAGTAAAAACTCCGCCAGCGACAGATAGAGAGTTAATTGAAATTGGGAAAAATCTTACAAGAGATCTAAATGGAGATGGAAAACCTGATCAATATGGACTTGTCTGGAATTATACTGAACCATTTTTCTTTATTCCATTTTTGACTGGCTTTGGTGGCTGGGTTTTTGATGAAAATAACAACCCTACTTTGAATTCTCAGGCTATGATTAAAGGATTGAAATTTATTTCTGATTTGCGTGATAAATATAAAATTATTCCTGGTGAAGCAGATTATGATGTGGCAGATGTATTATTCAAAGAAGGTCGGGCTGGTATGATTATAAATGGTGATTGGAGCTGGGCAAGTTATGGAAAAGCTGGAATTGATTATGGAATTGCTCCACTTCCTTTGATTGAAGAAACAGGACTGTATGCATCACCAATGATCTCTGCTAAAGGTTATTCGATAAATGCAAACATAAAATCAGAGAAATTAAAAGTTGTAAAACTTCTGCTTGAGTTTTTACTTTCTCCTGAACAGCAAATTGAAACAGCTAAAGAATTAAATACTTTTCCAACTCATAAGTCGATTTATGATTCTGCATTTATAAAAGAAAATGAAGTTCTTGTAAATTCTCAGAAGCAAATAGAACTTGGAAAACCAATGCCGATTATTTCTGAGATGCGTGCTGTTTGGGATGCTATGCGTCCTTACTATCAAGCTGTTCTTGGTGGAGCAATGAATCCCGAAACCGCCGCTCAAAAAATGCAAGAAGAAGCTGTGAAAAAAATTCAGGAAATGAATGAAGATGTCTCATCAAATTATGCCGAATTGATATTTGTCGTTACATTTATTATAGGTTTGATTTTGATCGTGATACTTTTAAGAAAAACTGTAAAAGCTTTTTTAAATGATCTGATTAAGAATAGTTTTGCTTACTATCTTGTATTGCCTGCTTTTATTGTGATGATAATGGTCATTGTTTATCCTTTCGCTTATAATATTGTTCTTTCTTTTTCAAATATGAATTTAAGACATATAAACGATTGGAGTATTATAGGATTCAATCAATATATTAAAGTTTTTAAAGAACCAATTTTTTATTCAGTTTTTTTAAAGACAATTATCTGGACAATTGTTAATGTATTTTTCCATGTAACAATTGGTGTAACACTTGCGCTTTTGCTTAATCGAAAAATTCCAGGTAAATCTGTTTTTCGAACTTTATTGATTCTTCCCTGGGCAATCCCACAATATATTGTAGCTTTAACCTGGCGTGGAATGTTCAATTATGAATATGGTGCGATTAACTTAATATTAACAAAATACCTTTCTCTTCCACCAATTGAATGGCTCAAAAGTCCGTTGGAAGCTTTTATTGCAGTGATAATTACAAATGTCTGGTTAGGATTTCCATTTATGATGGTTATTGCTCTTGGTGCTTTGCAGAGTATTCCAAATGAACTGTACGAAGCAGCAGAAATTGAAGGTGCAAATTGGTTTCAAAAATTAAGAAAAATTACTATTCCATTGATTAAACCAGTCATGATTCCTGCAATTACTCTAGGAATTATTTGGACATTCAACAACTTAAATGTTATCTGGCTTGTTAGCAATGCTGGGGAACCTTCGGATCAAACTCATATCCTTGTATCTTATGTTTACAAAGCCGCTTTTAATTTGTATCGTTACGGTTATGCTGCTGCATTTAGTATGATTATTTTCTTCATACTTTTGATAATGAGTTTAACTTTCTTAAAACGAACAAGAGCAACTGAATCGGTTTATTGATTATGAAAGAAAATAAAATCGTTAATGCATTTATTTTTTTATTTTTAATTTTTTTTACAATTGGGACGATATATCCTGTAATAAATGTATTTAGCGTTTCGTTAAGACCAGGTGATAAACTCCTCTCAACATCACTTGAAATTATTCCTGAGAATGCAACATTTCAATCTTACATTAAACTGTTTACTGAGACTGATTTTTTAAGATGGATTTTTAATTCGACTTTTATTTCATTTGTCGTTACAATAACGGGTGTTGCACTTGCTTCTACTGCTGGATATGCTTTATCAAGATTTAAATTTATTGGTAAAAAATCGGCTATGCTTGGTCTAATGGTTACGCAGATGTTTCCTGCTACTATGCTTTTATTGCCAATGTACATTATGTTAATGAAACTTGGATTATTGAATAGTTATATTGGAATTGTAATTGTTTATTCTTCAACAGCACTACCTTTTTGTGTCTGGCAAATGAAAGGTTATTACGATACAATTCCTTTTAGTTTAGAAGAAGCAGCGAGAATTGATGGTTGTACAAGATGGCAGGCATTTTATAAAATTATTTTACCTCTTGCTTCTCCAGCACTTGTTATCACTGCACTATTTTCATTTATGTCTGCATGGTCGGAGTATATTGTGGCTGCTCAAATCCTTCAGGATAAAAATTTGTTTACACTCCCAATCGGACTTAAATCATTTCAATCAAATCTTACTACTGAGTGGGGATTATATGCAGCAGCTTCACTTGTTGTAAGTATTCCAGTTGTTGTTTTATTTATTTTACTTAGTAGATATCTTGTTTCAGGTTTGACGCTTGGGAGTGTGAAAGAATAAATTTGTCAAAG
>CALDZP010000012.1 GCA_937944105.1 uncultured Ignavibacteria bacterium
CACATGTTTCTTTTTTGTGAAGGATTGCTTCGAGCCAGCCAAAGGCTGTCTCTCGCAATGACAAACTAATTGGGACTGTAATTGCGAGTCCCGATTTAAATCGAGAAAGCAATTTATTATGGTTGGCTCTATCAATTTAAAAATGTTTTTTATCGCGGACTGAAGACTGCGGTTACCGTGATTTTTACCACATCAACTTTCAATTTTCAAAAACAATTACAAACTCAAAAATTAAAGTTGCCGAAAGCTTTTGTTTGAGAATATTTTTAATTAAGAAATTTTTATGTCAAAATTCATCTCTTACTTTAATTTATATTCAGAATTTAGATTTTAAGCAAATAATTTTTCAATAATTCACCCCAATGAATTATTTTCGTATTAATTATGGCTTCGAAAAAAGTTAAATATATATTTGTTACGGGTGGAGTTGTTTCTTCACTTGGGAAAGGAATAACTGCTGCATCTCTTGGACTTTTACTCAAGTCAAGAGGTTACAGTGTAACAATCCAGAAATTTGATCCATATATTAATGTTGATCCTGGTACGATGAGTCCTTTTCAACATGGTGAGGTTTATGTGACAGACGATGGTGCAGAAACAGATCTCGACCTTGGGCATTATGAAAGATTCCTGGATATAATTACAACACGTCATAACAATACCACAGCTGGACAGGTTTATTACGAAGTTATCACAAAGGAAAGACGTGGAGATTATCTCGGTGCAACTGTACAGGTCATCCCTCACATTACAGACGAAATTAAGAAAAGGATAACTTACCTTGGTAACACTGGTGATTATGATATTGTTATTACCGAAATTGGCGGAACAGTTGGTGATATAGAAAGTCAACCTTTTATTGAAGCTATGCGTCAAATCATGCTTTCTATGGGTAGAAAAAATACAATTTGTATTCATGTTACACTTGTACCTTATATTGCAGCTTCTGGTGAGTTAAAAACGAAACCCACTCAACATTCAGTTAAAACTTTACTTGAAATGGGTGTACAACCTGACATTATTGTTTGTCGTTCTGAGAAAAAATTAGCTAAAGAAATAAAATCGAAAATTGCTCTTTTTTGTAATGTTCAGTCTAACGAGGTAATCTCTGCTTATGATACTTCATCTATTTATGAAGTGCCACTTATTCTACAAAAAGAAAAATTGGATGAACTTGTTTTAGAAAAACTTCATTTGAAAGCTGGAAAACTTAGGATTAATAAATGGATAAGTTTTGTTGAACGAATTAAGAAACCAGATGATTATGTTAATATTGGAATATGCGGTAAATATGTAGAATTACACGATGCGTATAAAAGTATAATTGAAACCTTTGTTCATGCTGGTGCTGAAAATAAATTGAAAGTCAATTTAATCTGGCTTAATGCAGAAGAGTTTGAATCTAAAAATCCAGATGAATTAATGAGAAATATTCATGGGCTTCTTGTGCCAGGTGGATTTGGTGAAAGAGGTATTGAAGGAAAAATTCAAGCAATAAAATATGCAAGAGAAAATAATATTCCTTTCTTTGGAATTTGTCTTGGAATGCAATGTGCTGTGATTGAATTCGCAAGGAATGTTTGTGGTTTGAAACAAGCAAATAGTACTGAATTCAAAAAGACAAAACAGAATGTTATTGATTTAATGCCTGAACAAAGAAAAATAAAAGAGCTTGGTGGAACAATGAGACTGGGCGCTTATCCTTGTATAATAAAAAAAGATACTAAAGCTTTTGAAGCTTATAAAACTGAGTTAATATCTGAAAGACATCGTCATCGTTATGAGGTTAATAATAAATTCAGGAGAATTTTAAGCGAACACGGAATGAATTTTAGTGGTCTTTCGCCTGATGGGACATTGGTAGAAATCATTGAACTTAAAGATCATCCCTGGTTTCTTGGCTGTCAATTTCATCCTGAATTAAAATCAAGAGCGTTGAGGGCACATCCGCTTTTCCGAGAATTCACAAAAGCAGCTTACAAGTTTAAAAAATCCATTTCTGGTAATTAGAAAAATAAAATGAGAAAATTGATACTCATCATTGCTTTAACTTTGCTTCATTCTTCAATCTTTTCATTTCAAAATCAAGACAATAATTATGAATTGAGATTGCGAAAAGCAATTGAACTTGTTTTTAATTTTCAATTCAAAGAAGCTGAGCAAAAATTGCTTGAACTCTCTGAAATTAATAAATCAGACTCAAGACCATTTTTATATCTCTCCAATATTTATGTCTGGAAATTTATTGGTGATCAACAAAAATCGGATTTCGAAAAGTTTGAGAACTTCAGTAAGCAGACAATTCAAAGAGCTGAAAATATCTTAAAAACAAATCGTGATGATTTATGGTCATTTTATTCTCTATCAAGTATTTATGGTTATCGATCTCTGATGTACTTTATGAATCGAGATTACCTGGATGGTTTATGGTCTGTAAAAAAATCCATTTCATGGACTGATGATCTAATTAAAAAGAATCCCAATTTCTACGATGGTTATTTATGGCGAGGAATTATTTATTTTTCTTTACATCAAGTTCCCTCAGCGTTTCGAAGTTTTTTATCAATCGTTGGACTTGAAGGTGATATTAAACAGGGCTTAAAAGATATACAATTAGTTTCGAAAAAAGGTGATTTGGCAAAAGTAGAAGCAAATTATTTCCTTTCTCAATTTTATTCTTCCTCTCTAAATGATAATCAGAAAGCTTATGAACTTTTAAGGGATTTGAGCTCAAAATATCCCGACAATGAATTATTTGTTTATTCGACTGCTGTTGAATTGATTAAATTACACAGAATAGATGAAGCAAAAACTCATCTTTTTAGAATTGTCAAAAACAATTCTGTTGAAATTAAAGCTATCAAGGAATTGAGTTATTTTTTATTAGGCGATTGTTTCTTTTACCAGAATGAATTCAAAGATGCAATTACCTACTATGAAATTTTTTTGAATCAATATAAACAAAATCAATATAAACCAACCGCCTGTTTTCGGGCTGGACTTTCGTTTTATTTTATTGATGATAATAAAAAAGCTACATATTATCTGGAGAAATGTACTTCAATTAATTCGAAAGTAAGCGAAGATAAATTTTATCAACGATATGCAAAAAAGATTTTGAATTCTAATTTTGATCAAAAAATTTTAAAAATTTTCCTTGCCTGGAATTATCTTAGATCTGGCAAATTTGAATTAGCTATAAGTCGTTTTGATGAAATTTTAAATTCTAATAAAAACAATGATTTGAAAATTGTTTTGAGGTATTTAATAGGGTTAAGTTATTATAAAATGAATGATACAACAAACTCGAAAAAAAATTTCAATGAAGTTATAAGAATGAATTCAAAAGACGAATTGTGGGCAAAAGCTTTTGCATATTTATATCTGGCAAGATTAGAATTCAGCTCAAGAAATTATCAGGCCTCAGATAACTATATAACTAAAATACTGGATATGGATAATTTCGATTTTGAGAATTCTGTAAAATCGCAGGCAAAAAATCTTAGAGAAAGGATTAAAAATAATTTTTGAATTTATCTAAATTGTTTGATGGGTATTAATCAAATCATTTTTGGTTTAAATAATATCAACTGTCTTCATTTTTTATTTTAGGAATTTAAAGGTTTTGGGAATAACGAAAAATTCTCATAGAAAAGACTTAATTGATAAAAAAAGATAAAAAAATCATAGAAAAATTGATAAAATTTTAGTCTTTAACTAAATTGCACGCACAATTGAGATGAATTTTAAAAGCTTTAAGATCTGTGTATTTGCGTCTGGTCGTGGTTCGAATTTGCAGGCAATCTTGAATGCGATTGATAATGGAAAGCTTGATTGTGAAGTGACATTTGTGCTTAGTAATAATTCTGATTCTGGTGCTTTAGAAATTGCGAGAAGTAGAAACATTCCCGCTTTTCATCTTAGTGAAAAAAAATTTCATAAAAATAGTTTTGAAGAATCTTTAATGGATTTACTCGATAAATTTAATCCTGATTTAATTGTACTGGCGGGCTATATGAAGCTCATTCCAGAAAAGGTGATTAAAAAATTCAGAAATAGAATTATAAATATTCATCCAGCTTTGTTACCGAAGTATGGTGGAAAAGGGATGTATGGTATGAATGTTCATAAAGCAGTTTTTAATGCTAAAGAAAAAATTTCTGGTGTAACTATTCATCTTGTTAATGAAAAATATGATGAAGGAAAAATAATATTTCAAAAAGAAATCGATATCTCAAATTGTAAATCTCCCGAAGAAATCTCTGAAAAAATTCTGGAGATTGAACATCAAGTTTATCCTGATATTATTCAAAAAATCATCGAAGGTAAAATTTTATTGACAGAAGATGCTGGGCAATCTAAAAATTAAAAGAGCTTTAATAAGTGTTTATGATAAAACAGGTTTGCTTGAACTTGTGGAAGTTCTCAATCAATTTAATATTGAAATTTTTTCTACAGGTGGAACTTTTGATTTTTTAAGTCAAAAATTTAATACTATTAAAAACTTAAGTGAAATTACTGGAATTACATCACTTCTTGATGGTAGAGTAAAAACACTTCATCCACTTGTTCATTCTGCAATACTTGCTAAAAAAGATTCTGAAAAACACCTTGATGAACTAAAAGCAGCCGGGATTGAACCATTTGATCTTGTAATTATTAATTTCTACCCATTTGAAAATGTTATAAACAATCAAAATTTGTCAGAAGATGAAATAATTGAATACATAGATATTGGTGGACCTACCCTTGTTCGTTCAGCTGCTAAAAATTTTAATTCGGTTGTAATCATTTCATCGATTAATCAATATCCAGGATTAATTGAAGAATTAAAAAATAATTCTGGTAAGATAAATATCAATCTAAGGAGACAATTTGCGGCAGAAGCATTTCAAAATATTGTTAAATATGATATTGCAATCAGTAATTATTTTAATCAAGATAAAGTAATGAATATCTCTCTAAATCTTGAAAAAGATTTACGATATGGTGAGAATCCTCATCAATCTGCAAAATTATATGGTGATTTCTTCAAATCCTTTCAACAATTACACGGTAAAGAACTTTCTTATAATAATATTCTTGATATTACTTCTGCTGCAGAATTAGTTTTTGAATTTGACAAAATTGCTTGTGCAATAGTTAAGCACAATTCACCATGTGGAGTTGCAATTGGCAATTCGATAAAAGAAGCTTATGAAAAAGCTTTAAAATGTGATCCTGTTTCTGCATTTGGTGGAATTGTTGCTTTTAATAAATCAGTTAATGCAGAAATAGCCAATCAGCTAAATAAAATTTTTCTCGAAGTTATAGTTGCCCCAGATTTTGATCAAGAAGCTTTAGAGATATTAAAAAGCAAGAAAGACAGGCGAATTATTAAAGTGAATGATAATTTCAAATCAATAAAAAGTTTTTTGCACACATACGAATTAAAAAGTGTCCCAGGTGCAATTTTAATTCAATCCAAAGATGATTGTGTTTTAGTGAATGATTTTCTCGAGTTTGTAACAGTTTCTCAACCAGATCAAAGAGAGATAGATGATTTGAAATTTGCTTTTACTGTTTCAAAGTATGTGAAATCTAATGCAATTGTTTTTGCGAAAAATGGTATGACATTAGGCATTGGTGGTGGTCAAACCTCTAGAGTAGATTCAGTTAAAATTGCTTTAATGAAAGCAAAAGAATTTAATCACGATTTAGATGATTCTGTTGTTGCTTCAGATGGATTTTTCCCTTTTTCTGATTCAATAGAAATTGCAGCATCAGCTGGTGCTAAAGCTTTCATTCAACCTGGTGGATCAATTCGTGATTCTGAGGTTATTCAATTTGCAAACGATAACAAATTAAAAATTGTATTAACAAGAATTAGACATTTTAAACATTAGGATTAAATATGGGATTATTGAACATTTTTTCATCGGACATCGCAATTGATTTGGGCACAGCGAACACTCTAATTTATATTAGAGGAAAAGGAATTGTATTAAATGAGCCGTCAATTGTTGCATTTGATAAAAATACAAAAAGAATAATTGCTGTTGGAAACCAAGCAAAAGAAATTCAGGGAAGAGAACACCGAGATATAAAAGTGAGTCGTCCCTTAAGAGATGGGGTTATTGCAGATTTTGAAATTGCAGAAGGTATGCTCAGAACTTTTATAAAAATGAGTAAAGGTGGTTTGCTCCCAAGTAGAAGAATTGTCATTGCTGTCCCCACAGGAATTACAGAAGTAGAAAAGCGAGCGGTTAGAGATTCAGCAGAACATGCTGGGGCAAAAGAAGTTCACTTAATTGCAGAGCCAATGGCTGCAGCGATTGGAATTGGTTGTGATGTTGAATCGCCAGTTGGTAATATGATCATAGATATTGGTGGCGGAACGACAGAAATTGCAGTGATTGCTTTATCTGGTATTGTGACTGATGAATCCATTCGAATTGCTGGTGATGAAATGAATAACGCAATTCAACAATTTTTTAAGAAAAACTACAATATTTTGATTGGTGAACGAACAGCAGAAATGATTAAAATTCAAGTTGGTTCTGCGATGCCATTAAAAGAAGAAATTACCATTCAGGTAAAAGGTAGAGATCTTGTTCAGGGAATCCCAACATCTGTAGATGTTAGTTCAGAAGAAATTAGAGAAGCATTGCGTGAGCCAGTTGATCAAATTATTGAAGCAATAAAAGTTACACTTGAAAAAACACCACCAGAATTAAGTGCCGATATACTTGATAGAGGAATTTTATTAACAGGAGGTGGTGCTTTGCTTAAAGGCTTAGATGAGAGAATTAGATTGGAAACGAATTTACCAGTTCATGTTGCCGAAGATCCACTAACAGCTGTGGTTCGTGGTGTTGGAAAAGTTCTCGAAAATTTTGATAAATATGAACGCGTCTTAATTCGAAGTAGAAGATATTGAGATGATTTACTGGATTGTAAGATTTGTAAATAATTACAGGCAATATGTTATACTCACTATCTTAATTCTATTTTCACTCTTTCTGCTAAGTCTCAATCCATCAAAACAAATTACAACTCTTCGTAAAGGTTCTTTCTTAATTTATGCTCTCTTTAATTATATTAAAACACCGATTGATGAATTCGTTTACTACAAGAAAGAGAATGAAATTTTAAGACGAGAAAACTCAGAATTGAGTCAAAAGCTATTTGAGCTTAAAGAATTTGAAGATGAAAAAGAAGAGCTGTATGATTTGCTTGAATTTAAAAAACAAAATCCCATTAATTATAAAACTGCAAAAATTATACTTAAATCAAAAGATGTTGTTGAAAATAAACTTATTCTAAATAAAGGATTAAGAGATGGCATTAAATTAAATGCTATTGTTTTTAATTCTAAAGGTTTAATTGGTTATATATCTGATTTAACAGGTAATTATTCCGTTGTTCATACAATTGCAAATCATAACCTGAGAATTAGTGTAAAGAATGAGCGAACAAAAGCTTTAGGCATATTGAACTGGGATGGTGAAAAATTTAAAGTCTATAATGTTAGTAAATCGGCGGATGTAAAAGAAGGGGATATTTTTAGTACATCTGAGTACAGTTCTCTTTTTCCGCCAGATATTCCTGTTATTAAAGTAACATATGCATCAAAAGAATCAGAAACTCTTTTTTTTGACATTACCGGTAAAGCTCTTTCGGAGATGGAGGATATCAATTATTGTATGATCGTTGAACCTGATCAAAACACTTATAATTTAAGATTTATCAGAAAAAAATGATTAATAGATATTTTACTGCCGGTATACACTTGAGCTTGATTTTAATTTTGCAACTTACACTTGTAGAATTAATTTCTTTCCAGAACTTTAAGCCTGATTTAATAATGATTGGATTAATTTATTTTACATTAAGATTTGGACAAATTCCAGGAGTGATTGCTGCTTTTTTTGTGGGTTTGTTTTTCGATATTTTAAGTAATGGAATAATAGGTGCAAGCTCACTTTCTAAAGTTATTGCTTGTTTTATTGCCGGTTATTTTAGTGATCAAGATTCAGAAAGAGTGGAGATATCGATTAATTTTTTTGTGATTGTTTTTTTCATTACAGTAATTGAGAAAATAATTTATATTTTTGTTGCGGTTAATTTAGATTTCAAATATTTATTAATTTATCTTGTCAATTTTGGATTGATTCCTTCAGTTGTAACTTTGATATTCAGTCTTTTAATTTTATTATTCCCTAAAGAAAAAGAATTAAGATAGTAGAGAATGAGAGAGCTTTCACCTCAAATTAGGACATCGATTATAAATATTTTGACAATTGTGATTTTCTTTTCATTGGGGTTCAGGCTTTATCAGATACAAATAGTTGAAACAGAAAAATTTCAAAAAACATCTGAAAAAAATGCAATAAAAGAAAAGGTTATCGAACCATACCGTGGAATTTTTTATGACCGTAATTGGAAAGTTTTAGTTGACAATCAACCGAGTTTTACTCTTCGAATAACGCCATATTATTTTGACACTTCGTTAATTCCAATTCTTGAAAAATATTTTAATTTAAAACATGGTTACATCAAATACATTCTAAGAGTTAATAAAAGTTTTTCTCCTTTTATTCCGATAAGAATTCAACGTGGGCTTAGCTTTGAACAAATTAGCTGGTTAGAAGAAAATAAAGAATACTTAACAGGTGTTGATTATTCAATAGATATGCAGAGAGCTTATCCTGCGGGAATCAGAGGTTCTCATTTATTCGGATATTGCAAAGAAATTTCTCGAAAAGAATTAGAAGAGAAAAAAGAATTTTATATAATGGGTGATTTTGTTGGACATAGTGGATTAGAAAAATATTATGAAGATTATCTCAGGGGTAGAAAGGGTAAACAGTTTATTTATGTTGATTCAAAAGGTAGAGAAATTAATCCGGTTAATGGAGGACAAAACGATATCAAACCAGTTTCTGGATATAATGCTCAATTGACCATTGATGGAGATTTACAAAAATTAGCGGAGGAATTATTAGAAGGGAAAAGTGGAGCAATTGTGGCTATTGATCCGGATAATGGTGAGATTTTAGCATTGGTAAGTAAACCAGATTTTGATTTATCTCATTTTGCAAGCATGACTCCTGCTTCAATCTGGCGTGAATTGAATTCGGACAAAAGAGTTCCCTTATTTAATCGTGCAACAATGTCAATTTATCCACCAGGTTCTTGCTTTAAACCAGTTAATGCAGTTGCAGCATTGAATGAAAATGTGATAGATGAAAAATTTACTTATGGATGTGGTGGTGGTTTTTCTTTTGGTAATCATTTTTATAAATGTATGGGTACTCACGGTCCATTGAATGTTGTACATGCAATTGAAAAATCTTGCAATACTTTTTTCTTTAATTTAATTCTTAAGAATGGTTTTGAAAGATGGACAAAATATGGCAGCCTTTTCGGTTTTGGTAAAAAAACTGGAATAGATATTTATGAAGAGACTTCCGGTATTTTACCTTCAATTGAATATTACAATAAAATTTATGGAATTAATCGCTGGACTAAAGGTTATATCGTTAGTCTAGGAGTTGGACAGGGTGAACTTGGGGTTACACCACTTCAAATGGCAGTTTATGTTGCAACAATTGCAAATGGTGGAACATGGTACAGACCTCATGCTGTAAGAAAACTATTTAATCCTGAGGCTAATCCACCAGAAATTGTTATACCAATAGAAGGGAAAAAACTTCCTGTAAAAGATGAAGCAATTGAACTTGTTAGAAAAGGAATGTATCTGGTTGTAAATGGCGCTGGTACAGCAACTCATGTTCGAATACCAGGTATTGAAGTTGCTGGTAAAACCGGTACTGCACAAAATCCACATGGTAAAGATCATGCCTGGTTTATTGGATTTGCACCTTTTGAAAATCCTAGAATTGCTATTGCTGTTATAGTTGAAAATGCAGGATTTGGTGGTACCGTTGCTGCACCAATTGCAAAACAATTAATCGAGTTCTATTTGAAGGATAGTAAAAAGAATGATAAAATTCTTGCGCAAAGGTAAGTTTAAATCTGAAAGCGTTGAATATAAGTTAACCGATAAAGTAGACTTTTATTTACTTATATCTTCGTTGATAATTATTATTTTTGGTTTACTTTCCATTTATAGTTCGACTTTTAATATTCCATCTTTACATACAAATTTCTATAAACAACTGTTTTTTGCAATCATTGGAGTATTTGCTGGAATATTTGTTTATAATCTTTCTTTGAAGGTATTCAATTTGGTAGCCGTTCCGTTTTACATTTTATCACTAATACTTTTAATATTTGTTTTATTCCTAGGAAAAAAAGTTTCTGGAAATCAAGCATGGCTTAATCTTGGTGATTTTTCTCTTCAACCATCAGAAATTTCGAAGTTTGCTGTAATTTTAATGCTTGCTCATGTTTTTGCTAAGAAAAATTTTAATGTTAATACACTCAAAGGTTTTTTACTTATTTCAGCTATTGTTTTTGTACCAGCATTATTAATAATACTTCAGAAAGATATTGGAACGGCAATTGTCTTTTTTTCCATTTTGATATTTGGATTATTCTGGAATGGATTATCTGGTTTTTCTGTTTTTGTTTTGGTAAGTCCTGTAATTGTCGCATTTTCATCTTTATTAGGTTTTATTCCACTAATTATATCATTAATAGGTGTCATATTAATTCTTTTTTATTTTAAGAGGGAGATGTTTCTATCAATTGGGATTCTATCTTTAAATTTAGCAGCTGCTGTTCTTGTAGAGCTTTCCTTTCTTATTCTATCACCTCATCAGATTAATCGAATAAAGAATTTTCTCGACCCAAATTTTGATCCTCTTGGTAGCGGTTATAATGCTTTACAGGCAAAAGTTGCTATGGGTTCTGGAGGACTATTTGGCAAAGGATTTCTCGCCGGTAGTCAAACTCAATTAAAGTTTATTCCCGCTCAATGGACGGATTTTGTTTTTTGTGTTGTTGGAGAAGAATTTGGTTTTATAGGTTCAATCTTTATTCTTGTTTTATATTTTATTGTAATTACAAGAATGTTACACATAGCAAAAACCAGTGATTCTGTCTTTAGAAGTAGTGTAATGATTATGTCTGTTTCTGTTTTGTTGACACACATTTTTATTAATATCGGGATGACGATTGGTTTAGTCCCGGTTATTGGCATACCTTTACCATTGATGAGTTATGGTGGTAGCGCACTTGTTACAAATATGATGATGATAGCCACGGCTTTAAATTTTTATCGACATAGAACTTCGTACGCTTGAACCATTTAATTCGAATTATTTAATTTTGAAAAAATATAATTAATAAACTTCAAAGTGAGGTTGAGATGATCAAAAAAATAATTTTTCCCTTCCTGACTTTAGCCATAATGGGACAATTTCTTTTTGCTGGTAATACTGGAAAAATTGCTGGTAAAGTAATTGACAAAGATACAAAAGATCCCATCCCTTTCGCTAATGTCATTGTCGAAGGTACACAACTTGGTGCTGCAACTAATCTCAATGGTGAATTTGTAATTTTAAATGTACCACCTGGAGTTTATACTGTAACGGCATCTGTTGTAGGATATCAGAAAAAATCAATTACCGAAGTTAGAGTCAATGTTGATTTTACTACAAGACTTGAATTTCAATTGTCTCAAGGTTCAATTGACTTACCACCTGTTGTTGTTCAAGGTGAACGTAATCCTTTAATAAGACAGGACTTAACAAATCCTGTTGCCTCAATAACAAGTGATAAAATTGATGAGTTACCAGTTGATCAAATTGCAGATGTCATTAAACTTCAAGCTGGAGTAGTAGTTGGTAATGATGGTGATATTCATATTCGTGGTGGCTATGGAAATGAAATTGCCTATACTTTAAATGGAATTACTCTAAATGACCCTTATGGAAATAGAAGGTCGGTTGGACTTGCAACTAATGCCGTTCAAGAAGTTTCTGTTTCAAGTGGAACATTCAGTGCAGAATATGGAAATGCTTTAAGTGGGGTCGTTAATTATGTAACTAAAGAAGGTCCATCGAAATATACTGGTAGTTTTCGTACTTATAGTGGTGATTATTTTTCAAATAGAAGAGATTTGTTCGAAAATATAGAAGACATAGATCCATTAAATAGATTCAGGACGGAATTTACATTTGGTGGTCCTGTACCATTTTTGCTTTCCAGATTCGTTAATTTCTTTATCTCGTCAGTTTATGAAGATTTTAAAGGTTCTTTATATGGAAAAAGATTGTTCAGAACTACAGATTCATATTTAGAAAGAAATAATTTTAGATCCGGTGATCCAAGAAGTGGTAGATCAACTGATCCATACTTTTTCAATCCATATAGCAAAGATTCATCTGGTTTACCGACTGGAGATGGCAAATGGATACCAATGAATTGGTCTCGTTCTTTTAATTTTCAGGGCAATTTAATTATTAAACCGCTACCCACTATAAAGTTCAAATATGAATATGTTTTTGAAAAGGGAACTTCACAAGATTTTGAGAGATCTTACAAATTTAATCCCGATGGTAGGCCAACAAATTATTCAAATGGATACATTCATGCTTTTGATTGGACTCACACTGTTTCGAATAATTTATTTTACACATTGAAGTTATCTTACGGAACAAATTATTATAAGTCTTATCTTTATGAAAGTCCATTTGATGAAAGATATCTCCCATCACTCTACCTTAGAACATTAGGTAATACTACATTTTTAACGGGTGGAACAAACAACGAGAGATTTTTTAGAAAAACTCAAACTCTCGGAATAAAAGGCGATTTGGTTGCACAACTATTTGATGTTCATGAAATAAAAGCTGGTTTCGAAATAAGAAAACATAGATTGAATGTAGAAAGTTATACTGTTCAGGTTGGTTACATTAATCAACAAGGATTATTCACAACACTAACTCCATCAACTTTGTTGTATGATTCTGTTCAACTTATAAGAAGGATTCCTTCTGACACTTCTCTTTACACAAGTTACGAGAGATTGCCAGTTCAAGCGGCTGCATATATCCAAGATAAAATAGAATTAGCCTCATCAATGATTTTGAATGTTGGAGTAAGATATGAATTTTTCAATCCAGCAGCACAATACAATCCATTTGTAAGTAAAGACTTAAGTGAATTGAAAGCAGGTTCAATTACAAAAAATGCGACTGATGCAAAACCAAAACATCGATTAAGTCCAAGAATTAGTGTCTCATACCCAATAACAGATCGCGGAGTAATAAGATTTTCTTATGGACATTTTTACCAGATCCCTTCACTGGCAAGTTTGTATCGAAATCCATTTTATTATGTTGCTAATTTTGGTGAAAATCCTACTTTTGGAAATCCAAATGTGGAACCTCAAAAAAGTGTGCAATATGAACTTGGTTTGCAACAGTTATTGCTTGATGACTTAAAACTTGAAGTTACTGGATTTTATAAAGATGTGAGCAACTACATTTATACTCAACAGATTTATACAAATGAAGGACGAGCATTTTATTTATTAACAAATCTTGCTTATTCAAGTAGTAAAGGTATAACTATTTCTTTATTGAAACGAAGGTCTCCACAAGATTTCTTTTCTGCAACAATTGATTACACATTTTCACTTGCTGAAGGCAATAGGACCTATCCTTCCGATGAAATTTTCTTTAGTGAGAAAAGTGGAAAGCAAAGTGAAACATATCTTGTCCCATTTAGCTTTGATAGAAGTCATGTAATCAATACAACTTTAACATTTACTCAACCAAATAATTGGATTGCTTCATTGATAGGATATTTTCAAACCGGTACACCATATACACCGGTTTTTCCTTCAAACATTGTTGATATTACTTTTGAACAAAATTCTGCAAGGCAGCCAATTCAATGGAATGTAGATTTTAAGTTTGAAAAATTCTTTATGATAGGTAATCTTAAGCTTTCTATATTTACTCAAATTGAAAATCTATTTGATACTCAAAATGAGCTATATGTTTATGCTTCCAGTGGTCGCGCATTAAGTGCAATTGAAGAAAAAGATATAAATATTGTATTCTCTGATTTAATTAAAAGAATTAGGCGTGGTGATCCAGGTTTAATTCCACTCAAAGAAATTGAACGATATTATTCTCTCAGACCTGAAAGAGTAAATAGACCGAGAGAAGTTCGTTTAGGTTTTCAATTAATTTTTAACTGAATTTCTTGAGGAGAAGAAATAATGAAAAGTAAAATTAAAATCTCATTTATTTTGTTAATTTTTATATCATTTAATCTTTTGTCGCAGAAAAAAGATCAGTATGGTAATTACATACTTAAAGAACTTACGGAAAAACAAGCTCTTGAATTATTTGGTAAACCTGGTGAACGATTGGCTAAATCTCTTGGTAATCCTAAATTAATTAAAGAAAGTATTATTCAAGGGAATAAAGTAAAAACAGTTTTATTTAATTATGGTTCAATTTGTGCACCAAATTATTTAGGAAATATTGCTGATCTTGTGTGGAATGGACTCGGTTATGGATTTGAGTTTGGGCCACTGGCTGCTGCCGAGGTTGTTAATGATAGAGGTGATACATTACACATTGTAGATGATTCATTTATCAGAACATTCCAAGGTGATTATGATCCATCAGGTACGATAAAATGGGGTTGGTTACCAAAAGATGGATATGTTGATCCAAATCAAAATGAAATAGCAAGATTAAATTCACCTGATAATAACGGAGATGGAAAACCTGATAGCTGGCCAGAAAGTTGGTATAATCCAGGAGCCGGGAAATATTTATGGCCTGCATTTCTTGGTGATCAGGCAACAGCACCTGACGAAGAAGTTTATTTTGTTATTGATGATTACACAAATGCAGAATTTCCCTACTATCCATTTCCAGATGATTCATCCAAACGAGGTCTTGGCTTAGATATGGAAGTCAGAGTGTTACAATTCAATAATCCATTAGCAGAGGATATAGTTTTTTTGGTTTATCAAACGACTAATGCAAGTCCTAAAACTTTACCAAGAGTTTACTTTGGAATGCATGGTGATCCACATGTAGGGGGACCAAACAACTATTCAGATGATAGAGCATTCTTTATTCCACCTTTAGGACCATTGGCTGATCCTTACCCACAACGTGCAAGAAGCATGGTTTATGCATGGGATGATGATATGAAAGGGGATGGCGGAAAATGGTGTGGTTATTTTGGTTGGAAATTTTTAGAAAGCCCGAGCCAACATTCAGATTTAAAAGATAATGATGATGATGGAATAATTGATGAATCTCCATTTAATGACGCTGGATTTTACATTGATGGGATTCAATATCCTTTGAATTATGGGATTTCAGATGTTGCAAAATATACTGAAATTTATGGCGCACCTAAACCAAGATGGTCTGGTGATGAAGATGGTGACTGGGATCCTGCAATTCATGATATCGGTATTGATGGGATTGGACCAGATTCTCCAAACTATCCAGGACCTGATTATGGTGAAGGTGATGGTAAACCAACTCAGGCATGGTATATTGATCAAAATGAAAATGGAAAATATGATGTTGGTGAACCAATTTCTGAAATTCGTTTACCAGGTTATAAATGGGCTGGTTCTGAACCAAATTTTGGATTACGAGATATTTCTGAATCAGATCAGCTTGGGTTAACGAGTTTTCATGCTGCCGTCTATACTAATTCTCTTCCAAATGTTCCAATGAATGATGAGTTAATGTGGGAGTGGTTATCAAGTGAGACAATAGATCCAAATCAGGAATTACTTAATCAACCGGGAGATAATGTTTTTAATTTCGGAACAGGACCTTTCAAACTTGAGCCTGGTGAAACACAGAGATTTTCTATGTGTATTTTGTTCGGTGAAAATTTAAACGATCTGGTATTAAATGCAGAAATTTCAACCAGGATTCTTGAAGCGGATTATAGATTTGCGCAACCTCCCGCAAAACCAATTGTGACTGCTGTTCCTGGTGATGGAAGAGTAACTCTTTATTGGGATACAAGAGCAGAAAATTCTGTTGATCCACTTACAGGATTAAAAGATTTTCAAGGGTATAAAATTTATCGAAGTCAAGATCCAAAATTTTCTGATGTATTTAAAATTACTGATGGCAATGGTGTTCCATATATTGGTGTTCCCTTGTTTGATCCCAATACAGGTAAATATGCTCAATTTGATTTGATTGATTCATTAAAAGGTTTTCATCCAGTGGAATATATTGGCAGAGGTGTCAAATATTGGGTAGGTAATAATACAGGACTTGTTCACGAATATGTGGACTCAACTGTTAAAAATGGAATCACATATTATTATGCTGTGGTTTCTTACGATGGAGGATCATTAGTGCCAGGTAAGGAATTACCGCCATCGGAGTCTCCAATGGTAATTATTCAGGATCCAATTACTGGTGAATTAAAGTTCGATGTTAATACAGTAATGGTTACACCTGGACCACGTGCAAAAGGAACATTAACTAATTTAAACGATAATCTTTCAATTCAACATGAAAGTGGAATTGCCACTGGTAAAGTATATGTTAAAACTTATGATAGTAAAGCTGTAAAAGATCAGAATGAATATAGGATTGAGTTTGTAACCAACAACTCCTTTAATTTAATAAATGAAACTGGAGTAACTGACAGGATAATTTCAAAAGACACAGTTTTAGTAAATCTCACGAATCAAAATATCATTTTAAGTAGTGTAGTGGTAAAAGATGAAGCTGGCAATATAATTCCTTCTAATAAATATTTTGTTGCAGCAACTACAGGTAAAATTCGTGGTGCAAATCATGGTGATTTGCCTTCAGGTAATATTTATTATGTGACATATAAATATTATCCAGTTTATCAAAGCTCTTACATTAATGGTGAAGATGCAAATCCGTCTTTTGATGGAATGCGAGTTTTTCTATTTAATGATACTTTAGGAATTGATAGAAAAAATTCTGGCTGGCATCCCGAGAAAAAAACTAATTTGAAGGATACAATTCTCTGGGTACCAAGAACAGTTTCACCAGCTAATCCACATTTGCCTACTGATTTAGATTTTAAACTTGTATTTACAAGTATGGATACAACTGCTTCTGGTAAATACGTTTCACCTGGAGATACAGTAATTAATCAATCGAATCAAAAAATTGTTTGTCCGTTCAAAATCACAATTATTACGCCTGATACAATGCTTGGTCGAAAAGCAGATTATCTTATTTTTGAAGGTATAGCGGCAACTCGAGGCAATGGTAGATGGGATCCAGGTGAAGATATAATTTTGTTCCCGCGAGTTAGAGATAGGTTAAGAACTTCTTACCAGATAACATTTAGTTTACCATCAGGTCAATTTATTCCACCTCAAGGAGATGTTTATTTTTTAAGAACAACTAAACCATTTAAAGCTGGTGAAAAATATTCATTTAGAACTATTGGTGAAAAATATGATAAACAAATTGCCAGAAATCAGCTTGATAATATTTATGTAGTTCCAAATCCTTATGTAGCATTTTCGGATGCGGAGCAACCGGCTCGTCAACCAAATAGAAGAGGTGAAAAAGTTCTTCAATTTAGAAATCTACCAAAAGAATGTACAATAAGAATTTATACAATAGCCGGTGAACTGGTTCAAACAATTTATAAAAATGACGATGGAAGTATAGTTAACTGGGATTTATTAAGTTATGAAGGTCAAAGAATTGCTTATGGTGTTTATATTTATCATGTTGATGCACCAGGTATTGGCGAAAAGATTGGTCGATTTGCAGTAATTAAATAAAATTTATGGAGTTTGAAATGAGAAAAATAATTTTCATCATAGTTTTTATTGGAATTTTAAATTCACTCTCATTTGCTCAGCTTGAAAGAAGTACTTCTAAAGTTGGAACAACTGCAGCGACATTTCTCAAAATTAATGCAGGTTCTCGAGCAATTGCTATGGCAGGTGCATTTGCTGCAATGGAAAACGATATTTATTCAATTTATTATAACCCAGCAGGAATTTCCAGGATTACCGGTACTGGTGCTTCTGCTTTTAATCATGCTAACTGGTTAGCAGATATGTCATACGATTTTGCAGCCCTTGCATTAAATCTTGGTGATATTGGAAGTATAGCTCTGAGTTTAATATCCTTTAGTGTACCAGAAGAAAAAGTCAGAACTTTTGATAATCCTGAAGGTGATGGTAGGTATTGGGATGCCAGTTCACTGGCATTGGGATTGTCTTATGCCAGAAATTTGACTGATAATTTCTCAATTGGGTTCAATTTCAAATATATTCGTGATCAGGTCTGGGATATGAGTGCAAGCTCAATTGCAATTGATGCGGGAACAATGTATACAACGCCTTTCAATGGATTAAGAGTCGGTGCAAGTATTTCTAACTTTGGTACAAAGATGAAGCTTGAAGGTAGAAACACTTATTTTAATGTAGATCCAAATAATAATCCTAACTCAGGCCCAAATAATATTCCTGCCGAATATAGACTTTCATATTATGATATACCTCTTTCATTTCGTGTTGGTCTTGCTATGGAAGTTGTTAAATCGGAGTTGCTTGTTGTAACTACTTCACTTGATGCTGTCCATCCAAATGATAATACGGAGTATTTAAATTTTGGATTGGAATTGAATTTCAATAATTACTTTTTTGTCAGAGGTGGATACAAATCGTTATTCTTAAGAGATAGTGAACAAAGCTTTACATTTGGATTCGGTTTGAATTATCCAATAGTTAATGAAATAGCTCTATCATTTAACTATGGATTTGCTGATTATGGAAGGTTAAAAAATGTTCAATTTTTTGATTTAGTTGTGAGATTTTAAATGAGATCTCAGGCGGTCGTTTCTAAGAAAAATAAATTAGATTCGACCGCCAATTTTATTTTAAAGGTCAATAAAATCTTAATAAATACCTTTGGTAAACCATCAAGAAACTTAAATTCAAGTCCAGTAGATGTATTAATTGCAACAATCCTTTCGCAGAATACAAACGATATTAACTCTCATAAAGCATTTTTAAGACTCAAAAGGAAGTTCCCTAAATATGAAGATATTCTAAATGCTGATCTTAGAACTATTGAAAACACTATTAAGATTGCTGGATTGGCAAAACAGAAATCTCAAACCATAAAAAATACACTTCGAGAGATTTACAATAAAATGGGCTCTCTTTCTTTTGATTTTTTAAATAGTCTTGATATAGATGATGCTCTAAATTATCTCTCATCATTCAAAGGAGTTGGATTAAAAACAGCTGCTTGTGTTTTACTTTTTGGGTTGCATAAAAATATTTGTCCAGTTGATACTCACATCCATAGAATATTAAATAGAGTTGGAATTGTTAATACAAAGGATAGAAATAAAACCTTTAAATTAATTAATGAATCCTTACATGATGGAATTGCACATGAGTTTCATACTAATTTAATTAAACTTGGAAGAACAATATGTTTAAGTCAAAATCCTGTGTGTTATGAATGCCCTTTGAAAAATATTTGCAAGTTCGAAAAGAAAAATTTTATTAAGAAAGGCTATAAAAAGAATCAAAGTAAGAAATCAGATTTTTTATTATTGGATTCAGTTTAAAGTGAGTTCACTCGTTTAAGTTCTATGCTTGAAATTATATATTTAAAAAATTTTTTATGGTTGGTGATTGATAAAGTATAGAATACAATTTAGTACATAACAAAAATTAATTTTCTACTTCAGGAAAAATATAAGCCATTAAGTATAACTTAGATTTGAAAATTTACTATTGAGAAATTAATGTGCATCCAACCAATTATCACCGATTCCAATATCGACTTTAACCGGGACTTTTAATTTAATCGCATTTTCCATTTCTTTTTTTACAATTTTTTTGACTTCATCCAGTTCATCTTTGTGAACTTCAAAAACAAGTTCATCATGAACCTGAATGATCATTGCCGATTTTAATTTTTTTATTCTGAATTCATTGGAAATATTGTTCATTGCAATTTTAATCATATCGGCAGCTGTCCCTTGAATGGGCATATTAATAGCCTGTCTTTCTTCAGCAGAGCGTACCGTTGCATTTTGTGAGTTAATGTTTGGGAGATATCGTCGTCTCTTTTTTAATGTTTCAACATACCCATTTTTATGGGCGAATGATTTTGTTTCTTCAAGGTACTTTTGCACATTTTTGTAAGTCTTGAAATATCGATCTATTAATTCTTTTGCTTGCGTTTGTGGAATTCCGAGACGTGTTTTTAATCCAAAAGGACCAATCCCATAAAGAATTCCGAAATTTACTTCTTTTGCTTTTCGTCGCATTTCGGGAGTTACTTTATCAATTGGGACTCCAAAAACTCTTGATGCAGTTGATGCGTGAATATCAACATCATTTTCAAAAGCTTCTATTAAATTAGGGTCTTCGCAAATGTGAGCGAGGATTCTCAATTCAATTTGTGAATAATCGGCACTTAAAATTTTCCAGTTTTTATCTGGAACAGCAAAAGCTTTTCTTATTTCTTTTCCAAGTTCAGATCTAATTGGAATGTTCTGGAGGTTCGGATCACTGGATGAAAGTCTTCCAGTGGAAGTAATTGTCTGATTATAATTGGTATGAACTCTACCGGTTCTTTTGTTAATCAATTCAGGTAATGAATCAACATAAGTATTTTTCAATTTGACAAGTTGTCTGAAGTTAATCAAATATTCTATTATAGGATGTGTGAATCGAATCTGTTCCAATGATTGAATGTCAGTTGAGTAACCGGTTTTGGTTTTCTTTGTAGGTTCTAATTTTAATTTTTTAAATAAAATCTCTTGTAGTTGTTTTGTTGAATTTACATTAAATTTTTCACCTGCTAATTCGTAAATCTTAAATTCTATATTAGAAATTTGTTTTTCCAGTTCAAGACTTAAATCCTGCAAATCATCTGTATTGATGTAAACACCTCTTAATTCCATTTCAGATAAAGTTTTTACTAAAGGAAATTCAATTGATTCGCATAGTTCAAGTAATTGTTTAGATTTTAATTCATCTTTTAATATTAAATACAACTTATAGGTTATGTCGGCATCTTCACACGAATAAATCTTAAGATCATTAACAGGGACATTCCACATCAATTCAGAATTTTTTTTATCGCCAATTAGTAATGAAATTTTGTAGGTATCGTAGTTTAAATATTTTTTAGCGAGATCATCGAGACCTGTAACATTATCTGGATTCAAAATATAAGAAGCTACCATTGTATCAAAGAAAGGTAATTGAACATTTATATTATAATTGTATAAAACATTAATATCATATTTAATATTTTGTCCGATTTTAAGTTTTGAATTGTCTTCCAGAATACTTTTGAAGAGCTCTAAGTTTTTTCTGTCTTTATCATTTACATTAAAATTTTTGTGATAATCAAGTTTATAAAAATAGGCTTCATTTTTTTTAAGACAGAATGACAAACCAACTAAATTTGCATCGATAGAATTTAAGTTATCAGTTTCCGTATCAAAAACAATAAAATCGGATTCTTTTGCTTTATTAATAAAGTTTTCAATTTTTTCTTGAGAATCTAGGAGAATATATTCAGTGCCTGAAATTTCTTTTATTTTGATTTCTGATTGTTCATCAGTTAAATCAAAAAGAGTTGGGGTCTTAGATTGAATTTTAGTATTTAAAATATTTTCCAATCTTTTATTAAAGGTTTTAATTTCAAGTTCATTTAATAAGTTTTCAATGGTGCTTACATCAGGTGATTGAATTTTCAAAGTTTCAATATTAATGTTTAATGGTATATTCTTTTTAATTGTTACAAGTTCACGAGAAAGATATGCTAACTCTTTACCTTCAAGCAATTTGTTTTTTAATGCCTCTTTGGTAATGTTATCAATATTGTTATAAATATTATCAAGGGAACCAAATTTTTGAATTAACTCAAGAGCAGTTTTTTCACCGATTCCTTTAACGCCAGGAATGTTATCGGTTGGGTCACCTGTCAAGGCGAGAAAATCAATAAATTGTTCTGGTTTTAAACCATATTCATTCTCTACTTTATTGACATCATAAACTTCAGCATCTTCAACAGACTTCTTTTGAGGTTTATATACATAAATTCCATCATCTACCAATTGAAAGAAATCTTTGTCTGGTGTTACAAGATATGTACTGACATTTTTCTTTTTAAATTGATTAGATAGTGTACCAATGATATCGTCGGCTTCATAACCAGGAGCAGTTATTATTTTTATATCAATGGCTTGAAGAATTTTTTTTATGTAATCAAGCTGATAAATCATATCATCGGGAATCAATTGCCGATTAGCTTTGTATTCTGGGAATTTTTCATGTCGGAAAGTTTTTTCTTTTGTATCAAATGCGACGGCTATATAATCAGGTTTTTCATTCTCAAGGATTTTAATTAAAGAAGAAAGAAAACCATAAACTGCACTGGTATTTTGATTCTTTGAATTTCTGAGTGGTCTCGATATGAAAGCAAAATAGGCTTTATAAGCCATTGACATTCCATCAATCAAAAACGCTTTTTTCATAGTTATTTCACTGTTTCTTTTTTACAAAATACTTCCAATAAAAATAAAAAGGAATTCCAAATGAAATTAAGATTAAACCCATCATAGCGTTACTTGTATCGGAATAAAGTGTATTACCTACGAAGAGTATAGAAAAAATTACAAAAGCTGCTGGTAAAAATGGATAACCAATGACTTTATATGGTCTACTAACTTCAGGCATTTTTTTCCTTAAAACAAAAACACCAAATGCTCCCATTCCATAGAATAACCATGATGCAAATATTACGTAATCAGAAATTGTATCAAATGTTCCAGTTAAAGTTAAAATGCTTGACCAGATTCCTTGAACTATCAAAGAAGTTCCTGGAGTTGAAAATTTTGGATGAGTTTTACCAAGAGGTTTAAAGAATAATCCATCTCTTGCCATTGCAAAATGAACTCTCGCTGTAGCTAAAATACTTCCATTTACTGCACCAAAAGTTGAGATAATTATTGCAAGGGAAATAATTGACCCGCCCATTGGACCAAATAAGGTTTCTGCCAGAGTGGCTCCAACAAGTGGAGATTTTGCTATTTTATCAATTGGTAAAATATACATGTAAGCAATATTTATGATAAGATATACACCCATAACAATTAGAGTTCCAAAAGCTAAAGCTTTAGGAACATTTCGTTTTGGATTTTTAACTTCACCAGCGACAAAGGTTACATTATTCCATCCGTCATAAGCCCAGAAAGCGCCTGCTAATGCAAGACCAAACATTGTCAAGACATTATATTCATTATGAACTGGTAGTGCATCGCTGGTGAGATTTTCTAAACTTCCATTACCAAAAATAAATGCAGCGAAAGCAAGAAGAAGGATGGAAGCAATTTTAACAAAAGTAATGAATGTTTGGACTCCGCCACCAAAAATTACTCCAACATAATTTATTCCAGTAATGAATAATAAACATAAAATCGCCACTGCTTTAGTTCCAAAATCTGCTAAAGGATAAATATTGCCTACTAAAGGAATATAAATTGAGAATTTTTGAACATCTTCTGAAAATTGAGGATACTTTATGAAATAACCTAAGTACTCTGAAAATACCACTGCTATTGATGCCTGACTCCCAGTTTGTATAACAGCAAGAATTGACCATCCATAAACAAATGCAATGAAATCACCGTACATTGTTTTAAAGTACTTATATTGTCCTCCTGTTGCATCAATCATCCCAGCAACTTCGGCATTTGTTAAAGCACCGATGAGAGTAAAAACTCCCGCAACAACCCATGCAAGTAAGACAAGTTCAGGTGACATAAGTTGCTCAGCCATGATAGAAGGTTTTCTAAAAACTCCAGAACCTATCATTGACCCAGCAACTATCATTGTAGCAGCAGTTACAGAAAGTCCCCTCACCAAGCCATCAGAGGTTTTTTCTAATTGTTTCATTTTTTTCCTCGTTTAATTTTTGAAATTATAAAAATTGATAAGTAATTCAAATAAAATTTTGTTCTGGTCTGATAATTCTTTTTATAGCTAACTTTTGAAAATAATTTTTATTAAAGTGTAGTGTTTGTAAATTTTAATACCCTTTAATCTTAGAGTCTACTTCAATTAATCATTTGAAAATTATAAGAATGAAGTGAAACCAATAAAATTTTTAATGATGAAAATTAATATTAGAATTTTTTATCGTGATATTTAATTTCATTTCAAATCGCTAAATCAATCTTTGTATATTTGCAACAATGAGACCGACTTATGCAGAAATAAATTTATCGAACCTGATTTTTAATTATCAATCAATTGCAAAAAAAGTTGGGCAAAATGTTCATATTATGCCTGTTGTTAAAGCAGATGCTTATGGACATGGTATGATTCAATGTGTTGAAGCCTTATTAAAAGTAAAGTCAAAACCAAAATATTTTGGTGTTGCATTAATTGAAGAAGCAATTGAGCTTAAGAAATTTTTTCCTCAAGAAAAAGTTCTTGTATTTGGTAAGATTTATGAAGATGATTATAAGTTAATTTTGAAATATGGTATTACTCCAACGGTTTATGATTTTTTAACATTGAAGAGTTTGACTGAGTATGCCAAAAATCAAAGGAAGCAAATCCCCGTACATATTAAAGTTGATACAGGAATGGGGCGTGTTGGAATTCAACCCGATGAGATTGATGGGTATATTGATTTTTTAATTAAAGAAAAATCGATAAAACTTGAGGGAGTTTATACTCATTTTGCTACTTCTGATACTGCCGATAAAACATTTGCAAAAATTCAACTTGAAAGATTCAATCAGGTTTTAGATAAAATCAAGAGTAAGAATTTAAAGGTTAAGTATTTTCACGCTGCAAATAGTGGTGCAATATTAGATCTCCCTGAATCTTATTTCAATATGGTTCGTCCTGGCATTTCCTTATATGGTTATTATCCCTCAAATGAAACTTCGAAATCAATTCCATTAAAGCCTGTAATGTCTATTAAAACTAAAGTTTCGTTTTTAAAATGGGTGGAAGCTGGGACGAGCATTAGTTATGGTAGAACTTATTTTACCAGGGAAAAAACTCAAATTGCAACTTTACCAATTGGTTATGCGGACGGTTATAATAGATTGCTTTCTAATAAAGGGAAGGTGATTTTTAATAATAAATTATTTGATGTTGTTGGTAGAGTGACGATGGATCAAATTATGGTTAATTTTGAAATGGAAAAAATAAAATTAAATGATGAAGTGATTGTGCTTGGTTCTCAAGAAAATGTTAAATTTGATGCAGATGATATATCACAAATTATTAACACTATTCCTTACGAAGTTTGTACATCTATATCAAAAAGAGTAAAAAGAAAGTTCACATACTAAATTGGATTTTGTAAAATTTTACATAGTTCAACTCGTTAAAAGTGCAGCTTCTCGAATCAGGTTTATTGATAAAGAAAAGGAAAAGCTTCTTTCTAAACTTGTTGCACGAATTGAAAATAGTAAAGAACTTTTCCCCGATCTTAAATTGATGGAACGAGTTGTTGAACTCGAGGAAGTTGCATCAAAATTGATTTCCATCTATCGAAGATTAAATAAATCACACATTGACCTCGAAAAAATTAGCTATCAATTTGTAAGTGATAGAGATGCAACTCAATCAATTTTAAGAAGATTTGTTCAAGGAAATTTTAGAACTGGCATAATAAAATCCAAAAGACCAAAAATTGTTTTCGATGATACAACATTCACTATTTATGAACTTAAAGAACCCGATGAAGTAGAAAATGAAACATCAAAAAATGTGAATGACATAAAGCCGAAAGTCGATTTATTGGAGTTTTTGGATTTTAAAGATGAAGAAATTGTATCATTAAAAGTAGATGGTTTTACAGAACAAATTCATATTGATGAATCTGATAGAAATAACTTAAACAATCAAGAATCAGGGCTTGAAGAAAAATTAGAAATAGAACCATCTGAAAAACTTGAAATTGAGAATGGCATAGCGAAAAAATCTTTCGAGAAGCAAAAAAAAGATAAAGAAATAGAAAAAGGTGAAGAAGATCTGGTTTTACCTCTTGACTTTGATTGGGACAGCAATAAAAAATTAGATACAAATTCAGAAAAAGACTTTGAAGAAAATAAATCTACTCAAGATGAAGATATCGAACATAAAAAAATAGAATCGAAAGAAATTCAAACCAAATTAGATGATATATCCACAATTAATAGTGAAAATGAGCTCGACTCTCAGAAAATTCAAGACGATATTAATAGTGAACTTTATGATCGAAATGTTACAACCGAACACGAATTAGGAACTCAAAATATAGAAGAAGATAAAGGTGTAACTAATGTTGAAGAAGATGAATATTCAGAACTTTCAAAGCAATTTTCTAATTCTTTTGAGGACAAAGATGAGAATTTGTACCTTGATTTCGAGAAGATGATCTTGGATAACATTCTTGAAGTAGATGAATTATTAACAAAAATAATTAAACAAAAAATCGATGATGAAGCTCATTTAAAAATTATTCAAAAAGCTTATAGGTGCTTTCAATTAGCAAAAGAGTTAGAATTTGATTTAATTTCAGAATTAATTAAAGTTTACTGGTTATCACTTGTAGCAATTCGAGATCAAAAATTAATAATTGATAAAACAGTTTCTGAATTAATTAGAAGCACTCTTATAGTTTTAGTTACTTTAATAAAACAAAGAGAAATTGATCTCGAACCATTCATGCAAAAACATAATCAATTAAAAGAAAAATTAATATCAATAGGTTATGAGGTATAATATGAAAACATTTGCTGTTATAATGGCTGGTGGAGTCGGATCAAGATTCTGGCCAAGAAGTAGAGAAAAAATGCCTAAACAACTTTTGAAGATTTTTGGCGAAAATACAATGATTCAAGATACTGTAAAACGAATTAATAAATTAATACCATTTGAAAATATTTTTATAGTTACGAATAAAACTCAAAAAGATGAAATCAAAAGACAGATCCCAGAAATTCCAGCTCAAAATATCATAATTGAACCCTTTGGAAGAAACACCGCAGCATGTATTGGACTTGCATCTATAATTATAAATAATTTTCATCCTGATGCCGTTACAATTGTTCTACCTTCAGATCATATCATTCGTGATGTTGATGCTTTTATAGATATTATGAGGCGTGCAACTGAATTTGCTTATAAAAGAAAAGGTTTGGTAACGATCGGAATTCAACCCACTAGACCTGAAACTGGTTATGGTTACATTCAAAGAGAAGAGTCAGAAATTGAAGAAAATATTTTTAAGGTGAAAACATTTGCTGAAAAACCAAATTATCAGACTGCTGAGAAATTTTTGGAAAGTGGTGATTTTCTCTGGAATTCCGGTATGTTCATCTGGCGTGTGGATGTTATTCTGGAAGAATTTAAAAAACATATGCCAGATCTATATGAAGGACTTGAAAAACTTCAGAAACATTTGATGAAAGATGATTTTCAAAAACAAGTTGAACTAGTTTATGGTATGTTAAGGAGTATTTCAATTGATTACGGTGTAATGGAAAAATCTGACCGTGTTTATGTAATTAGAAGCACATTCGGGTGGAGTGATGTTGGAAGCTGGGAAGAAGTTTATCAGTTAAGTCATAAAGATGAGAATGGTAATAGTATTCATGGCAATTGTTTTTTAGATGATGTCAAAAATTCTTACATCTTTTCAGATGATAAATTTACTGCTGTACTCGGTCTTGAAAATTTGATCATAATCAATACTGATGATGCGCTGCTTATTGCAAATCGAACTCATTCGCAAGATGTTAAAAAAGTTGTTGATTATTTGAAAATGAAGAAAATGAATGATTATCTATGAAGAAACTTATTACAGAGGCTGATATCAATAAGCTTATCAAGCAGGGCATTAAAGAAATTTTCATAGATCCTGATACAATTTTAACTCCTTTGGCAAAGGATTTATTAATCCGTGAAAAAATTGAAATAAAAACCTCGAGGAATTCTACACAAGAAATTTCTAATTACACTGAAAATAAAACAATTGTAATTGGTTCTGATCATACAGGATACAGAGTGAAACAAGAGTTAATAAAATTTTTAGAATCGAAGGGTTATAAAGTAATTGATGCTGGAACAAGCTCTGAGCAATCTTGTGATTATCCAGATTTTGCATATGCAGTTGCTTATGCGGTTAAAGATAATAAAGCTCAGCGTGGAATTATGATTGATGCAACTGGTATTCCTTCGGCTATTGTTGCTAATAAAGTCAAAGGAATTCGAGCTGCAGTCGGATTTAATGAATATGCGATAAGAAGTTCAAGAGAACACAATAACTCAAACGTTCTTACTCTTGGAGCGAGAGTTTTTGATATCGAAATTTTGAAATCTTTCATAACTATCTGGTTGAATACAGCATTTGAGGGTGGAAGACATCAAAAACGCCTTGATAAAATCTCAGAAATTGAAAACCGCAACCAATAATTAATTTATCCTTAATATGATGTTCCAAACCATTGCTGAAGTTATTGATAAAAAAATTTTAACTGATCAAATAATACTTCTTTCATTCAAATCTAAAATTCTGGCTGAGAATGCAAAACCTGGTCAGTTTGTTAATATTAGAGTATCAGAAACATGTTATCCTTATTTAAGACGACCCTTTTCATTTTGTGATGTCGAAAATGATTTAATTAAAATTCTTTTCACAGTTTCTGGCCAGGGAACAAAAGCACTGGCTGAAGCTATCATTGGGTCAAAGTTTGACATAATTGGTCCATTGGGGAATGGTTTTACTTTGGTCGATGACTTTCAGGATGCAATTTTTGTTGGAGGTGGTTTAGGCATTGCGCCTTTTCCTTTTTTAACAAAATTTATTTCAAAGAATAAAAATATTTATACTTACATTGGTGCGAGAAATAAAAATTATATTGTAACTTATGGATTAAAAAATTATCGAATTGCTACAGATGATGGAAGTTTAGGTTTCAAAGGAAATGTCGTTGAATTATTGAAACAGGATTTGGTTAATAATTCTTTCAGAGAAAAGATAAAAATATTTGGGTGTGGACCTACTCAAATGCTTCGATCTTTAAAATTATTGTGTGAAGAATTTAATTTGAATTGTGAGGTATCCACAGAAGCTGCAATGGCATGTGGATTTGGAATTTGCCAGGGATGTCCGATTGAAAGTGCAGATTCTTCTGGTTATAAACTCGTTTGTAAAGATGGTCCAGTTTTTAATATAAATGAAATTAAGTTATGAGTGAAGTAAATCTTAAAGTTAATCTGGGGAAACTTGTATTAAAAAATCCAGTGCTTGTTGCAAGCGGTACATTTGGATATGGGATTGAATCTCACGATTTTTTAGATGTAAATCAACTTGGTGGAATTATTACAAAATCTTTAAGCTTAAAGCCAAGAATTGGAAATCCTCCCCAGAGAATTGCTGAAACTCCATCGGGAATGTTAAATACTATCGGGCTTGCAAACATTGGTGTAGAAAGATTTATAATGGAAAAACTTCCTGAATTAGTAAAATTAAATACAACTATTATTGTAAATATTGCAGCAAGCACTGTTGATGAATATGTTGAATGTGTTAAAATTCTGGATAGAGAAAAAGTCGATGCATTTGAAATAAATGTTTCTTGTCCGAATGTTAAAGAAGGGGGACTTGAATTTGGTAGGGACTTAAATAAAGTGGGAGAAATAACAAGTAAAGTCGTTGCATCAACAAATAAGCCTGTTATTATCAAACTCACTCCCAATGTAACTGCGATAAGTGAATTTGCAAGAGTGGCAAAAGAAGAAGGGGCAACGGCAGTTTCCGCTATTAATACTTTTATTGGAATGGCTGTTAATGTATATACTAGAAAACCTAAGTTAAGTAGAATTACAGGTGGACTTTCGGGACCAGCAATAAGACCACTTGCATTGGCTAAAGTTTTTGAAATTATTCAAAAAGTTGATATTCCTGTAATTGGTATCGGAGGAATTACAAATTTCGAAGATGCGTTGGAATTTTTAATTGTTGGTGCAAAAGCCATTCAAATAGGTACTCATAATTTTGTTGACCCATCGTCTCCTATAAAAATAATTGAGGGAATAAAAAAACATCTTATCAAATTTGACTTAAATGATATAAATCAACTAATCGGTACATTACAAGTAGATCAATGAATTATCTTCAAACATTAGATTTTCTTTACTCACTTCAAAAAACTGGAATTAAATTTGGACTGGAGAAAACATCTAAACTTCTTGAATACCTGGGAAATCCACATAAAAAATATAAAACGATTCATATAGCAGGTACTAATGGAAAAGGATCAACATCAACCTTTATTGCTTCAATCCTATCGCATATGAATTATAATGTAGGTTTATATACATCACCCCATCTTTTGAAATTTAACGAGAGAATTAAAGTTGATGGGACGGAAATTGAAGACGAATTTATTATTCAAATTTTTAAAGATCTTAAAGATAAAATCTTAGAACTCAATCCAACTTTTTTTGAAGTGACGACAGTTATTGCTTTCAAATATTTTGAAGAGCAAAAAGTAGATTATGCTGTAATTGAAACAGGTATGGGAGGTAGATTGGATGCAACAAATGTAATTGAGCCTGAAATTTCAGTTATTACTCGAATTGATCTCGATCATAGTGAATATCTTGGTGATTCGATTGATAAAATTGCATCTGAAAAGGGCGGAATTATTAAAGAGAATAAACCAGTAGTGGTGGGTAGTAATAATGAATTTGTTAAAAGAGTGATGAAAGAGATTTCAAAAACAAAAAATTCAGATTGCATTTTTGTAGATGAGAGTTATTTCTCTGAGATGATATCAAAAAATTTTAATGAATTGCGAGTAAGAGTTGTTTCAGATATAACAGGGTATGAATACTGGATAAAATCTCCGCTTATAGGGGATTATCAAGTTGAAAATATAAAGAATGCAATAGCAACTTTTGAAATTTTATTCCCGCTACAAAATTTATCTAATGAAATTTCTAATGGTATTAGTAAACTAAAATTTCCGATTCAAGGAAGATTTCAGTTAATTAAATCTACACCACAAATTATTCTTGATACAGCTCATAATTCAAATGCAATTAGAAATTTTTTACTAAGCTTAAATTCATTGATTCCTTATTCAAAGGTTGCAATTTTTGGTATAATGAAAGATAAATCAATTGATGATGTAACTGAATTAATTGAAAATTCTTTTGATACGATTTATTTATGTCAGGCAAGAATAGAGAGAGCGCTCGATGTGAATTCACTTGCTGAAAAATTTTCAAAATCAAAAATCAAAAAATTTCCTTCAGTAAAATTAGCTATTGAAACAGCAATGAAGGATGTAGATAAAAAAAATTTTATTGTAGTTTTTGGTTCAAATTATATAGTTGGGGAAACACTTGAATACTTAAAAGATGAAAAAATTTATGGATAGCTACTTGAAATTAATTTCTATTTCACTAATTTTGTGTAGAAGAAATTCCACTTATACCCACTGTAAAGTTTTCAAATTATTGAACTAATTATGTTCCTCAGAATGAGTGTTTTTTCTGACCAATGTAATTTAAGTAAAACAAATCAAAGGGATAACCTATGGACATAACTGAACTCAAGAGTAAAAAAATTGTCGAGTTAAACAAATTAGCAAAAGAACTCGGAATTGAAGATTACTCTGACTTAAGGAAGCAAGATTTAATATTTAAAATTTTAGAAAAACAGGCTGAAAAGGAAGGTTATTCATTCAGTTCTGGTGTACTTGAAGTTTTACCAGATGGTTATGGTTTTCTGAGATCACCAGATTATAATTATCTTTCTTCGCCAGACGACATATATGTATCACCTTCACAAATTAAAAAATTTAATCTTAGAACCGGTGATACAATAGCAGGTCAGGTAAGACCACCAAAAAATGGCGAAAGATTTTTTGCATTACTTAAGGTTACCTCCGTAAATGGCGAAGATCCGGATAAAGTTACTCACCGAAGACTATTTGATAATCTTACACCTTTATATCCAGAGAGAAGAATTCAGCTTGAAACTGTTCCCGGTGAATATTCAATGAGAATTATGGATTTGTTAACTCCAATTGGATTTGGTCAACGTGGGTTAATCGTTTCACCGCCAAAAAGTGGTAAAACAATTTTGCTTCAGAAAATTGCAAATTCCATCACCAGAAATCACCCTGATGTAAAATTGATTGTTCTTCTTATTGATGAAAGACCTGAAGAAGTAACGGACTGGAAAAGAACAGTAAAAGCTGAAGTAATTTCTTCAACTTTCGATGAACCCGCCGAAAGACATGTTCAGGTCTCAGATATTGTAATTGAAAAAGCAAAACGACTTGTTGAAATGGGTAATGATGTTGTTATTTTGCTTGATAGTATTACCAGACTCGCAAGAGCAAACAATACAGTAATTCCTCATTCAGGTAAAATATTATCCGGTGGTGTTGATGCTTATGCACTTCATAAACCAAAACGATTTTTTGGTGCTGCAAGAAACACCGAAGAAGGTGGAAGTCTCACAATTATTGCAACTGCTTTAATCGATACAGGCAGTCGTATGGATGAAGTTATTTTCGAGGAATTCAAAGGCACTGGTAATATGGAAATTGTTCTGGATAGAAATCTTGCTGATAGAAGAATCTTTCCTGCTATTGATGTTAATCGTTCGGGAACCAGAAAAGAAGAATTATTGCTTAAAGAAGATGTATTAATGAGAATATGGTTATTGAGGAAAATTCTTAGCGATCTAACACCAGTTGAAGCTATGGAATTTTTGCTTGATAAAATGAGAGGTACAAAGAATAACAAAGAATTTCTTGAATCAATGAACAGTTAATAAATTGAAAGTCAAAGGGTTATTCTTTTTAATTATTACATGCATAAGAATTTATGGACAGGATTTAACTTCATATCCCTGGCCTTTATCTCCAACTAATCAATCTAAATTAATATCCGGTACCTTCTGCGAATATAGAAGTACATCAGCTTCAGGACATTATCATAATGCTGTTGATATTCCTGCACCAGCAGGAACTCCAGTTCTTGCTGTTTTGCCGGGAACTGTTATTACATCTTATTCAGGTGATCCTACTGGTTATGATAATTATATAAGGGTAAGAAGTATTATTGATGGAAAGAATAAAGACATAACTTACTATCATACTAATCCCGTAAAAGCTGTTGGTCAAACTGTGAATACCGGTGATGTTGTTTCTACAATTGCAATTGATCATGTCCACTTGATCGAATATTATCTCGGAAATACATCTCTTGAAGTTAATCCCATTAGACCTGATGGTGGGCTTTCTCCACTTGTTGATATCTGGAAACCAACGATTAGAAGTGTTAGGTTTTTTGTTGACGGTACAACAACTCAACTTTCACCAAATTTTATTGGGGGAAAAGTAGATATTGTTGTTAATATTCAGGAAGCAAATTGGTCTGGTTCTTCATCAGGAACTAATAACGGAACATATGCGATAGGTTATAAAATTTTATCAGCGGACACGCAAACTGTTATTTATAATCCCCCCAGTAATTCTTTACGATATAGATATTATATTAAACCGTACAATGATTATGTCAATTATAATTATTTCCAGCCGGAAGCATCTACAACAAATCATGTTTATATAATTACAAATGGAAACGGTGCAGATGATGTTCACCAAACAAGAAGAGTTCTAAATAATTTCTGGGATGCAGATCAATTGCCAAATGGTAATTATGTCGTTATGGTTTATACTTATGACACTAGAAATAATGCAGATACAGTTTTTATAAGAATCACTAAGACAGATATAGATTTAACTCCTCCTTCGCAAACTAACTTAAGCAGAATTGTATCCGATACATCAAACAAAATAACAATCTCCTGGGAAGAAAATACAACACCAGATTTAAAAGGACATCGATTGTATTTTTCATTTAATAATTCAAGCTGGACTTTGAGAGATAATGAAAATGTTTTGACAGCTAATGTAACAAGTAAAACTTATGATTATAACATGAACAAAGATATATATTTTAAGATTTATCCTGTAGATACGGCACCAAATGCAAATGTTGGTATGCAAAGTGATGTTTATGGAATTAGAATTAATTCTGGTAGACCAAAAATTTTAATTGTCGATGGTTTTACTAGAACTAATGGAAGTTATAAACAACCTTATCATGATTTTGTTTATTATTATTCAACAAGTTTCAATTCCGATTTTGAATCGGCTTCAGCAAAAGCGATTGAAAGTGGTTTGGTGAATTTATCAAAATACGATGCTGTAATCTGGTTTGTGGGAGATGAATCTATCGCAGATGAGACATTCAATTCGAATGAACAAAACATAATCAAGCAATACCTTATCAATGGTGGAAAAATTTTTATCAGTGGTTCTGAAATTGGTTACGATTTAGATGCAAATGGTTCAGTTTCTGATAAAGATTTTTACAATAATTATTTGAAAGCAAAATTTATTGAAGATAATTCGGGTAGTCTAAGTGTATCTGGTGAAGCAGGTACAATCTTTCAAGGAATAAATTTTAATTATGGATTGGTTTCTTATGGCTCACCTTATAATGAAGATTATCCAGATGCAATTGATACTTTGAATGGCAGTGAAATTTTACTTCGATATGGAAATAACAAAGTTGCAGGGATTGGATTTAAAGGTTTTGTTCCAGGTGGAATAAGCCCCTGTAATATTATTTACATAGGATTTCCTTTTGAAACAATCATAACTTCTCAGGCAAGAAAAGATTTAATGACAGCAATATTAAATTATTTTAATCTACTTACTGAAGTAAATGATTATTCGCCAGAATTCAATTTTGAAGTATACCCTAACTATCCAAACCCATTCAATCCGAAGACTACATTTACATTTTCTATTCCCGAAAAGTCATTAATCAAAATTCAAGTTTTTGATGCACTTGGAAGGTTAATAAGAATAATTACTGAAAAAGAATTTAATAGTGGAATTCATCAAATTGAATGGGATGCAAGTGATCTATCTTCTGGAGTTTATTTTATAAAAGTTGATTATAATCGTAAAAGTAAAATTATAAAATCAATTTTGATGAAATGATTAAATTAAAAATTATTCCCTTACTGTTAGTTTTTAGTCAATTACTTTTTTCTCAGCCACGAGAATTTTCAAAATTAGATCGAGAGAAAAATGTAACATTTAATGAAAAAATATTTTATTCTTATTGGCTAAATCCAGTTCAATTCGATGAAAATTTAATACTTAACTATAATATCCGATATGACTTTTTGTTATTCGAAAAGGTGCAAAATAGCAAATCTGCATCCGATACATTTCAAGCCAGAATTAAAGTAATGCTTGAGCTCGAAAGTCCAGATTTGTTTATTCCTATTAGAAACATAGAAGAAGTAACGATCAAAACTAAAGATTTCGAACAAACAATATCAAAAAAATTTTTTTATACAAGTAATTTTTCAATCAAAGTTCCTGCTAAAAAATATAAAGCTACACTAACAATCATAGACCAAGTTAGAAATAAAGAATTCAACTTTAAACCTTTTGAAATTGATCTTGAGGATACTACAAACTTTCAAACTATTTTCATTAAGGAATCAGATTATAAATTGCTTTTTTCACAGGAGTTAAGAAATAGATTTCACAACTTTTTACCTTTTAGCTCTGAAAAATATTTATTAATTCTTCCTGATAAAGAATTCTTCAATGAAATCACAATAAAAGATAACTTTGTAAAGTATGATTTAAAGAGAAAGGAAAATGTTGGGTTACGTTACTCGATTTATAATATCGATACACTCGATTTAATTGAGGGAGTTTATGATTTGATTTGGAAGGGAACAAATAAAAATTTTAAAAAATTTTCTGTTTTATGGATTGATAAACCAGAATATCTTAAAACATTAGATCTTGCTATTAAAATTATGGGTTATTTATTTGAAGATAAAGAAGTTCTTAATAAAAACTTCATTGATAAAGCTGAACAAAACAGAAAGTTTTTCGAATTGTGGAAAAAATATGATCCAACTCCACTAACTCCTTTTAATGAATTAATGGCTGAGTTTTATAATAGAGCAGATTATGCTTCAGTTCAATTTAAAACAGTCTCCGAACCTGATGGTGCTCAGACTGATAGAGGCAAAATATTTATAATTTATGGCTATCCTGCAACTATTGAAAGAAGTTTTCTTAAGGATGGAAGGTCGGTTGAAGTCTGGACATATAATACAAATAAAAATCTCAAATTTACATTCGTAGATGAAAACAAAAATGGAAATTTCAGATTACAGAAATGATTAAAATTGCTATTACTTGTGGCGACATAAATGGAATTGGTCCTGAGATTACTATTAAAGCAGTAAAGAATATTAAAGGAGAATACAAATTTTATTTAATTGGTCCTAAGAATATCTGGCTAAATTTAATTTCTAAAATTAAGCTCGATGACTTTTCAAATTTAGAATTTGTGGATCTGGGTAGATTCACTCAGAATTTAGGTTCGCCAACCATTACTTCAGGTAAAGTTGCATTAAAAGCAATTAACGAAAGCTTGAAATTATGGGATGAAAAAGTAATTGATGTAATTGTGACTTCCCCAATTTCAAAAGAAGCAATTATGAAAGCTGGCTCAAAATTTCCAGGACATACTGAAATGTTCGCTAATCATTTCAAAACAAAAAAATACTCAATGATGTTTTTATCGAATTCTTTCTTTGCAGCATTAGCAACTATACATATTTCTTTAAGAGAAATTTCAAAAAATTTAACGAAAGATTTAATTGAAACAAAGATTAATGTAATAAGACAATCATTAATTTCTGATTTTGGTATTAAAAGTCCCAAAATTGCCGTTCTCGGTTTAAATCCTCATGCTGGAGAATCGGATTTGATAGGTACAGAAGAAACCGATATTCTTTTACCAGTAATAAAAAAATTAAGTGCTCACAAATTTGGTATTTATGGTCCTTTCTCACCCGATGGTTTTTTTGGTCAAAAAGAATACAAAAAGTTTGATTGTGTTTTTGGAATGTATCATGATCAGGTTTTGATTCCATTCAAATTATTAAATTTTAATAGTGGTGTGAATTTTACAGCTGGTTTACCACTTATCAGAACCAGTCCCGATCATGGTACAGCATTTAATCTTGCTGGTAAAAATTTAGCAGATCACAGAAGTATGCTTGCTGCCATCAAATATGCAGTTAAAATTTATAAATGCAGGAATAATCTGAAATGATCCTTTCCTTTGAAAATGTTCATTTTGATTATAATGGTCATTCAATCTTGAAAGGTGCAACATTTTTAATGGATTCAGGTGAGTTTCTTTATTTGATTGGTCCAAGTGGTGTTGGAAAAACAACTGTTCTAAAATTAATTTACATGGATTTGAAACCAAAAAGTGGGGTCGTTGCTATTGGTGAATTTAATTCTCAATTCATGAAAGAAAGATATATTCCAATGCTCAGAAGAAAATTGGGAATAATTTTTCAAGATTTTAGATTATTAACTGATCGTACGATAGAAGAGAATTTAGCTTTTGTATTACATTCTGTTAATTCTCCAAAAAAAGAAGTTAAACGTAAAATATTCAATGCACTCTCGCTGGTTGGATTAAGTCATAGAAGAAATTCTTATCCCTCCGAATTATCTGGTGGAGAACAACAGAGGGTTGTAATTGCTCGTGCTATTATCAATGATCCAATTTTAATATTAGCAGATGAACCAACAGGAAATCTGGATCCTGATACATCTAAACAAATAATGGAAATTTTAAGAGATATTAATACAAGTGGAACAGCTGTTATGGTAGCAACCCATAATTATGAACTTGTTAAAAAATTCCCCGCTAGAATTCTCAAACTTCAAAATGAAAAGATTTCTCCAGTAGATATTAATGAACTTTGACCTGAGTTAATTTCTCTAAAATGGTTTGTGTAATTTGCTCTATTTCACCAAATCCATCAATTGAAATAAAGCAGGCATCATTTTCACGGTAATATTTTTTTACAGGTAGAGTTGATTTTTTATAAACCTCAATTCTTTTCCTGATAACATCTTCTTTATCATCATCTCTCTGATATATTGTACCTTTTGCTCCACAATTAGGGCAAATGTCATCGAGTTTATCGTAAAGAAGATTAAATAAAGCCCCACAATTCTTACAGGATCTACGATTTGTGACACGTCTTATGATTTCTTCTTCATCAAGATTAAAATCAAGAATTATTACTTCTTTAATATTTAGTTCTTTGAAAATTTTATCCAATGCTTTGGCTTGCTCAACTGTTCGTGGAAAACCATCCAGAATAAATCCATCCTTGCACTTAGTTGAGCTTAATGTATCCTTTACAATTCCAATCATTATGTCATCAGGAACTAATTGCCCTGATTCCATAATTGATTTTGCTTTCATTCCAAGTTCTGTTTGATTTGCTACAGCTTCTCTGAGCATATCGCCAGTTGAGATATGAGGGATATTAAATTTTTGGGAGAGAATTTTTGCCTGAGTTCCTTTTCCAGCACCAGGTGGACCAAAAAGAATTAAATGCATATCAACTCCATTTATAAAGAATTTTTATGCAATATAAAAAAAGAGCTAAAGGGGTTGAAATTTTGTTAATGAAATTAAGAAATCCTTTTATAAGTCTATTAATCGTTCTTAACCATTCCTCATTTTTTAAAATTTGTTGTTAATTGTTAACTTTGAAAAATTTTACAAACATGAAAAGTCATAAAGAATTAGAATTAATTTCAAATCAACTTCGCATAGATATCATCAAAGCCATTTCAAGAGCAAAATCAGGACATCCAGGTGGTTCACTTAGTGCAATAGATATAATAGTTTATCTATTTTTCAATGAAATTAATCGGACAAAAGATAATGCTTTTAGTCCTGATAGAGATAGATTTATTTTATCAAAAGGGCATGGTGTTCCAGCGCTTTATGCAGTATTTGCAAAATTAGGTTTAATTTCTTATGAAGAATTAATGAATTTGAGGGTTCTGGGTTCTCGTACTCAGGGACATCCAAGTTATTTGGATCTACCTTATGTTGAAAGTTCCACTGGTTCGCTTGGGCAGGGATTATCAGTTGGAATTGGAATTGCAATTGCTGGAAAATTAGATAAGAAAAATTATAATGTTTATACGATGATTGGTGATGGCGAAATGCAAGAAGGACAAATATGGGAAGCATTACTCTCTGCACCAAAATTTAAGCTTGATAATTTGTGTGTTATACTTGATTATAATAAAAGTCAAATAGATGGTTATGTTAAAGATGTTATGAATTTAGAACCGATAAAAGAAAAATTAATTGCTTTCCGCTGGAATGTTATTGAAATCAATGGACATAAATTCAATGAAATTGAAAAGGCAATTAATATCTTTAAACAAACTAAAGAAAAACCAACTTTTGTGATTGCACATACGATTAAAGGTAAAGGTGTATCTTTTATGGAAGATAATGTTGAGTGGCATGGAAAAGCTCCAAATGAAGAAGAAACAAAATTAGCACTTCAAGAACTTCAAAAATTGCTGGAATCAAATGGGTAAATCAACTCGATTAGCATTTGGCGAAACTTTAGCACTTTTAGGTGAACAATATCCAAATATTGTTGTGCTTGACGCTGACTTATCAAAGTCAACAATGTCAAATTTATTTGCGAAGAAATTTCCAGACAGATTTTTTGAGATGGGAATTCAGGAAGCAAATATGATTGGTATTAGTGCTGGATTAGCTTTATCTGGTAAAATTCCCTATGCATGTAGCTTTGCATGTTTTATTACTGGAAGATATGATACAATAAGAGTTTCAGTTGCTTACAATAAAGCTAATGTAAGAATTATTGGAACCCATGCGGGAATTGGAATAGGCGAAGATGGAACAACACAAATGGGTCTTGAAGATATTAGTCTTATGAGATCACTTCCAAATTTTAATGTTTGTCAACCTTGCGATGAAATTGAAACAAGAGAGTTAATTAAATACAGTGTAAATCATGTTGGACCAATGTATATACGATTAACACGTCAAAATCTTGATAAAATTTTTGATGAAAATTATAAATATGAATTTGGAAAGGGGGTTCAACTTACTGATGGTAATGATGCAGTAATATTTGCAACTGGTGCACTTGTGAGTGAAGCTTTCAAAGCTTCAAAGATATTAAAAAACAAAGGTATTAATTTAAGGGTTATCAATATACATACAATAAAACCAATTGATAAAGAGATAATTATAAAATCTGCCCAGGAATGTAAATTAATATTTACTGCTGAAGATCATAATATTATCGGAGGGTTAGGAACTGCTGTTGCCGAAGTTTTATGTGAAAATTATCCTTCAAGAATTATCAGAATTGGATTACCTGATGTGTTTGGGGAATCCGGTACCCCCGAAGCTCTTTATAAAAAATATGGTTTTGATTCGGAGAGTTTAGCCAGAAAAATAGAATCTCACCTGAAAGAAGAAAAACAATAAAGTAATAAGTTAATAAAATTTTAATCATTTACTCATTTCGATAAATTTAATTTGAGTTCCTAAGTCCATTAAAAAATATTTGAAGTAAGCTTTTACTTTCTTTTTCCAGTAGACCATTAAAGGTTTTAATCCGGTGATTTAGATTTCGATTTTCTGTTATATTAAGTATAGTACCACAAGCTCCAGACTTTGGATCAAAAGCCGAAAAATAAAGTTCTTCAATTCTTGCATTTACTAAGGCTCCTGCACACATTGGGCATGGTTCTAAAGTAACATAAATTTTACATCTTTCTAATCTAAAGTCTTGCAAATAATTTGCAGCTGATGTAATTGCAATCATTTCTGCATGTGCGGTAGGATCTTTTAAACTAATAGTTTGGTTGTGTCCTCTTCCAATAATTTTATCATCCAGGACAACTACAGCACCAACAGGGACTTCATTTTTTTCGAAAGCTTTTTCCGCTTCTCGCAAAGCTTGTTTCATGAAAAAAATATCTTTCTCTGAAAACAATTTTTTATCCTTTATTTATAATTTTCGCTAATAAATTTTTGAGAAACCCATAGTGGTCTTTCAAATCTTCCATCAGATCTATCAAAAATAGCAACACCCTCAATAGTTGGTACATCTTTTAATCTTCTAAAGTCTATGTGGGAATTTAATACTTTATTCTCTTGTGAAATTCGTTCAGGATTTATTGTTGTGAGACCTTTGTAAATTCCGAAAACACTAATTTCACTACCACGCCCAATATATTTAAGAGGTTTTGGATAATCACCTGATTTGGGTAGCGGCGAATCAATTAAAATTCGATAAAATCCATATTCATTATCTTCAAATGGATTAGTAAATAAAATAAAATCATTATTAAATTCTTGGATTACTACACCAAATACACGAATTTTATTTTCTTTAAATGAATCGGGATTTAATCGCAGGGCATTGTAATCTACATTGAATAAAGTTGTTTGAGTGAATGTCTGAAGCCTTCTTAAAAATACCTCTTCTTCTGAGGGACCGGGTTCCTCGAATAAATAATTCAATAAACTACAGGCACAAAAGTGAACAATAATTAAGGTAATTAAAATATAGAAAAAAAGTTTATTCATAAATATTAGCTCAATTTTTATTGTAAATATAAAATTTTTGAATTTGATTTAATTGAAAGTCATATACTTGCTAATTATATTTGCATCGGATTTTTTTAGTTTCAAGATAAAATTTTGATCTAGTAACGCACCCGTAGCTCAATTGGATAGAGCATCAGACTTCGGATCTGAGGGTTGAGGGTTCGAGTCCTTCCGGGTGCGCAAGTATCTGTTCCTTTATCTTTTTGCTGTTAGCATAATCCATCTATGGTGGATGGTTCGTTTATAGCATTTTATTGATTTTACTTTTTGCAAAAGATTGTTTGAAACGGTTCTTTATTTTTATGTGTTTGTAGCCTTATCTACAAAGAGCGTACAGATTAAATAGAAAATTTGATAAACCAGTTTAGTGAATGAGTTTATACTTGAAAGTTTGTTGCGCCCGTAGCTCAATTGGATAGAGCATCTGACTACGGATCAGAAGGTTGAGGGTTCGAATCCTTCCGGGCGCACCAGAAATTTATTCTTGAATTTATTGCCCTTCAAATTTTATTAATATATAAAATTCAAATTAGTTAAAGTTTTTTTGATTTTTGGGTTATTCAAAATTTTATCCTTTTTGTGGGTTTACATCTTACATAAATTCAAGATACTTTGGAAGAATCAAATCTTAAGCCTTAATCTTTTTAGTTTTTTCCTAACTAAAAATTTTTACTTTGGGTTAAAAATTGATTGTAAGCCTTTTGTTGCATATATTTGCATGCAAAATTTTGCATATATTATCATTAAATATTTAGTGATTTAAAATGGTTAACATTCTTAATTTATTAAAAGCTTTAACTGATGAAACAAGATTAAGAATAATTAATCTTTTCATTAAAAGTGGTGAAAATCTTTGTGTATGCGAATTAATGGATGCACTCAAACTACCGCAATACACTGTTTCAAAAGCACTCGCTGTTTTGAGAAGTGCTAATCTTTTGTCTACCGAGAAAGAAGGTACATGGGTTTATTATAAACTGAATAAAAATAAACCTGAGTATAAAAAATTGTTTTCTTTTTTAAAGTCCTATCTTAATCTTGATGTTTTCCTGGAAGACGAGATAAGATTAAATGAACGATTACTTTTAAGAGAAAATAATAAATGTGTTATTGGAATTATTCCAGAGAAGAACTTATTGAAACTTATCAAGCAAAAAACTAAAGTATCATAAAAGTGAGGTTGTTGTGAATATATTAGAACCAAAAATTGTGGAACTTATTGCAATTGGTTCTTCAATTGCAGGTAATTGTCTTCCTTGTCTTCGTTATCATTTTGCTGAAGCCATAAAACTTGGCTGCACAATTCAGGAAATTGAAGAAGCAATTAAAATAGGGAAAATGGTCAAAGAAAAACCAATAAATGATATTTATAAGTTAGCAGATGATTTAATCAGCAGAGAAAAAGAAAAACTAACTATGGAGAATAAATAAATGCCAACTTATGAATACCACTGTAAAGATTGCGGTTATTATTTTGATGTAAGAGCAACAATAAAAGAAAAAGAAGAAGGACTAAAAATTCATTGCGAGCAATGTGGAAGCGATAACCTCCAACAAGTGTTTGGTGGTTTCGCAATTCTTGGCGGACAAACAGTAAATGTCAAATCTAGAAACTCACAAAACAGCGGCGGTGGTTGCTGTAGTGGTTTTGGAA
>CALDZP010000013.1 GCA_937944105.1 uncultured Ignavibacteria bacterium
AAATTTCAGGAAAAAGTCGAGTATATTGATAAGGAATTTCCGAAAAAACTAAAAAAAGCTGAAAAGAAAATTTCCTTTATTGAAGATGTTATAGCTCTTTATAATTACTTGAAAGATAATTCTGTTAAATGGTATCGAAAACTAATCGTTGTTTCTGCATTACTTTATTTTATATCGCCCATTGATACAATACCCGATCTTGCTCCTCTTGTTGGTTATCTTGATGATCTGGGAGTGATAGCTGCTGCAATCAAATATATAGGTTCTGAAATTCAACCTTACTATCGATCAAAGCCTACCAAAAAAGAAGAACAAGAAGAAGATTTACTTTTCTGAAATTATTCCCTTAAACTTTAAGGAGATAAGATGAAACTCACTTTATTTTTTATTCAGATCATTTTTTTATTTCACAATTCAATTTTTCCTCAAAAACTTGACACTGAACTCTATGAATTAAGCAAAAGAATTGTTCGAAATTCTTTACTTGATATGAAAGGATATGAGTGGCTACGAGAACTTTGCGAAATAGGACCAAGACTCACAGGTTCAGAAAATTCATATCGAGCTATACATTGGGCTAAACGAAAAATGGAAGAAGCTGGGTTCGATACTGTCTGGCTTCAACCTGTAATGGTTCCAAATTGGAAAAGAGGGGATTTAGAGGAAGCTACAATCGTTAAGTCAAAAAAATACAAAGGAAGAAAATTAAACATAACTGCATTTGGTGGAAGTGTTGGAACTGATGAAAAAGGAATAAATGGTGAAATTATTTCTGTTAAAGATTTTAATGAATTAAAATCAAAAGGTGAACTGGTAAAAGGGAAAATTGTATTCTTCAATCGCCAACTTGATTTTGGCGAAGTTGAACCATTTTCAGGATATGGAAAAGCAGTCGATCAAAGATCAAGAGGAGCAATCGAAGCAGCTAAGTTTGGTGCAGTTGGTGTAATTGTAAGATCAATTACAACTAAACATGATAATGTACCACATACTGGTGTAATGTATTATGTAGACTCACTCCCAAAAATTCCATCTGTTGCTGTTGGTTATCAGGATGCTGATTTTTTAATGAAAGCAATTGAAGAAGAACCTGATTTAATGGTTAATATAAAATTATCCTGTCAAACTTTTGACGATACTTTATCTTATAATGTGATTGGTGAAATTCGTGGCCGAGAATTTCCTGATGAAGTGATTGTTGTTGGCGGACATTTTGATTCCTGGGATAAGGGATGTGGTGCTCATGATGATGGCGCTGGATGTGTTCAATCAATGGAAGTCCTGGATTTATTTAAGCGTATGAACTATCAACCAAAACGAACCATACGATGTGTTCTTTTTATTGACGAAGAACAAAGACAAACTGGAGCAATCGAATACGCTAAATTTGCAAGTCAATCCGAACAAAAACATATCGCTGCAATTGAATCTGATAGAGGGGCTTTTACTCCTCGAGGATTTTATGTTGATACAGATTCAGCTACTCTTAATTATTTACAATCATTTCTGCCTTACTTAAATCTAGCTAAAATTGATTGGATTCGAAAAGGTGGTAGCGGAGTTGATGTATCAAAAATAAAAAATACAAAAGCACTTTTTGGATATGTTCCAGATTCTCAACGTTATATGGATGTACATCACTCTGAAAATGATATATTTGAGATGGTACATCCTAGAGAATTTCAACTTGGTTCAGCAGCAATGGCTATACTTTGTCTATTAATTAGTGAACTTGGCATTTAAATTTTTATGTGAGGAAATCAAATGAAAAAATTTACTTTAATATTTCTTTTTGTCATCCAAATTCTTTTCAGTCAGTCAAATTTTCAAAATTTTATTCAAAGTTTGAATATTGCACCCAATGACTCCGTAAGAATGAAAATGATCGATTCATTTATGATTGTAGCTAAAGCTCATGGAATACCCTACATCGAAGATACAATTGCAAATTTTATTTATCGTGGCAGTGGATCTAATGTTTATCTCGCTGGTGATTTCAATGGCTGGTCGAGTACAAGCGATAGACTAATTCGAGTAAGCTCAACAAATTTCTTCTACTCTACAAAAATTTTTGAAAGAGACGCAAGACTTGATTATAAATTTATAGTTGATGGAAACTGGATATTAGATCCTAATAATCCGAAAACATGTCCAGGTGGTTTTGGACCAAATTCGGAACTCGCAATGCCTGACTATATACAACCAGTAGAAATAAAATATTATCCAAACATACAACACGGAACTTTGAGAGATACAACTTTCTACAGTATAAATCTTAACAACTCAAGAACAATTCGAGTTTATCTTCCACCCAACTACGAGAGTACATCCGACAGTTTTCCAATGATACTAATGCACGATGGTCTTGAATATATTTCTCTTGCATCAATGCATAATGTACTGGATTATTTAATTTCAGAAAATCAAATTGAACCAATTATTGGAGTCTTTGTACCACCAGTTAACCGAACTCCTGAATATGCAGGTAACCAGATGAGTGCTTTTAATAATTTTATTGTGAATGAATTAATTCCTTATTTAAGAAATAGATACAGAATTAAATCAGGTTCAAATAATTGTGCCGTAGGTGGTGCATCAAATGGTGGCAATATTTCTCTTTATCTAGCTTTAAATAATCCAGATATTTTTGGAAATGTAGCTGCTCAATCGAGCAATGTTATATCGAGTATTTCGCAAGGATTTCAAAATAATCCAAAAATAAATCTTAAAGTATATTTAGATATTGGTAAATATGATATTTCTGTTTTAATTCCACTGGTAAGGAATTTAAAGTCTATCCTTCAATCAAAAGGTTATGATATGATATATCGAGAATTTAATGAAGGACACAGCTGGGGAAACTGGAGAGCCCACATAGATGATTACTTAAAATTTTTTTTCCCAAAACAAACATTAAACACCGAAAAAGATGAAGGCAACTTTATTCCAGATAAAATTAAACTTTATCAAAATTTCCCGAATCCGTTTAATAATAATTCACAGATCAAATTTGATATTTCGAAAAAAGGCTACATTAATCTAAAAATTTACGATTCACTGGGAAGAGAGGTTCAAACTTTGATCAACGAGTTAAAAGAACCTGGTCAATATGAATTTGTTTTTAATTCTAATAATTTTTCCAGTGGTATTTATCTTTATCAATTAAATTTCTATTCGGATGAAAATAAATCAGGAATAAAATTAAGCGAAACAAAAAAAATGATTTTTTTGAAATAACCTGAAAGGCCGATAATTATCTTGTATTTGACTAAAAAGTTTCATTCCAGTGGCTATTTTAAATTTTCATTCTGTACTTTTTTCAGAATCTAAAAATTCTCAAAATGTCATCCTGAACTTGTTTCAGGATCTTAAATTTCTCAAAGTGTCATTCTGAACTTGTTTCAGAATCTTAAATATCTCGAAGTGTCATTCTGAACTTGTTTCAGAATCTTAAATATCTCGAAGTGTCATCCTGAACTTGTTTCAGAATCTAAAAATTCTCAAAGCGTCATTCTGAACTTGTTTCAGAATCTTAAATATCCTGAAGCGTCATCCTGAACTTGTTTCAGGATCTTAAATATCTCGAAGTGTCATTCTGAACTTGTTTCAGAATCTAAAGTTGAAAAATCATTCCGAACTTGTCTATGAACCTAAAGAATCTCAAAATGTCATCCTATATTTATTTCAGGATTCTTCTTTATTTGATAAGAGACCCTAAAACAAGTTCAGGGTGACTTATTAATGTATAAGAATTTATTTTAACAAAAACATTATTCCGAAATTGTTTCTGGAATTGAAAAGCCTCTCGAAGTGTTATTCTGAACTTGTTTCAGAATCTAAAGACTCTCAAAATTTCATCCTGAACTTATTTTAAGATTTTAAATAAAATTATTTTTGAGAAAAATGAGAAGAAAAATGAAAGTATCTTCATCAATTAAAATTTTAATAGTCACACTATTTTTAATTCTCCCCTTACAAATTTTTTCTCAATCTAAC
>CALDZP010000014.1 GCA_937944105.1 uncultured Ignavibacteria bacterium
GGATCATTACTGCTATTTCCTATTGTTTCTAATTCACTTGTAATTAAACTTGAATCATTGGTAATTGAGAATATAGTATCCACTAAATTAACCCAGGTTACCTTTTCACTATGTAAAAAATATTTTACTTTCTCATCTTCATTAACTCCAAATGTCCCAACAAATAAGATACCCTCTATAAATTTATCCTGAGCTGTTGCCCGTATAAAGTAGGAGAGTAAAAGGATGGAAGCGTAAAATAAAACTTTTTTCATATCAAACCTCCTAAAACAATTTTATTATTTTTTTTTAGAAAAACAACAATTGGTCATAACCAGAGTAATCCACAGTCTATTATTTAGCAAGTGACTATTTCAAAATACCTTTTTCGATATTAAGCTTGTTTAATTGTAAATTTTTAAACCAAAACCTTGTCGTCAAATCCAAAAAAATCTGATCTTTGTAAAAGGTTAGTTTGGAATAACAATTATTAAGTAGTCAGTAGATTTTGAAAGGGCATCCAATGCAATCTTGTTATTAAAATAGTTATCGTTTGATTCTAATAAATTCAGATTTTGGGTCTTAATTGTAAAGTAATAAAAATTCGAAAACAAAAATTAATTCTTGAAATTTAGCAAAGCTGGAATGTCATTAGTCATATTTTATTAATACTAAAAAATCAAAATGTTAACTGATTGAAATTTTCTGAGCAGAAAATCTGTATAGAACTAAAGTATTTCTTTTAATTCTTTTCAATTCTTCTTAATTTTTAGTATGCCTACACCGTTAATGAAGCAATATTATAAGATAAAACAAAAATATCCTGACACTATTTTACTTTTCAGGATGGGAGATTTTTATGAAACATTTGAAGATGATGCCATTGTTACTTCAAAAGTGCTTGGAATAACTTTGACAAAAAGAGCTCATGGTGCTGCTGGTGATGTTCCACTTGCAGGATTTCCTCATCATGCTCTCGATTCGTATTTACCAAAACTTGTCAGAGCTGGTTATAGAGTTGCAATCTGTGAACAGCTTGAAGATCCAAAATTTGCAAAGGGTATCGTAAAGCGTGATGTTATAGAAGTTGTTACTCCAGGTGTTGCCTTTTCTGAAAAATTACTTGATCATAAATCAAATAATTACCTGTGTGGAATTTATCTCAAGGATGAAATAGCTGGAATTTCTTTTGCGGATATAACAACAGGTGAATTTTACACGACTTCAGTTCATTTCAAAAAATTGAAAGAAACTCTTGAATCAATTTCCCCTGCCGAGGTTCTGGTTTCGAAAAGAGAACTTTCAAAACTACAAACAACCTTTGATCAAATTCCCTTCAAGTTCACAATTACAAAAGTTGACGATTGGATTTTCTCTTATGAATATTGCTTTGAAATCTTAACCATGCATTTCAAAACTACTTCCTTAAAAGGTTTTGGAATTGATAACAATCAGGTAGAATCTATAATTGCTGCGGGTATTGTATTTCATTATCTACAGGAAACTCAAAAAGCAAATCTCTCTCACTTGAAGAAAATCTCAGTTTATAACCCAACTGAATATATGATTCTCGATCCATCAACAAAAAGAAATCTTGAAATTCTTGCTTCAATGTCTGATGGTTCAAGATCTGGTTCACTGATCTCAATTTTAGATAAAACGAAAACTTCAATGGGAGGGCGTCTTCTCAAAAAATGGATATCTCTTCCACTTCTGAAACTTGAACAAATTCAAAATCGACTCGATGCGGTAGATGAATTATTCCAGAATGAAAATTTGAGAAAACAATTAGCTGAAGAATTAAATCAAATTGGAGATCTGGAAAGAATTATTTCAAAAATATGTACTGGAAGAGCAAATCCAAGGGATGTAATTAATCTCAAATTGAGTCTGAAAAGAATTCCTGTTATTAAAGATATTCTCAGAAATATTAAGTCAATTGCTTTACAAAGAATTAGAGATAACTTAATTGGTTTGGCTTATCTTGTTGATAAAATTGAAGCGATGCTTGTTGACGATCCACCTCTTAACATCGCTGATGGTGGAGTTATTAAATCAGGTTATAATCCAGAACTTGATGAATTGAGAAATCTATCAGTTTCGGGGAAAGATTATTTAGCTCAACTTCAAGCTCGTGAAAGAGAAAGAACCCAAATTCCATCTCTTAAAGTTGCATACAATAAAGTATTTGGATATTACATTGAGATTTCAAATGCTCATAAAAACAAAGTCCCATCGGACTATATTAGAAAACAAACTCTTGTTAATGCAGAGAGGTACATTACACCAGAACTTAAAACATATGAAGAAAAGATCTTAAATGCTGAAGAAAGAATTTATCAACTTGAATCTGAATTTTTTAACGAGTTAAGAGTAACAATTTCGGATGAAGCTGAAAAGATTCAAAAGAATGCACAACTAATAGCCGCATTAGATTGTTTTTTGAGTTTTGCAGAAGTGGCAATTGAGAATAATTATGTAAAGCCAGAAGTCAATGAAGATGATGCAATAATAATTAAAAATGGAAGGCATCCGGTTGTTGAAAAAATTCTTCCCTATGGTGAGAAGTTTACGCCGAACGACACTTTCCTCGATAATGCATCTAATCAAATAATGATTATTACAGGACCAAATATGTCTGGAAAATCTGTGTATTTACGACAGGTTGGATTGATTGTTTTACTTGCTCAGATTGGTTCGTTTGTTCCCGCCGAGAGTGCAAGAATAGGAATTGTTGATAAAATTTTCACCAGAGTGGGTGCATCTGATAATTTAGCGGCTGGGGAATCAACTTTTCTTGTTGAAATGCATGAAACAGCAAATATTGTTAATAATGCAACTCCTAAGAGTTTAATTCTTCTTGATGAAGTAGGAAGGGGCACGAGCACTTTCGACGGTTTATCAATTGCATGGGCTTTAACAGAATACCTTCATGAAAACATAAATGTAGCCGCTAAAACTCTTTTTGCTACTCATTATCATGAGTTAAACGAACTGGCAAATATTTATCCTCGAATCGTTAACTATAAAGTAGATGTAAAAGAGGTAGGGGATAAAGTGATATTCCTTCATAAGGTTGTACCTGGTTATGCTGATCACAGTTACGGTATTCAAGTTGCTGAAATGGCGGGGCTGCCTGTTTCAATTACAAAAAGAGCAAAGCAAATTCTAAAAAATCTTGAGAGCAAAGAACTATCGCCACTGGATCATCGTAAAAAGAAATTGAAGGCTGAAGAAGGTGAAGAAAATTTACAATTAGCATTATTTGAAATCAAAGATGATGCAATAAGAAAAGAAATTGAAGAATTGGAGATTGAAAAATTAACTCCTCTTGAAGCTTTAATAAAATTAAACGAACTTAAAAACAAAACTAAAAAGAACTGAAAGGCTATGACATTGACAAAACAATTAATTGTTGTTGGAGACAGAGTTCTCATCAGGCCGGACGAAGCTCATGAAAGAACAAGTGCTGGTTTATATTTACCGCCCGGTGTAAAAGAAAAAGAAAAAGTCCAGAGTGGATATGTTGTGAAAGTTGGACCTGGCTATCCAATCCCAACTCCAGATATAACTGATGATGAACCTTGGAAAGAAAGAAAAGATAAACCCAAATATTTACCTTTACAGGCTAAAGAAGGTGATTATGCCATTTTCTTGAGAGACCAGGCTGTTGAGTTTGAGTTTGAAAATAAAAAATATCTGATAGTTCCTCACAGTGCAATTCTAGTTTTATTAAGAGATGAATTTATTGAAGAATAAATATAATAAAGCATAGCCCGATAAGTTTTCTTCGGGCTATGCAATAAAAAAATTACATGTGATCAACAATATTCTGACCAAATTCAGAACATTTAATTTCAGTTGCACCTTCCATTAAACGAGCAAAGTCGTATGTAACTCTTTTACTTGCAATTGCTCCAGTCATTCCCTTTATAATTAAATCGGCAGCTTCAGTCCAGCCCATGTATCTTAACATCATTTCACCAGAAAGAATAACCGATGATGGGTTAACCTTATCAAGACCCGCATACTTTGGAGCTGTGCCGTGAGTAGCTTCGAAAATAGCATGACCTGATTCGTAATTAATATTTGCGCCTGGTGCAATACCAATTCCACCAACTTGAGCAGCCAGTGCATCTGAAATATAATCACCATTTAGATTCATTGTTGCAATCACATCGTATTCGGCAGGGCGAGTTAAAATTTGCTGTAAGAAATTATCTGCAATTGCATCTTTTATCAAAATTTTTCCATCGGGAACATTGCCCTGACACTCGTCCCATGTCACAACTTTATCTCTGAATTCTCTTGTTGCAAGTGCATATCCCCAGTTCCTGAATGCACCTTCAGTAAATTTCATAATGTTTCCTTTATGAACAAGAGTTACGCTCTTACGATTGTTTTTGATTGCATAATTAATCGCTGCACGCACAAGTCTTTCTGTTCCTTCTCTTGAAATTGGTTTTATTCCAATTCCACTTGTATTAGGAAATCTAATTTTTTTAACGCCCATTTCATTTTGTAAAAATTCAATCACTTTTTTTGCTTCAGGAGATTCTGCTTCCCATTCGATACCTGCATAAATATCCTCAGTATTTTCTCTGAATATTACCATATTCACAAGCTCTGGATGTTTAACAGGAGAAGGTACACCTTGGAAATATTGAACAGGTCTTAGACATACATAAAGATCTAAGAGTTGTCTTAGTGCAACATTAATAGATCTAATTCCTCCACCGACCGGGGTTGTCATTGGACCTTTAATTGCAATTAAATATTCTTTAATTGCTTCAAGTGTTTCATCTGGTAACCATGTATTTGGACCATAAACCTGATTTGACTTTTCTCCAGCATAAACTTCCATCCAGACAATTTTTCTCTTTCCACCATATGCTTTTTCAACTGCTTTATCAAAAACCAATTGTGAAGCTCGCCAGATATCAGGTCCAGTCCCATCTCCTTCAATAAAGGGAATAATTGGCTTATCAGGAACTATCAATTGACCATCTTTAATTGTTATTTTTTCGCCTTCAGTGGGCACTTTGATTTTATCATACTTCATCACAGAATTCCTCTCTTTTTATTACAAATTTAGAAAAAAAATAGAGATGTATTTTTATTAACTTAATTTTTTATTGAAAGATGGGTTGAATTTTTCAGGAGGCACACAATTGAGATAAATTAAATAGACAACTAAAGTAATCTGTCTAT
>CALDZP010000015.1 GCA_937944105.1 uncultured Ignavibacteria bacterium
TTAAAAATCTTTTTTATTTGAGAAAAAATCTTAAAGAATTAAAAAACTTTTGTATTAAGAATAAAATAGAAATTATTCATACTCATCATCGTTATCCAGAATTTTTGGTAAATCATCTAAAAAGAGAATTGAATATTAAAACTGTTACAACTGTCCATAGTTTAGTTAAAAGCTTTAAGAAATTTAGTTTCAATTCCGATAGAATCATTGCTGTTAGTAAAGCAGTTGAATCTAATCTGATTCATTATTTTAATGTAAATCCAGAGAGGGTAATTCAGCTTTATAATCCAGTGGACTTTAATATAAAACAAATAAAAGATGAGAGTAACTTAAATATTCCTTCGAACTATCGAATTATTTTATTCATTGGTAGAAATGATAAGGTTAAGGGTTTGGATATACTTCTAAAAGCATTTGAAAATGTTTCAAAAACTTATTCAAATATTGCTCTTATTATTGTATCAGATTTAACCAAAGAACAAAGGGAAAAAATTGAAAAAGGAAATAACAAAATATTTATTTTTCAACCTATGGAAGATGTATATGAATTTTATAAAAATTCTGAAATAGTAATATTACCTTCTCATGTTGAATCTTTTCCATATGTCATGCTTGAAGCTGGTATTTATAAAAAATTATTTATTGGTTCTAATGTTGGTGGTATAAAGGAATTTATAGAAGATGAGAAAAATGGTTTACTATTCGAAAGTGAGAATGTAGATTCATTAATTGAGAGAATTATATTTGCACTTAATCTAGATTTAGCAACTAAAAGCAACATAACTGAAAATCTCCATAATAAAGTTTTAAGTCTTGATAATCCTCAAACTTATACACAAAAATTGGTTAACATCTACAGGCAGTTATTAAGTAATGAATAAGATAAAATTATCGATTCTGGTTTTAGGTATTGTTTTTATTTTGATCTGGATTAGTTCACCAATTGAATATTTACTGAGTTTTACAAATGATGATTCTTATTTTTATCTTAAAACTGCATTGAATTTTGCCAAACAAGGAAAATCCACTTTTGATGGAATAAGTTTGACTAATGGTTATCATCCCTTGTGGTTTTTGATTTTAACGGTAGTTTTCAAGTTAAGCTTACTATCAGGTGTTAGTTCCGAAAATTTACTTTTAAGAATTGTTTTTCTTTTAGTAACATTTTTGAACATTATTATCTTATATCTCATAAAAAAAGCTTTTTTCGAATTTGAAATAAATCATAAAAACAAAGCTTTCCTTTTATCTCTCGTTTTATTAATACCATTTGTTCTGTTTTATCAACTGGGATTGGAAACGCAAATTTTTACTCTATTTTTCTTTATTGTTATAACTCAAGTTTCAAGATTTTTTATCAATCCTGACAATGTAAAATTAAAAATCGGAATTTCGATAAGTTTATCATTATTATTTTTAAGTAGAGTTGATTTATTCTGGTACATTTTGACAATGCTTTTGATTTATATTCTTTTGAAAGATAGAAATTTATTTCATGAATTTTTGAAAATATTATCTCTACCTTTTGTGACTATCTTTGTTTATGTTTTAATTAATAAAATGGTTTTTAATACATACTATCCAATTTCCAGTTATTACAAATTATCTTTTAATATATTCGAGAACTTAAAATTTTTTCCAACTCCTTTGAAGAATCCAATCGATTTCTCGATTTTATTTTTAATAATTGTTTTAAAATTATCTTCAATTTTTTTTCTAAATAAGTCCAGGTGTCATAAGAATGATTTTGTTAAAATATTAATATGGTCAAATTTTACATTTATATTTTTTCTTCTTATTAATTTTTTGATTAATTCGAATGGAGTTCGAGAGTGGTATTATACTTTTCCAATGTTTACAAGTATTATGTGCTTTTCACTTGTTATCTCTACGCAAAGGATTTACAATATTATTTTGTTAGCTTCTTTTGTAATTAATCTATTTTATTTTACTATCTTCAGGATGAATTATTATAATCACACATCGGCTTATAATTATGCATTAGATTTAAAGAAATCTATAAAAGAAGACTCAATTATTTATCAAGTTGATTATTCTGGTCTAATATCTTTTTTTTCAGGTAAAAGCATTATTAATGGTGATGGACTAATTAATAGTTATGAGTATTATGAGTATGTTAAATCAGGTAGATTAAAGGAATATTTAGAGAATTATAAACCAGAATATTTAAGTTTTTATTCATTTGAAAATCCATTTGTGAATGAAAAAATAACACATAAATTTAAAGTGATAAAAGAATATCAGTTATTGATTCCTGCTAAGAATTTAGTTCTTCGTAGACCTTTTTTGTATGGTGGAATATTCAGAAGAAAATTCGGAAATTTTTATTTAGTAAAATTCAATGAATTTCAAATCATTACTAACTGAAAAAATTATTCTTTCAGAAAAGAAATTATTCGAAGTTTTCAACGAACTTTCAAAAAGTAATATTGGATCTTTGTTTACTTATTTCAATCAAAATTCTTTTAATCATTGTTATTCAAATAAAGAATTCCAGAATATATTGGTTCATTTTAATGTATACCAGGAAGGTATTGGTTTATATTTAGCTCTGAAATTTTTAGGATTTACCAATGTCGATAGAATAGACTCAACAGAAGTGCATAAAAATTATGTTAATAAATTGATATCTGATAAACAAAGCATTATTTTTATCGGTGGTAGATTTGATGAAATAGAGCTTATTGAAAAAGCTAAAAATTATGGACTCAATATTGAATTCTATCATCATGGTTATTTTGATAAAAATCATATTGGTTGTCTTCTTAGTAAAATTAAAGAATTTAAATCAAGGTATATTTTTATCGGTATGACAACACCAAAGCAAGAATTCTTAGCTTATGAATTATCTAGAAGTCTTTATGATAAAGTTTTTGTTTGTGTCGGCAATTTTTTCAACTATTTTCTGGGTTATCAAAAAAGAGCCCCAAAATTTATAAGGATACTTCAACTTGAATGGTTCTATCGTTTACTTCAAGAACCAACGAGATTATTTAAGAGATATGTAATTGGTATTCCCATTTTTATATGGAGAATTTTCAAATTGAGATTAATTTATAATAAATTGTCTTAATTTAGGAGGTGAATATGAAAATTAAATTTATCGTTTTTGTTATTTTTATTTGCTTTAATTTTCTATGGGGATTTAGCTCTAAAGTTAAAAAGATGTCAAATGGATTCGAAATAAATATACACTTCCCTGAAACTGAATATCTTCTATCATATGTCAATGGATTTACAAAATATGATTTTATTTTTAATGGAGATGAAAGTAAACCAGGCTATCCAAAATTACCTTCAAGAATAATATTTGTTGCTATTCCACCTGAAGCAAAAGTAAATGTTAAATTAGTCGATAAACACACTGTCGAATATAATAATGCACTTATAGAAATCAATCCTGAACCAATTTTCAATGATTCTTTAATTGAATATAAATCAATTGATCCCGATTTATCTATTTATCAAAATGGTTTTTATCCTTCTAATGAAATAGAAATAATTGATTATATCTGGATTAGAGATTTTTATTGTGCAGTTATAAAAATAAATACTCACCGTTATTCATTCTTTGAAAAGAAATTATTGATAATTGACTCACTAAAGTTTCATATCACTTTCAATGAATTTAATTTAAACTATCTAAAAAACAATCAACCTTTTTCAATATTCGATGATATTCTTAAAGATATAATAATAAACTTTGATTATGCTAAAGAATTCAGGTCATTTAATACCATTCTTACATACCAGGATACTACAGGACAATGGATAGACTATACCAAGGAATATTTAAAGCTTGCTATACCGTCTGATAATATTTACAGAATAACTTATAACGACTTAGTTTCCTATGGTGTAAATCCTGATCAAATAAATCCAAAAACATTTAAGTTGTTCTTCAAAGGAAAAGAACAACCAATATTTGTATCAGGCGAAGATGACAATATTTTTGATTCTGAAGATTACATAGAATTTTATGCTGAGAAAAATTATACATATCAGGATTATCGAAGAATTGTTCAGATGGGTCAGGATTATATTCAATATCTAAACCGTTATTCTGATACAAGCATTGTGTGGTTGACATGGAACGGAAATTTTGGAAAGCGGATATCTCAACTTAATCAACATTCAATTCCTGCACTGGATACCATTGATTCACATTTAGTTAAAATACATTTAGAGCAAGATGTAAGACTATGGTATTATGATCCTGTCACAGCAAGAGTTCAATTACCATTCTGGCAGGAGAATAAAACCTGGACATGGTTAGTTGTTGGTAACTCAGGTTCAACATCTGTGAATTTTAATGCCAGAGATTTTTTACCAAACACACCTGTAACAGTAATTGCAAGATTAATCAGTTATGCAGCAAGCGGAAATCAAAATGCTCATAAACATGCTTTAAGTCTTAACAGTACAACACCTTTAGATACTCTTGTTTATAATTACAGGCAAACAGTTAATCTAACTGGTAATTATTCTTCTTCGAGATTAGTAAATGGAAATAATATTGTCAGAATATTTGGTTTACCAACACAGGCTACATTTCATCAATCATTAATTGATTGGGTAGATATCGATTATTATAGACAAAATGTTACTATTAATGACTCATTGAAAATTATAATCCCAGATTCTGTTACAAGAAATTTAAGAACTATAAAAATCAGTAATGTACTTTACCCCGATAGCATTTTGATTTATAAAATTAAACCTGAATATAAAAAAATAATTAATTTTAATATTGTTGGATCATCCCCATCTACATTATTTTTTGTAGATACAGTTGGTGGTGGAGATCAATATTATATAACCAGAATTAGTAAGGTTTCTAAACCAGTATTTAAAAACAAAAAATATTTTATAAACTTAAGAAATCCATTAAATGGGGCTGATTATATTCTTATTTCAAGTAGAATTCTAAGTACTTCAGTAAATGAATACAAAAATTTTATTTCCAGTAATTATAATATTAGAGTTGAATTAATCTATGATGATGATATTTATGATGAGTTTTCTTTTGGAATGACGGAGGCTGAAGCAATAAAATCGTTTTTAAAAGTGGCATATTCAAGTTGGACTGCTCCTAAACCATCCTTTCTCACTTTAATTGGTGATGCAAATTATGATTATAAAGATGTAGTAACTCCAGCTCCAACTCCACGAAAGAAAAACATTGTAACATCATTTGGTAATCCAGTTAGTGATGTGTGGTATGTAATGTGGGATTCTGTAAATCTTTATTTCCCTCAAATGTTTGTTGGTAGAATACCTGCAAATAATAATGAACAGGTATCTTTATATCTTCAAAAACATCAAAAATATTTGAATCGAAGATTTGATGTCTTCAATAAATCATATCTATTTTTTAGTGGCGGTGATGCTAATAAGCCTTCGGAACTTGCACAGATTAAAGCTACAAATGATTATTTGATGTCAAATTTCATTTTAAGCAATCCACTTTTTGGAAACGCTAATCATTTTTACAAGACAATAAATCCACCAAGTAATTTTGGACCTTACTCACTTCAGTATGTTCAAAATGCCATTGATGAAGGAGGAACATTTGTTTCTTACATAGGCCATAGTGGAACAAGAACCTGGGATAATTCTATTACAGAAGTAGAGCATTTAAAGAATAAATACAACGATAGATTCCCTTTAATAACAGATTTTGGGTGCTCGACCGGGAAATTTGCAGAGCCTGATGTGGATGCATTTGGTGAGCTATTTATCTGTCAATCACCGAATGGACAAGCGATTGCATATCTTGGAAATTCAAGCTGGGGATATTTATCAACCTCATTAAGATTTCCAAAGTATTTTTATGAAATTTTAACCCGTGATTCTTTGAAAGGTATTGGAAGAGCTCATACTTTAGCAAAAATCAGGCAATTAAATGAAACCGGTATGGGGGATGTTAATCTTGTCTTTACTTATTGCAACTTATTACTTGGCGATCCAATTATTGGACTAAAAATTCCTGAAAAACCAAACTTTTCTGTAAATGAAAACAATATAAAACTCTTGACGCCACAGCCAAATGATCAACTCGATTCTACAAAGTTTCAGGTTGTTATAACAAATTTAGGAATTGTTAATAACGATTCACTTAATGTTCAAATAGAAGATGTATTTCGGGATTCAATAATTTACTCCCAGAGAATTGTAATGCCGTTTACGAAATTTAAAGATACTTTAGAGATTTCTATTCCAGTTGGAAATTTTATCGGTCAGAGAACTTTTAGAGTAATTATAGATCCAGAAAATAATATAAACGAGATTTATGAAGATGATAATGAAGTTAGTTTTGATTATTTGATTAATTCAACTTCACTAAGGACACTCGAAGTTTCTGAATATTATAATACTTACAAGGATACTATTGAAATTCTAAATCCTTTAATAAAGAAAACAGGATTACCTGAACGATTAATAATGCAATTATCAACTACAAAAGATTTTAATCAAGTTAGAACAATTGTTAAAGAATTCGATACACTTTTAACAAAAGTTCCAATTTATAATTTATTACCGAATCAGAGATATTATTATAGAATGAAAATTGATGAGCCAGATGCATTCTGGGGTGAAATTTTATCATTTCAGCAGAAAAAGCCGGAATTTAAATTTTATATAGATGAAGAATTGAATCCTGAAGATTTTCTGCATTACCAAACTAAATTTGATACTGTTTCCAAATCCTGGAGATTAAATACTGAAAAAATTACATTAAAAATTTTATCAGCTGGTGGTCACGATGGAGCATTTGGTTCTATTCAATTAAATGGATACGAACAGCTACCAAATACTTATTACTGGGGTCTTGCTACTGCATTTATCGATTCATTAACTTTAAGACCTTATAATATAAAATATTTCAATGTACCAGATCCTGGAGTAAGAGATTCACTTGCAAATTATGTTAACAATCTACCAGAGAATACATTAATTGCAATGACCATTTCAGCAGATGCTGTGCAGAACATTCTTGCTGGCAGGGGAAGTAACTCCAGAAATGCTATTAAAACTCTAGGCAGTTTATATATCGATTCAATACAATATCGTGAAGGATGGTGTATTTTAGGTAGAAAAGGTGCTTCTATTGGTTCAGTCCCGGAAGATTATAGAAAACTGTTTGCTGGTGTTGCACAGATTGAAATTTCTAAAAATCTTAATTATGATTCTGGTTATATAGTCTTTCCTGAAATAAAATTCTCTTCAAAATGGGGATATATACTTGTTGAAACCGAAAAACCTTTAAATACAAACATTTACTATTTACCTATTGGCATAAGAAAAAATGGTCAACAAGATACCTTATATCAATATCAAACCAATAGAGATTCTATTGATTTAACAAGTTTAGATGCAACGATATATCCTTCACTTAAATTAATGGCAAAACTTTATGCTAACGAAAGAAAAGAATCACCCAAAATTTATTCAGTTGGAATAAAGTATACTCCAATTTCTGAACTTGCTGTCAATTATCAAACTGTTACAACTAATGTAGACTCAATTTACCAGGGGGAATCAATTTTATATAAAGCAAGAATTTTTAATGTGGGTCAATCTTCTGCAAATAATTTCAGAATTAATCTTGATTTAATTAGAGATGATAACTCAAGTTATAATTTAATTGATACAGTTGTTAATGAATTAAATGCGGGTAATTTTGTTGATATAAGTTATAATTATATAAATAAAATTTATGATGGTTATGGTAATTTCTCGTTCAAATTATCAATTGATCCAGATAATTCAGTTTATGAATTTTATAAAAACAACAATCTTTTTTATAAATCATTTTATGTGAAAAAGGATACGACTACTTCGGTTAATGAAGCACAAATTTCAGTTTTATTTAATGGACGAATTATTCGAGATTGGGAATATGTTGAACCAGAGGCTAAAATTGAGATTGTATTGAATTATCCAGTATGGTTTCCTGTTTACGATACCTCAGCTGTGCAGATTTTCATTGATGGGCAACGGTATTATTCACATCAATTGGTTTATGATTATGATACAATTGAAAGGAAGATAAATATCATTTTAGACAAAAAATTTTCTAAAGGTGAGCACAATTTGAGAATTTTTGTAAAGGATGCTTATGGCAAAATTTCTACTCAACCAATAGTTGATCGTTATTTCAAAGTCACATCAGAGCTTGAAATTTATAATGTGTATAATTATCCCAATCCATTTAGTTCGGAAACTTATTTTACTTTTGTATTAACACAAGTTCCAGATGAATTATTAATAAAAATTTATACAGTTGCTGGCAGATTAATAAAAGAATTGAGACTTAGTCATGCTGATCTTACAACAAACTTTAATAAGGTTTTATGGGATGGAAAAGATGAAGATGGTGATTTTGTTGGCAATGGTGTTTATTTATACAAAATTATTGCAAAGAAAGCGGATAAAGTTCAAACAGTAATTCAAAAACTTGCAGTAGTGAGATGATTAAAATGAAAAATTTAGCAAAAACAATTTTGATCTTTTTATCACTTGTTTTCAATTCTCTCTTTGGTCAATCTAAAGACGATATTTTACCAGTTGAGTTAATTTACTTTGAAGCATCTTTGGTTTACAGTGGGGTGTTGCTCAGATGGGGTACGGCTACAGAGGTGAACAATTTTGGTTTTGAAGTTCAGAGGGCTGATAGTTCATTTCAATTTGTTGGAATTGATTTTGTACCAGGAAGTGGTAATTCAAATTCTCCTAAACATTATTTTTATTTGGATACTACTTTAAATGAATATGGAATTTACCACTATCGCTTAAAAATAATTGACATCGATGGTTATTTTGATTTTTCAGATACGATTCATGTTCTATATCAACCCACTGGTGTAGCTTCACAAAAATTACAAAATCTATTGAATGTTTTATTCATTAACGATAGCAAATCACAAAACTTAATATTACAACTAGACAATTCAAATGAGTTTGATGAATTAAATCTCTCCATCTATAATATACTTGGTGAAAAAATTTATATAAAATCTTTTCCCAATATTTTAAAATCTATTACATTTAATTATGGTTTCCTTTCAAATGGTATTTACTTGGTATTGCTTCACTCAAAAAATCAAATTATTACAGTACAAAAATTTATAGTTCTTCGCTAGTTAAAATTCGATTATTTTTTTAGTTTAATTAAAAAAAGAGGAGTAAAATGCTGAAAAAATTTACATTAATTCTCTTATTTTTTATAAGCTTCTCCCTGCAATCTCAGGGTTTAAGAGATTTGAAAAGAGAAAATGAGTTTGCAGGTGGACTTGGTCTTTCATGGATTAATGGTGAACCTTATTATTTGTTTAACTTATCACCAGATTTATCCTTTGGAAAGTTTGGAGTTGGATTAGATGTAAATTTTAGAATAGATAGAAATGGGAACTTACGAAATGAGGATTTTAATTCTGTCTCTGATTTTTTAAGCTTAATCAAATACGTAAGATATGGTTATAAACGAGACCCGTTTTATATCCGAATTGGAGGACTTGATAAAGCAATCCTGGGTCAAGGTAATATTGTTTATTATTACAATAACAGAGCTTCTTATGATAATAGAAAAATAGGTGTTGAGCTGGATATTGATTTTGGAAAATTTGGATTTGAGTCTGTCTATGGTGATTTGAGTGGTAAGGGTTTGTTAGGAATCAGGGGGTATACTCGTCCATTGCAATTTACTGAACTTGGAAAAATACCAGTAATTGGAAAACTTGAATTTGGTGCAACTTTTGCAACTGATTTAAATGATTATTCTGGTGTTACAAACGCTCAAGTTGATCCTACCACAAAATCATTGAAAGTATTAAGTGATGAAGGTAATATTACTGTTGTTGGGTTAGATGCCCTTTTACCAGTTGTGAGAACAAAAATAATTAATGTCGATTTATATTCTAACTTTACTAAAATTCTGAGATTTGGAAGTGGTGCAACAATTGGAACTGGTTTTTCTTTCAGTGGTCTTGGTCTGATTACACTTGATTTAAGATTAGAGAGATGGTTTAATGGTGATCAATTCATTCCACGATATTTCAATCAATTTTATGAAATCCAGAGAATGATTGTTGATTCAACTCAGGGATTTATTTCAAGTAAAGCAAGCTCCCTTGTTAATTCTCGTTCTCTTGGTAATTCTTATTTTGGTGAATTGTTAATTAATGTTCTGAATTTTGTTCAAATTTATGGTTCATACTCGAGATACGATAAAATTTCCAATTCTGGAATTTTAAGATTAGAAACAGACCTTTCTCCAAAAAACGCCAGTTATGTATTTAGAGCCTATTATGATAAAGTTGGAATTAAAGATGAAAAAGATATTTTCACACTTGATGATAGATCAATTTTAACTGCAGAAGTCGGCTACAAACCTTTAAGTTATTTACTTGTTTCATTCTTATATCAATGGACATTTGCTCCAGAATATGATGCTAATGATAAGGTTATAGGTTATAAAACACAGAAAAGAATAGAACCAAGGGTATCTTTAGTATTTCCATTAAACTTTGGTGGTAGAAGTTAATTTTTTAATCAGGTTGAAACTAATTTAAGTTTCAACCTGATATTTATTAAATCCTTTCTTGCAACCATTCTCTGAAAGACTTTACTGTTTCAAAATATAATGGATTTAATTTTACAACATCTTCCTTTGCATAAGAATCCCATACAACAGAGGCAATATCAACACCAGCTTCTTTTGCAGCAATAATATCAGCAATAGAGTCACCAACCATTAAGACATCGTTTTTATTCAAATTGAAAGAATTAATGAATTTTATAATTCCTTCTGGCGAAGGTTTATGATTAGTAACATCATCTCCAGTAACTATCATATCGAAAAAATGTTTTATTCCTAAAATTTCGAGAGTAATTTCAGTGGTTTTTCTTCCTTTACCAGTAAAAATTGATGTAATGATATTTTTATTTTTGAGTTCAGTAAGTATATCAACAATTCCTGGGTAAAGATCTGCCATTTTTGGATGATTCTCACGATAGAACTTGTAATATTCCTCATATACTTCTTTGAACTTGTCTCCATTAAATTTTTCTTTCAAAATTATATCTTCAGTTGGTCCAAACATTGAAATAATTTCTTCATCAGAGTAAACTTTGCCTTCATATTTTTGAGCTATATGATTAAAAGTTGCAAAAATTAATTCATTTGTTGAAGTTAATGTTCCATCAATATCGAAGATTATGCCTTTGTATTTTTTCATTTGTATTTCAATCCATTTTAATTCTGAAAAATTGACCATCCATATTTGAAATGATTATATTGTTTTGATCTGTAAAAACAACATCATTTAATCTTGCAGTTGATAGGTAAAAAGTTTTCAATAGTTTGCCTTTCATTAAATCAAGAATATACAAATTACCATTTTTAGCAGGTACAACAACAAAATTTTTTTTAACAAAAATAGGTACTGGATTTGTATCAAGACCATAACCCAAATAAGTTTTCCATTTTAATTTTGGAATTGAATCACTAACTTGAATTGCATATAAAGTATCAACTAATCCTTTGACAAGTAAAACTTCTTTTGAATCATCAATACCAATTGATTCCCAACAATTGAATTCGTTTGTTCTGTAAACAGTTTTACCTGTTTTTAAGTCAATAGCCGAAAGATATTTATCGGGAGTGGAAATAAAAATTCTGTTGAATTTATCGGCAACAGGTGAACAGGCTGCCGGCGAGTAGTAGAAATTTTTGTTTTCAGTCCATTTCCACAAAATGTTTAATGTATCATTTAGATTTACATTAATTGAATAAAGATAATTATCCCAGTTTCCTATAAAAATTTTGTCATTAAGTATTAAAGGGGATGCTTCAAAATTTTTTTCTGCAATTTTATATGATTTCGTTTCGAAAGATTTTAGGTTTATTAAATTAATTTTGCCGTCATTTGTAAAAACAATCAAATTATTTTTGTGAATCACCGGAGATGAAATTATTGATGAATTAAATTTAATCGTCTTAAGTAATCTACCGTTTGATTGATTTAGAAAATAAACACTACCATTTGTACCAGTGAATATAACTTGATTTTTGTATGCTATGGGTCTTGCAAAAAATGATGTTGATAAGTATTTCTTCCAGACTAAATTACCATTTAATCTTACTGAATAAACATATCCTTTTAAATCTGCAAAAAATAGTCTTTTGTTCTTAACGATACCTGTTTTATTAATTGTTGTCTGTGAATTAAAAATAGGTGTTATGAATTGAAGTGATTGTTGAATTAAAACTTTCTCTTCACTCAGATTTTTAATTTTTCTAAGAGAATTTTTGTACCATTCTTTATTCTCAATAAAATCGATTGTTTTAATTGAAATGCTATCATTAAAAAGTGAAATTAAATTGTAACCTGGGGTTATTCCTTTGCTAAGTGAAGATCTTCCCATTGCACCATTAATACCATTGAAAATATAAGATCGATTTGAATGTCCATGTCCTACGATGACAAATACTTTTTCAAATTTTGTAAATAGTTCAACTACATCTTTGTAGTTATCGATCTCTTTATCCAGTTGATGGTGAACAGCAAAAACAATTTTAGTATCAGATGATAATTTATTCAATCTATGTTTCAACCAGTTTATATCTTCGGGTGAAATATGTCCACCACCGCCTCTTAATGGAATACCACTATTCAAACCAATAAAACAATAATCATCAATAGTAAAGATAAATTTATTATCTCCAAAAAGTTCATTAAACTTTGTACAACCAGATTCACTCCATTTTGTATCATGATTTCCAGGAATTATAAAATATGGTCGATTAAGTTTATCAAGAATTTCTTTTGCTTGGATTAATTCTGAATTAAAACCTTTTTCGGTAATATCTCCTGTGATGATAGTGAAGTTGATATTTTGTTTGTTAATATCATTGACAATTTGAATTAAATCTTTCTCAGCCTCCGGCGAACCAATATGTGTATCTGTTATCCAAGCGAAATTAATTTGAGCACTTAGCGATTGAAATAAAAAACAGAAAGTAAAGAAAATATAGTTTATTAAAGTTTTCATCTATAAACCTGAATTATTTTTTTGCAAATTAAAAAAGGTATAATGAAGGTTAAAATCTTACTCATTAAAATTTAGAATTATTACATTACTCAGCGAATTATTAAATATTCTGAATTCTTAAAAAATAAATTAAAGAGTTTACAATTTAACATTAAAACCATTTCAGAAAATTTTTTGCCTTGTTGCTTTTCGATTTATTAATTGGAAAAATAAATCTTTGTATCAAATTTTCTATTGAAATCAGAAAAATCAATTGATATGGAATTGAAAATTTTGACTCATGTAATAAATTAATAATAAATTGAATTAGATAAAGGAGATGATTTCCAGGCTTTGAATTTTTTTTAATTCACTCAATATGTAAAGTTGAATTGTATCGGGTCTCAATAATATATTGAACTTGAAATTTTATTAATTGATTTACCTGCATTAGTTTGTCTCATAAATTTGTAAATAAAATTTTACATAATTGGATTAAAATAAGAATAAATATAAACAGGTTTCCAATTTTGAATATTCTTTGTATAACTCAGGTATTTAAAAGATAAAACAAGACACATAATTATAATTGAAATAGAGACAAGCTCATTGAATTTATATCAATAATTTTAGTAGAATTAAATGTTCAAAAACAAAAGAGAAAATAGATACTTGAAATTTTTAGACTAAGGATAAAAAAACACAGTTAATAATGATATGACAAGATTTAGAAATTTTTGCATAATAGCTCATATTGATCATGGAAAATCGACATTAGCCGATAGATTGCTCGAAAGAACTGGTGCAATTTCAGAAAGAGAATTAGTTGATCAAGTCCTTGATGATATGGATCTTGAAAGGGAAAGAGGAATTACAATTAAATCTCATGCTGTTCAGATGAAGTATCGTCATACTGATGGTGAAGAATATATCTTAAATTTGATTGATACTCCAGGTCATGTGGATTTCACATATGAAGTTTCCCGTTCGCTTGCGGCATGTGAAGGTGCTTTACTGGTTGTTGATGCATCACAAGGAGTAGAAGCGCAAACAATCAGTAATCTTTATATGGCTATCGATGCTGGATTAGAAATAATCCCAGTTATAAATAAAATTGATTTGCCAAGTGCTGATATCGAAAATGTTTCACAACAAATAATTGATTTGATCGGTTGTAAAAAGGAAGAAATTATTCTGGCATCGGCAAAACAAAAAATTGGTGTTGACGAAATCCTTCAGGCAATTGTTGAAAGAATTCCACCTCCAAAGGATAATAAAAATAAACCACTTAGAGCTTTAATTTTCGATTCAAAGTATGATACTTATCGAGGTGTTATAACTTATATCCGCGTATTTGATGGGGAGTTAAAAGAAGGTCAGAAAATTAAATTTTTCAGAACTGACAAAACATTTATTGCAGAAGAAGTTGGAGTACTTGAACTAAAACAAACCAGAACGGGTTATTTAGAATCCGGAAATGTTGGTTATCTTATCGCTGGTGTAAAAGATGTACACGATACAAAGGTAGGTGATACCATCACTACTGTTGATAATCCAGCCACTGAACCATTACACGGTTACAAAGAAGTTAAGCCTATGGTTTTCAGCGGCCTTTATCCAACAAATAGTGATAAGTATCAGGAGTTAAGAGATGCACTTGATAAATATGTTTTGAATGATGCAGCATTAACTTATCAACCCGAAACTTCAGCTGCATTGGGGTTTGGATTTAGATGCGGTTTCTTGGGTTTGCTTCATATGGAAATTGTACAGGAAAGACTTTCGAGGGAATTTAATCAAGATATAATTACTACAATACCCAATGTTGAGTATCATGTGACAAAGAGAAATGGTGATAAAGTAATTGTAGATAATCCAGCTCAAATGCCTCAAATTGGTGAGATTGATTTTATCGAAGAACCGTTTGTGAAAGCTCAAATTGTTACTCCAGCTGAATATATTGGAAGTATCATGAAACTTTGCATGGATAGGAGAGGAATTCACAAAAGCACAACATATTTAAGCCCTACCAGAGTTGATATGCAATATGAATTACCTCTTTCTGAGATTATCTTTGATTTTTATGATAAGCTAAAATCTATTTCAAGAGGATATGCTTCTTTTGATTATGAATTTATGGGTTATCGAGAATCTGATCTTGTGAAAGTTGAAATTTTGTTAAATGGTGATCCTGTTGATGCTTTTTCTTTTATAGTTCATCGTTCAAAAGCTTATGAGTGGGGAAGAAAGTTGTGTTCAAAATTAAAAGAATTAATTCCACGTCAACTTTTTGAAGTTGTTATTCAAGCTGCAATTGGTAGTAAGGTGATAGCAAGAGATGTTATTAAACCCTTAAGGAAAAATGTACTTGCCAAATGCTATGGTGGTGATGTAACTCGAAAAAGAAAACTCTTAGAAAAGCAAAAAGAAGGTAAAAAACGAATGAAACAAGTTGGCAATGTGGAGATTCCACAAGAAGCATTCCTTGCAATTCTTTCCATGGAAGAATAAAAAATGATTAATCATTTCTTGATTTTCTTATCGGAACAAATTCTGCTAAAAAACTTAGAATATTCAATTTTTATACTAAAATTTAAATTACAAAGGAGTATTTAATGAATTGGTTAAAAGATTACTGGAAAAAAAGACAGGAACGTAAAAGAAAAAAGGAAGAAGAGAAAGCAAAAAGAACTATAAAAGAAAAATTTTACGACAATCTAAAAAATTTATTATGGGCTGCAGGTGCTGCTTTAATTCTTAAAACTTTTGTTATCGAAGCTTATACTATTCCAACTGGTTCAATGGAAGATACCCTTCTACCAGGTGATTTTTTACTTGTGACAAAATTTACGATGGGAGCAACTACTCCGAGAAATATTCCATTTACAAACATTGCACTACCTTATTACCAATTTCCAAGACTTAAAGAAGTAAAACGTGGAGATATAATTGTATTTGAATATCCAGGTGATAGAGATGAATTAAGGCATGCAGAAATTATGAATTATGTAAAAAGATGCGTTGGACTTCCAGGTGATACAATTCAAATTGTTGATAAAATTTTATATGTAAATGGTGAGTTGTTTCCACCTCCACCTAAAATGAAATTTTTAAATCCAATTCCTACACCCAAAGGAATTTCTAATCCATTTATATTTCCTAAATATTCAAATTTCAATGAAGATAATTATGGTCCGCTTTATGTCCCTAAAAAAGGAGATACAATTCAACTTTCTCTTTCAAATATTGAACAATTCAGAACATTGATTAATAGAGAGTTTGGTCGTGAAGTTGTTAGAGTTGTGGGTGATGAGATTTTTATTGATGGAGTGAAGACAGACACGTACATCATTAAAAAGAATTATTATTTTATGATGGGAGATAATCGTGATGATAGTGCCGATAGCCGGTTCTGGGGATATGTACCGGATGATTTAATCATTGGTGAACCATTAATTATTTATTGGTCATGGGATCGGGATTTACCTTTATTTCCAGATGTAATCAGAAAACTTTCTTCAATAAGATTAAATAGAATTGCAAAGTTAATTTAGGTGAATATGAAAAATTTAATTCTAATTTTGCTGACATTTAGCTTTTTTCAAATAACACTTGCAAATGAAAAATATCTTATCTTCTTTAAAGATAAAGGAGAATGGAATCAGCTTTATTTTAAGAAATCCCAAATTGAACAAAAGCTCTTGAATGAATTCGCTCAAAAAGCAATTGAAAGAAGAAAAAAAGTACTTGGTGATGAAATCTTTACTTATGGAGATTATCCAATTTATGAACCATATGTTAATGAATTAAGAAACATTGGAATAGAGATAATTCATAGACTTAATTGGTTTAATGCTGTTTCGTGTTTATTGGATAGTAATCAGGTAAACATTGTGAAGTTTCTGCCTTTTGTTGATAAAATAGAGAAGGTGAAAGTTTTCAAATTAAAAAATAGAGAATATACTCATAACTTTAGTGAGCAATTAAATAAGTTATCAAATAATTATGGTCCTTCATATCAACAATTACAACTCTCGGAAATACCAGTTGTTCATTCGAAAGGTATTACGGGTGAAAATGTTATAATTGGATTACTTGATTCTGGATTCCGATGGAAAACCCATGAGGCAATTCAGAATTCTCAAGTTATCGCTGAATATGATTTTGTTTATAAAGATTCCATTACTGCAAATGAACCCGATGATAATCCCGCTCAAGATATTCATGGTACGATGATAATGGGAATTATTGCAGGGAAAATGGATGGTAAACTTTATGGTTCTTCTTATAATTCTAAATTTATTCTTGCTAAAACTGAGGATATAAAAAGTGAAACCAGGGTAGAGGAAGATAATTATGCCGCTGCATTAGAATGGATGGAAAGATTGGGAGTTGATGTAACAAGCAGTTCACTTGGTTATAATGAATTTGATAATCCAGATGAAAATTATACTTACAAAGACATGGATGGAAAAACAACAATAGTAGCCCGTGCTGTTGATTCTGCTTTTGTTAGAGGAGTTGTAACTGTCACTGCTGCTGGAAATGAGTATCAGAAACCGTGGAAATACATAATTTCACCAGCAGATGCTAAATATGTTTTAGCTATTGGTGCTGTAAATTCTAATGGGGTAATCGCTCCATTTTCATCTCGTGGCCCAACAAGTGACGGAAGAATAAAACCAGATGTTTGTGCTCAGGGGGTTTCGGTATATACTGTTCAACCTGGTTCGTTTTCAAGTTACACATATGCAAGTGGAACTTCTGCGTCAACGCCAATTGTTGCTGGTATTGCTGCACTTTTAATTTCTCATTATCCTTTAATTAATCAATATCAAGTACGAGATGCGATTCGAAATACCGCACATCAATTTGATAAACCCGATACAGTGTATGGCTGGGGAATTGCTAGTGCAAAAAAAGCAATCGAATACCCTGTTATAATTAGAGCATTTAATGATGTACTGCTTTACAAGTCTTTTATTAGCAATGAACGAATTGATAGTGTACGTTTGATAATTTTAAGTGATTATTCAAATCAAGTTGTGTTCAATGATTTAATGCAAACAGATGATGGAATAAAATTTAGTTCATCATTGTTTTATTCATCTCTCAATGCAGATGATGTCTATAAATTTTATTTTTCTTACTACATTAATGGTTCCATTCATAGAGAACCTTCAGATAATAGTTTATTTTATTCGTTACAACTTTCTTCACAGAAAGTTTTTCCGCCAAGAAAATCTCTAAATCAAGTCAGTAATTTTTTACTTTATCAAAATTATCCAAATCCATTTGCTAGAGAGACGAAATTTAAGTTTGTTCTTCCTGAACAAGATTGGGTAACTATTGAAATTTATGATATTCTGGGCAGAAAGATAAAAACTCTATTAAAGGATGTGGGTTTATCTCGTGGTACTCATAACTGGTTAACCTGGGATGGCACCGATGATACTGGTAATTTGGTAGCAGATGGAATCTATTTTTATCGTTTTAGTTCTTTTCAATTTAATCAATCAAAAAAATTAATCTTGTTAAGGAGATAATTTTATGACTGATTCACTGAATACAACTGAAAAATTTTTAGATGAATTTAAAAGATTTTCAATTAAGGATTTAAAAAATGAAATTGATGTTTATAATTTGCTTGAATCAATTTTTAGAATTAATAATTTTCAATTGCTTGAAGATCTAGCTTTTTCCTCGAAATATTGTGTTGGTCTTTATCATATTCTAAGTCAAAATAAAACAGAAGTTAGTGATGATTATAAAAAAGAGATTGAACAAAGCTTTTCTGAAACAGTTGAACTAATTAAATCCAAATTAAATGAAATTATTCGTCACTTTCCTGAATTTGAACGAGAAAGTTTTAAGTCTCGGTATTTTGAAATGACTCATGCGGGAATTAATAACCTTATATCTTTAATTAATGATTTCAGCGAAATAAAAATTTTTCTTAATCGAAGAAAAAGAGAAAAATAATTTTAATGCTTTATTATCTCTCTCAATAAATACTCTTAGATTTAAGGATTCTTCATCTTAATTACCTAACTCTATTCAATCAATCCACTGAATCTTATTTTATATTCTTAATTAATTTACATTAAAAGATTTTATACCAAACATTTTATTTAGAGATTTTTTGATGTGTTAGAAATAGTAAGTATTGTTCAAAACAATGGACACTAAAAATTTTAATTAATAAAAAATGCAATTTTTATATGCAAAATTGTGCTTTACCTCTGGCATATTCATTGATTATTAATTAGAAAACAAATGAGGTCGAAAATGAAAAAGTTCTTATTGTTAATCGCTTTATTAATTTTGGCTTTCAAAATTGTGGAAGCAGGAACTCCATATTATCAGGGAAGAATTACTTTTAAAACATTTTATTACTCTCTTGTACCTTATGGTGAATGGATAGAAATTGATTACGGTGTTTATGCATGGCGACCCATTAAGGTATCGATTGGTTGGTCTCCCTATTTGATTGGTAGATGGGTTTGGACACCTTATGGTTGGTACTGGGATTCTTTCGAACCGTTTGGTTGGGCAGTTTATCATTATGGTAGATGGTATTACGATGATTATTATGGTTGGATATGGATACCTGACTATGATTGGGCACCAGCCTGGGTAGAGTGGCGTTATACTGATTACTATATTGGTTGGGCTCCATTACCGCCTTATGCATCATTTTCAATAAGTATTGGAATTCGTTTTTCTATTAATTGGTATTCACCACATTATTACTGGCATTTTGTTCCTGTAAAATATTTCTGTGGTTATGAAGTTTATCGATATGCTGTAGAGCCTAAATACAAGTATAGAATTTACCAGGATTCAAAATACTCCGTGAACTATCGATATGATAATGGCAGAATAGTTAATAGCGGAATTGATAGAAATTTTGTTGAACGAAAAGGTGGTAGACTTTTTGAGGCAAGAATTGAAGAAACTACAAGATTAAGAGATTTTACAGATAGAAGGTTTGACGAAAAAAACAGAGTTTTAGTTTATCGACCAGATGAAAAAAATATCGATCTTAACTCAGATATTAGAATTAGAAAAGCAGAAAGAGAGATATCGTTGGATATTAAAAAAATTCAAACACCGAGGGAAAGAAATTTTTATCGTGAAGAAAGAAGAGATTATGAAATATCAGGTGGAGATGGAACTGAAAAAGGTAGAGTAATAGAAAGGGATAGAAAACTTAACATCAATGATAACAAAAGAAATGAGAGGGTATTTGAGGAAAAGAATACAACAATTCGACCAGATGATAATTTGAGAATTCGTATCGAGAACGAGAAAAAGCACAACAAAAGAGATGAAAATAAATTTAACCGAAACATTGAAATACCTCGTATGAATTCACCAAAAGATAATAATTACCAGAAAAATGATAGACAAATAGAAGAAACACAAATCAAAACTCAGACAAGAATACCCTCTATGAATCCTAATGTGGATGAAATTCGTAAAAGAGACTTAGAAAAAAGTATTGATCGTTCTTTTGATAGAAAAAGAGAACGGTAGAAACTTTTTCAATTCTCTCTCTTCGTAATCTCAACGGGGCTCAGATTAAATCTGGCTCCGTTTTTTTATTTAATAGATTAATTTGTGTCTGAATTATTAAGGATACTTAGGTCTTTTTTATTTAAAAGTCATTTCATAACTTGGTTTGCATCGTTTTAATTTTTTGATGCGAAAATATTTTTAATTAGAATTCAGGAGGAAAAATGAAGAAGTTATTTTTTATACTATTTATATTTTTACCTTTGATAATCTGTGCTGCAGATTTTGAATCAAAGGGTTTTAGTTTAATTCAAAAATTTTTCGAAGAAGGTAAAATCTCTTATGAAGAACAACTACTTCAAAAATTCTATTATATTTTTAATCGGGATAAATTAAAATCAGAATTTAAATTTGAACAAGATTATCCCGTCAAATGTGCAACTTCATTAATAATTGAATTTCAGAAAAATCGGCATTTACTCTCTTCAAATGTTATTTCTGAAATTGAAACTTTTATAAATCCAGAAAAACTAATGACTCCTACTGCGTTTACTTACGATTCACCAGGGGGTAAATTTAGGTTAACATATGAAACAACTGGACCGAATGCTGTTCCAACAGCTGATAATAACGGTAATGGTATTCCTGACTATGTTGAATGGGTTGCTAGTTATTTTGATTATTGTTGGAGTTTTGAAATAGACACTCTTGGTTTTCTTCCACCACCAATTGGAACTGGAAAATACCAAATTGGTTTCGAAGAAATGAGTGCTTATGGATATACAACAGTTGTGAGTGGTACATTAACGAGGATTGTCATGCATAGAAATTTTGTAGGTTTTCCACCAAATCAAGATCCTGAAGGTAATGTTAAAGGTGCAGCTAAAGTTACTGCTGCTCATGAATTTAAACATGCTCATCAAATTGTTTATAATTATTGGAATGAACCAAGTTGGTTTATTGAACTTGATGCAACTTGGATGGAAGATATTGCATATGATTATGTCAATGATTACTATAATTACATTACTTCAAGTGGCTCGCCATTTACTTCTCCAGGTCAATCTTTAGACGCTGGTCAGGGTTATGAAGACTGTATCTGGATGCATTTTCTCAGTGAACGATTTGATGTTCAAATTAACAAAAGAATCTGGCAAAGAAGACAATCAAGTCCTGCTGAAAATATTTTCAATACTTTCAATTATGTTTTGTCAAATTTTTATTCATCTAATTTTCAATCAGCTTTTCGAGAATATATTGTTTGGAATTTTCTAACTGGTAGTCGGGCAACTAACACTCATCCAGGGTATGGAGAAGCTGCTCAATATCCTGCAGCTGCTTTATGCAGGACAGTTACTTCATATCCACATTCAGGAAATAATTGTACCATTACAAAATATTCTGCCAATTTTATAAGATTTAATCCTCAATCAAATACAAATTCACTTCAGATTGATTTTAATGGAGCAAATTCACCACATGTTTTCAAAGTTAGTGTTGTTATAAGAAAAACGGATGGATTAGTCCTGTCGTATGAAATTCCACTTGATCAAAATAACGATGGTAGTTATTTATTACCCTTTACAAATAATCAGATTTCGTATGCAGGATTATGTGTAGCTGTTGTATCGGGTAATACAGGTCCAACATTTACATATTCGATAACGGAGCAAACTGCCTATACAACATCAGTTAGTTATAATTCAGGATGGAATCTATTAAGTGTTCCTATATCGCTTTCTAATATGAGCTTTGCATCAATTTTTCCTGAGGCTACTTCAAATGCATACTATTACGATAATGGTTACCAAATTGCAAATAGTGCAGAACTTGGTAAAGGTTACTGGCTAAAATTTAATCAAGCAATTAATAAAAATTTAATGGGCAATCCTCAAAGTTCTGTGACTGTTAATTTAAAAGCAGGCTGGAATATAGTAGGTCCTTTGCATAACAATATTTCTGTTAATTCTGTAACTACAAATCCACCAAATATAATACAATCTTATTTTTATGGTTATAACAATGGATATCAAACGGCAACAACACTCGAAAAAGGAAAAGCATACTGGGTTAAAGTTTCTTCAAATGGTACAATGACAATACCATCAACATTATTGAGAAGTGATGATTTATCAGAAATGAATGAAATGGTAAATGAATTAAGTAATTTATCAAATGCAGGTAAGATAACTTTTGAAAATGAAGAAGGTAACGCAGTATCATTATTTTTTACAGATAAATTATTATTACGAGATGTTGAGTTACCACCAATTCCTCCTGTACAGATTTTCGATGTAAGATTTTCTGATAATACTTTTGTAAAAAGTAAAAATGATAGAATATATTCTATAGAAATTCAGGGAATAAGGTCACGACTAAAAGTTAAAAGCGAGAACATAAACTCAATTGTAAAAATATTTGATGAAATGAGTAACGAATTAATTGGGAAATTATTAAATGGAGAAACTCTCTGGATAAATAAATCATTATCAAAAATTAAAATAGAATTTGAGAATTTACCTAATGAATTCAGGTTATTCCAAAACTATCCAAATCCATTTAATCCGACCACAACGTTTGAATTCACAATACCTGAAGATGGAATGGTGACATTGAAAATATATGATATGCTAGGACAGGAAATAGAAACACTTCTAAATGAAGAATTAACATCAGGTCAATTACATAGGGTTAAATTTGATGGGAGCAGATTACCATCAGGAATATATTTTTACAAGCTGGAGAGTAAAAATCATTCTGCCATTAAAAAATTTACCTTGTTGAAATAAATTAAAATTCTTGCACAAGGATTTAAAACAATCATTGGTCTGTTATGTTGGTATTTAATTAACATAACAGACCTTTTTAATGCAAAGACTTATACCACTGTGAAAATATTTAATTCAAAATTATTTTAGTGAGGGCGGATGGAATCGAACCATCGACCCCTCCGACTTAAGAAGTCGGAGTGCTCTACCCCTGATTTAATTTTTGAAGATAAGCAATAGCTTTTTTAGAGTTTTTGAATTTTTTAAGTTTTAGTTCTAATTGGACAGCTTCATTTTTTGAATTACACGGATATGCTAATACTAATTCCCATGGGCCTTTAAGTTTAGTATAAACACTTCGGTTTTGATTATGTCTTTTGAGTCTATCATCTAAATTATGAGTATGGCCGATATAATATTTTCCTGAGGACAAAGATTTAATAATGTAGACGTGGAATAAGTTATTCATAAGTAGAGAAGTATTTGAAGAAAAGTTTTGATAAAGTTTTAGTGAGCGCGGATGGAATCGAACCATCGACCCTCTGCTTAAAAGGCAGATGCTCTACCCCTGAGCTACGCGCCCAACCAACAATTCAAATTGTAAATTTTATTACAAATTTTTACTACAAAGTAGTTGCAAATATAATAAAATTATTCTCACATACAAAGATTAAATCACAAGAAAATTTTTTATGTAGATTTAAAGTATTTATCGTAAAAAATTTATCCAGGTGTACTTAAGTAGCTTTCTTTGATAACATTTAATGCTTAGGTAATTTTGTAAATAAAAATAAAAAAATAAAAGGAGTAATAAAATGTTGTTAATTGAGGACATTACAGCACGAGAAATCTTAGATTCAAGAGGTAACCCAACAATTGAAGTTGATGTAATCCTCGAAGACGGTACATATGGTAGAGCAGCTATTCCAAGTGGAGCTTCAACGGGAACTCAGGAAGCTGTTGAACTAAGAGATGGTGATAAAAATCGGTTCCTCGGCAAAGGTGTTCAGAAAGCGGTTAAGAATGTTAATGACACTATTGCTGATAATCTCGTTGGACTTGATCCATTTGATCAGGTCAAAATAGATAATATTTTAATTGAATTAGATGGAACTGAAAATAAAAGTAATCTTGGTGCAAATGCTATACTTGGAGTTTCACTTGCTGTTGCTAAAGCTGCTGCTAATGCTCTTGGTATGCCTTTGTATCGATACATCGGTGGAACAAATGCGAAAGTTCTACCAGTTCCAATGATGAATATTATTAATGGTGGTAAACATGCTGATAATAATGTTGATTTTCAAGAATTTATGATTATGCCTGTGGGTGCTCCAAAATTTAGTGAAGCATTACGAATGGGTGCTGAAGTATTTCATAACCTTAAAACAGTATTAAAAAACAAAGGATATAATACTGCAGTTGGTGATGAAGGTGGTTTTGCACCAAATTTAAAATCTAACGAAGAAGCAATTGAAGTAATTCTTGAAGCAATTCAATCAGCGGGATATCAACCTGGAAAAGATGTTGCGATTGCACTTGATCCAGCCGCAAGTGAATTTTTTGATGATTCCACAAAGAAATACGTTTTTTATAAATCTGATAAAAGAGAATTAACTCCTGATGAAATGGTTAAATATTGGTCGGACTGGGTAGGAAAATATCCAATCATTTCTATAGAAGATGGTATGAGTGAATTAGATTGGAATGGATGGAAACGTTTAACCGAAGTACTTGGAAGTAAAATTCAACTTGTTGGTGATGATATTTTTGTGACAAATCCACAAATTCTTGCTAAAGGTATTGAAGAAGGAATTGCAAACTCAATTTTAATTAAGTTAAATCAGATTGGGACTTTAACTGAAACACTTGATACAATTGAAATGGCAAAAAGAGCTGGATACACCGCAATTATAAGTCACCGTTCTGGTGAAACTGAAGATACAACAATTGCCGATTTAGCAGTAGCTACAAATACAGGAATGATTAAAACTGGTTCAGCCAGTAGAACAGATCGATTGGCAAAATACAATCAATTGTTGAGAATTGAAGAAGAACTCGATACAACTGCTCAGTTTCTTGGTATTGATGCTGTTAAATGTAAAGTGAAATTTTAACATAGATTGGTTATTGATTACAATCTAAAAATTAATGGCAGCTCTTTTTTTATTTATAAGATAATCTTTGATGTGAGCACTCTTTATAATAAAAAAACAAATTTGAGGTGAATTATGAATAAGTTAAAAATGTTAATTTTATTTTTAACAATAACTGGTTTACAAATGAATCTTTATTCACAAAAATTTTTCCCTTATGAGATAAAAGAACACTCATTACTAAATGGATTAAAGGTAATAGTTGTTCCATATAATAGTCCTGGAGTTGTTGCATATTATACGGTTGTTCGAACAGGTTCAAGGAATGAAGTCGAGCCTGGGAAAACAGGTTTTGCGCATTTCTTTGAACATATGATGTTTAGAGGTACTGAAAAATATTCAGATGTAGAGTATAATCGAATTCTAAAGTTACTTGGTGCAGATTCAAATGCATGGACTTCAAACGATCAAACTGTCTATCACATTGTAGCAAGTGCAGATGCTCTAGAAACAATAATAGATATTGAATCAGATAGATTTAAAAATCTTAAATATTCCAAAGAGCAATTTCAAACTGAGGCGGGTGCAATTTTAGGTGAGTATAATAAAAGTGCAATGAATCCTTTCCAGATTTTAAATGAAGAAATGCAAAAACTTGCTTTTACTACTCATACATATCGTCATACAACTATTGGATTTCTTGAAGATATAAAAGATATGCCAAATCAATATGAGTATAGTTTACAGTTTTTTGATAGATATTATAGACCTGAGTATTGTACAATAATTGTAGTTGGTGATGTTAATTTTAATAAGGTTATATATTTAATTGAAAAATATTATGGTGATTGGAAGAAAGGTGCATTTACTCCAAATATTCCAGTTGAACCCGAGCAGAAAGAAGAAAGAATTAAAGATGCAAAAGCTCCATATAAAACTCTTCCATATCTATATATTGGTTATAAAGTACCTGCCTTCGATTCGAAGAGTAAAGAAATTGCTGCATTGAATGTGATTTCAGAATTATTATTCTCAGAGACATCAGAACTGTATCAAAAGTTAGTTCTTGATGAAAAGTTAGTTGATTTCATCAGTGGTGAAATGCCAATGGACAGAGATCCGAGTTTATTTAGAATTTTTGCAAGAATTAAAAAAGATGAAGATATCGAAAAAGTTAAGCTAGAGATTTTTAATGCAATTGATAAATTAAAAAATGAAACTGTATCACCTAAAAAATTAAACGATGTCTTATCAAATATGAAATACAGTTTTTTACATTCACTTGACAATCCAGATGCTATAGCATCAACACTTGCATATTATGTTAGTGTAACTGGATATCCACAAAGTCTTGATGAATTTTATTCAACTTTAAATTCTCTTACACCAGATGATATTCAGAATACGGCTAAAAAGATTTTTGTAAAGGAAAAACGAAACATTGTCACTTTAACTTCAGGAGGGAATTAAAATGAAAAATTCCATATTAGTAATAATTAGTCTGGCTATTTTCACTATGAATCTTTCAGCACAAAAAATTAAAGTTACCGCATTAAAAATTGAAGATTCACCGATTGTATCTTTTAGAATTCAATTCCGTGTTGGGAGTATAAATGAACCTAAAGGAAAAGAAGGATTAAATCTACTCACTGCTAAGCTAATTGCTGAGGGTGGTTATGGTGAGGTAACTTATAAGGAAATGTTGCAGAAGTTATATCCTATTGCTGGAAAAATAAGAGTTACCGCAGATAAAGAGGTTACAACATTTATAGCTGATATCCACAAAGATAATCTTGAAAAATTCTGGAATATTTTCGAACAGGTTTTGACAAATCCGAGAATGGATGAGAATGATTTTGTCCGTTTGAAAGATTTACAGATGAATTATATCAAAAACACATTAAGAAGAGAGAATGATGAAAATTTGGGTAAGGCATATCTTCAAACTATGATTTATGAAGATCATCCTTATGGTTGGATAGAAGCTGGGAAAATAAGTTCCTTAAAAGCAATAACTTTAAATGATGTTAAAAATTTTTATAAACAGTTTTATACCCAGGCAAATTTAACTGTAGGATTAGCAGGAAATTTATCGAACGAATTTATTGCAAAAGTTAAAAGAGATTTGTCAAAACTTCCAAAAGGTAAACCTAATACTGTAAAACTTCCTAAGCCAAAAAAGATTGAAAATATAGAAGTCACTTTAATAGAAAAGAAAACACCTTCAACAGCTATTTCTTTTGGGTATCCAATTGAAATTACAAGATCAAACAAAGACTATTATGCTTTAATGGTTGCAAACTCCTATCTTGGTGAACATAGAACATTTAATGGAATTTTAATGAACAAGATGAGAGGTGATCGTGGATTGAATTATGGTGATTATTCTTACATCGAGAATTTTATTCAAGATGGGGGATCAACTTTTCCAATTCCGAATATTCCGAGAAGACAACAATATTTTAGTGTATGGATTCGCCCCGTTGTAAATGCTAATAGACATTTTAGTTTGAGAATGGCAATAAGAGAAATTGAAAATTTGATCAAGAATGGAATCCCTGAAAAAGATTTTCAAGAAACTAAACAATTCCTATTAAATTATTCGAAATTATGGGTTCAAACTCAATCCAGAAGACTTGGTTATCTTATGGATTCGGAATTTTATGGTACAGGGTACTTTATTGACGAGATTGCAAAAAGATTACCCAGTCTTACTAAAAAAGAAGTAGACGATGCAATAAAGAAATACTTAAATTACCAAAATATCAAAGTGGTGATGGTAACTGAAGGTGCAAATGAATTTGCAAGTGATTTGATTTCAAATAAAGTATCCCCGATAACTTATCAGCATTCAAATATTTCTCAGCACATATTAGATGAGGATAGATACATCCAAAAATATCCACTTAAAATTAACGAAAAGAAATTGAAAATTGTTAAAGCTGAAGAAGTTTTTGAGTAAGGAAATTTTATAAGTTAGAGTTCTAATTTGTTGATTTGTAAACAACTTATTTTGTTGAGAGATTAAGAATTAAATTCTTTCCTGTTTATAATCCTGCCCTTATAACTGTTCAAAGTTGGTAGGGGCAGGATTTTTTAGTTAAATTGGATATAGATGTATTTTAGAAACATTGAAAAAACTTTAATCTTTATTTTTTAATTACTATTCCGAGCCATTCGTCTTCAATTTCTTTTTCAATTAATTTAAAACCGAGTGAAATGTAATTTTCAAGTATATCTTTATCATCTTCAATTAATAAACCTGATAATATAACTAAACCGTCTTCTTTAATTTTATCTTTGATCTTTGGCGCTATTTCAATTAATACATTTTTTTGAATGTTCGCAAGTATCAAATCAAAATCCTTTTCTTCAATGTTGTCTATAGTTCCATATATAAATGAGCATTTATCCTTTACATCATTTTTTTCAAAATTTTCTAAAGCATTTTCCTTTACGAATTCATCATTATCACAGGTTATAATTTTACTCGCACCAAGTTTTGCACAAACAATTGCCAGAATTCCAGTACCTGTTCCAACATCAAGAACTTTTGATTTTGGTTTAATATACTTTTCAATTAGTCTTATCATGATTCTGGTGCTTTGATGATAACCAGTTCCAAAAGACATTTTAGGATCTATTGTAATAACTATTTCATTTTTACCAGGAGTGTATTCTCTAAAAGTTGGTTTAATAATTATTCGTTCACTAACTCTAATAGGCTGAATTGATTTTTCCCACTCCACATTCCAGTTTTTTTGTTCGATAGTTTTACGAAAGATTTCAAACCTTTCAATTAAAGATTCATTTCTAAGATTTGTGAGTAGTTTTTGTAAATAATTAAAATCATCATCACTAAATTCAGTGAAATAACAGGCAAGTTCATCTTCTCTTTCTTCGATACCAGTGATAGAGTCGATCATATACACTAACCCTGAAATTAATTCCGGAAAAAAAGGTTGGGTTTTGATAACAATTTCTATAAAATTTTTCATTATTAATACTCACTAAATTTTAATGAATAGATTAAATGTATTAATAATTGTCCTACTTCTTTTAATGTTTCTTTACTGATGTTTTCGATCGTATCATTTTGTGTGTGCCAGTAATTTCTTCGAGGATTTGGAGAGTCGGCACCAATTAATTCTGCATCAATTATATTGATAATTTTAATACCAATTTCTCCAAGAGGGATGTGATCATCATAAATTGGATCTGAAATTTCATTTGAAAATGTCTTCAAATTTAATTTGTTTGCTAAATTCCAAACAAAATCTACAATATCCGGTGCAAATCTAATAGAGTTTGGTTCCTTTCTAAATCGAGCCTCTTTATCGCCAACCATATCTAAAAGAATTGCAAATTGTGGCTTAATATAATCGGGTTTATTCTGTGCGAAATATTTTGCACCAAGAGAATAATTAAGCAAATCTCCTTCCTTTCCATAATCTTCGCCGTCAAATAAAACAATATCTACACCATAATCTACATTTTTCTCACTGAGCATTTTTGAAATTGTTAATAGAACAGCTACTCCACTTGCTCCATCGTTTGCTCCAATAATTGGCTTATCTCGATCAGCAGGGGAAGTGTCTTTATCTGATCTTGGTCTTGTATCCCAGTGAGCACACAACAAAATTCTGTGTTTACTGTCAGTATTAAAGGAAGCTATGATATTAGAAAGATTTAATCTTTCACCATTATAACCTGGATAGACAAAATCTTGAGAGAATACAGTATCACAATATTTTTTCAATTCAGTAAGTAAAAATTCTTTAGTTTTGAGATGTCCAGTTGAATTTGGATTTCTTGGTCCAAATGAAATTTGATGTTTTATATATTCAAAGGCTAAATCTCTATCGAATTCTGGTACATCAGTTTCAATTAAGGAGAATGTAATTTGTTTGATTTCGGGAGTATCTGATTTTCTATTACAGTGATAAATTGAAAAAGAGATAATTGCAATTAATAAAAAGAATTTTAATCTCATCATTTTTACCTTATTTTTTTCAAATATACACCTTGCATTTAAAACAACATCAAGAATGCTTTATTTTGTTTTCAATCAGTTAACAATTCCTTAACAATTTCTTAACATTATAATTTTACCTTTGAAAAAAGAGGAAAAATTATGAAAAAATATATTTTATCGATTATAACTTTAGTTACAATATTTCTTAGTTTGTTTGCAAAAGAAGTTATAACCGTAAAAGGTTCAGACACAATGGTAATTCTTGCTCAAAGATGGGCAGAAGTTTATATGAAAAAGAATAAAAATGTCGTGATTCAAGTAACAGGTGGAGGAAGTGGAACTGGAATATCTGCCTTAATAAATGGAACAACTGATATTTGTAACTCTTCTCGACCTATGAAAAAAGAAGAAAAAATTAAGTTAAAAGAAAAGTATGGTTCACCTGGAATAGAAATAAAAGTTGCTGTTGATGGTTTATCAATTTATGTTAATGAAAAAAATCCGATTAACGAACTTAGTGTAGAACAAGTTAGAGATATATATACTGGAAAAATAAACAACTGGAAGGAAGTTGGTGGACCAGATGCAAAGATCATTAGATATTCAAGGGAGAATAATTCCGGGACTTATGTTTATTTCAAAGATGAAGTATTACTTGGTGCAGATTTTCATCCATCAACACAAAATTTGCCTGGTACGGCAGCAGTTGTAAATGCTGTTTCAAAGGATAAAAATGGTATTGGTTATGGTGGGGCAGCATACGGTAAAGGAATTAAGGAATTAAAAATTAAGAAAGATTCTAATTCTCCTGCTTATGCACCGACAATTGAAAATATTAGAAAGGGATTATATCCTATTTCTAGATTTCTTTATATGTATACAAGGACCAAACCTGAAGGTGAAGTTAAAAAATTTATTGATTGGGTATTGAGTGAAGAAGGACAGAAGGTTGTATCTCAAGTTGGTTATTTCCCAATTCGTTAATTAGATATAAAAAAATGGAAGAAAAACAACCACAGATTGATTTACTTCAGAAGAAATTTTACTTCTCAGATTGGATTGCAAAAATTATTATAAAAACTGTAGCATTTGTTTCTTTTATTTCAATTATTTTGATTTTTTTATTTGTATTCAGAGAAGCATTCCCTCTTTTTTCTTATCAACCTGATAAAATGTCTTATAAGGAAGAAGAACTTGAACAGGAAGTTTATGGTGAGGAGCATATTGAAATTGTTACTCCCGATAAATCCGAAAAAAAACTTTCTGCTCAGAATGCATCTGAGGAAGAAAAATCAATTTGGGATAATATTTTTTCAACTATCTGGGAACCAATTTCATCTAAACCGAAATATGGAATAATACCTCTCGTAATTGGAAGTTTTAAAGTTACTTTAATAGCGATTTTAATTGCTGCACCAATTGGTATCCTTTCTGCACTTTTTACATCGATGTTTGCTCCAAAATGGACAAAAGAAATTCTTAAACCAGCAATTGAGATCCTTGCAGGTTTTCCTTCAGTTGTTATTGGTTTCTTTGCATTAATTGTGATGGCTTCTTTTTTACAAAATCTTCTGGGTTACCAATATAGATTGAATGCATTTGTAGGCGGGATTGCAATGTCGCTTGCTGTAATTCCAATTATTTACACTGTCACAGAAGATTCACTTTCAGCTGTTCCCCAAAGCTACATTGAAGCGAGTTTAGCTTTGGGTGCTGAAAAATGGCAAACTGCTCTTTTTGTCGTTTTACCTGCTGCAACACCAGGAATATTTGCTGCAGTTTTACTTGGAATTGGAAGAGCGTTTGGCGAGACTATGATTGTATTAATGGCTACTGGAAACGCTGCACTAATGTCACTTTCAATTTTTGAACCCGTTAGAACAATGTCAGCAACAATTGGTGCTGAAATGGCGGAAGTCGTTTTTGGAGAATTGCATTACAATATTTTGTTTTTCTTGGGCTCTGTTCTTTTTCTCTTCACATTCACTTTAAATGCTATCGCTGAATTTTATGTCAGGAATAGATTGCTAAAAAAATTTGGTGGTGAAAAGTGAAGTTGAAAAAAATTATAATGGGTTTTTCAATTAAAACCCTTACCGCATTGTCTGCATTTCTAATACTTTCTGCAATTTCCGTAATTATGTTGAATATTATTATAGGTGGATGGTCTCATATTTCGTGGGAATTTTTAACCACCGCACCAAAAGAAGGAATGACTGAAGGAGGAATCTTCCCGGCTATTTTTGGTACTTTTTTACTTGTTGTAATAATGTCAATATTTAGTGTTCCAATTGGAACTATTTCAGCGATTTATTTAAGTGAGTATGCAAGTTCAACTTCAATCATCGCCAGGTATATTAGATTCTCCGTTAACACATTAGCTGGAGTGCCAGCAATTGTTTTTGGATTGTTTGGACTTGGTTTTTTTATTCAGTTTGTGGGGAAAGGAATGGATAATTTGTTATATGGTGGATTAGAGCTTAAGTGGGGTCAGCCAAATATTTTGTGGGCGAGTTTAACAATGGCTCTTTTAACTTTACCGGTTGTGATTGTTTCTGTTGAAGAATCTATTAAATCTGTTCCAAAAGAATTAAGAGAAGCCAGTTTTGCTCTCGGCGCAACTAAATGGCAAACAATTAGAAAAGTGATTATTCCAAATTCACTAACGGGAATTTTAACAGGTGGTATTCTTGCTGTTAGTCGTGGTGCTGGTGAAGTTGCTCCAATTTTATTTACAGGAGCTGCTTATTTCCTGCCTTACTTGCCTTCCTCTTTATCCGATCAATTTATGGAGTTGGGGTATCATATCTACATTATGAGTACTCAGTCTCCGGATGTGGAAGCTACTAAAGGAATTCAATATGCGACAACTTTAGTTTTGCTTGTTTTGACTTTCGCATTAAATTTTTCTGCCATATTTTTGCGTTATAAATTAAGGACGATAAAGAGTAAATTGAGTTAACTGAGATTTATTGAAAATGGAAAAAATAAAAATTGTTACTCGTAATGTGAATTTTTATTATGGGAAAAAACAAGCTTTATTTAATATTAATCTTGAAATTCCTGAAAAAAAAGTTACAGCTTTAATCGGTCCATCTGGTTGCGGTAAGTCAACTTTTCTAAGAACATTAAACCGGATGAACGATTTAATTGATGGTGCACATTTGGAAGGGGAAGTATTAATAGATGGAATTAATATTTATCAAAATGGTATTGATGTTGTTGCTTTGAGAAAAAAAGTTGGAATGATATTTCAGAAATCAAATCCTTTTCCGAAATCCATATACGATAATGTTGCATATGGTCCTATGATTCAAGGTATAAGGGATAAGAAGATTCTTGATGAGATTGTTGAAAAAAGTTTGAAACGAGCGGCATTATGGGATGAGGTCAAAGACGAACTTAAAAAGAGTGCTTTGACTCTTTCTGGAGGTCAGCAGCAAAGATTATGCATTGCTCGGGCTCTTGCTATTAATCCAGAAATTCTTTTGATGGATGAACCAGCCAGCGCACTTGATCCAATTTCAACTATTAAAATTGAAGACTTGATATTTGAGTTAAAACAAAATTATACGATTGTAATTGTTACGCACAATATGCAACAGGCTGCAAGAGTAAGTGATTACACTGCATTCTTTTATATGGGTCATTTAATTGAATTTGATGATACACGTGTGATTTTTACTGCACCTAAGAAAAAAGAAACTGAAGATTACATAACAGGTAGATTCGGTTAGGAGGTTTTATGCAAAAACATTTCGAAACTGAACTTGAAAATTTAAAAATTAATATTACAAAAATGGCAAGTATTGTTGAGCAAATGGTGGAGGATGCATTTAGTGCGTTGATTAATTCTGATTTAGAACTTTGTAGAAAAATCAAAACAAGAGATAGAGAAATAGACGCATACGATAATTTAATTAAAACTCAATGTGAAAATATTCTTGCTTTATTTCAGCCTTTTGCTATTGATTTAAGATTTATACTCACTGCTTTAATGGTAAATAATCAATTGGAAAGATGTGGTGATATTGCTGTTAATATTACGCAAAGGGTAAAGCCATTAATAGATTATAAATCACTTGTTGAGGAATCGAAAATTTTGGAAATGGGGAAAGTTGCAAAATCAATGTTTAAAGATGCAATTGATTCTTTTATTAATAGAGATTCAAATCTTGCTGAACAAATTGGTGAAAAAGATAATATCGTTGATAATTACAATAAAAATATTTTTCGCTTTTTAATCGAAAGAATGAAACTTCAACCAGAATTAATTGAACCTGCTGCACATTTAATAATCCTATCACGACATATAGAAAGACTGGCAGATCATTCAACAAATATCGCTGAGGATGTTATCTTTATGGTTAATGCCGAAATCGTTTCACACAAGCACAAATTAGGACATCAATAAAAATCAACACTTTCTCAATACTAATAACAATTATTTAATCGCTTGCTTAATTTTAGTTAGATCATTTTTCGAATAATAACTGCATGCTCCTTTCTTTGCCGCAGGTTGAATACCAAGCTCCTGAATTGCTTTTTTAACTTTTGTAGCTGGAACTGACAATTGTTCTGCAATTTTTCCAACTGTTAATAGTTCTTCTTTTTGGTTTTTCATTATTAACTCCTTTTTTTCAAAAATATCATTAAAAAAACTTTTTGTCTAAAATATTGAAATTTTTCATAACTTTTATAAGTTAGATATTAACTAATCAGGATATTGCAATGACAACAACCGAAAAGTTTAAAATTGATTTTCAATATGGTAGTAGATTTAGAGAATTTCAGAATCTTATGAAATTTAAAATAAGAGATATTCTTCTTGTGTCGAGTTTATATGATTATTATTTATTTGAAGAAGATGGACGTTTATATGAACAAATCCGTGAAGAATATAGAGCATTAAATTTAAGCCATGCCCCTGAAATTGTTCATGTAACAACAGCAAAAGAAGCACTTAATATTTTATCTGATTCAAGGAAAAAATTTGACCTTGTAATTACTACTCTTCACATTGAAGATATGACAGCAATTAAATTTGTACACAATCTAAAAGAAAATCATCCTGATTTACCGGTTATCTTGTTATCCTATGATAATCGTGAATTAAAAGAACTAAGAAAAAATTTTGATCTTTCAATTTTTGAAAAAATTTTCATCTGGCAAGGAGATTATAAATTATTAATAGCAATTATAAAATATCTTGAAGATAAATTAAATGTTGAACATGATACAGCATCAGTTGGAGTTCAAATAATTATTCTTGTTGAAGATAATGTAAAATTCTATTCAAGTTATCTCCCAATTATTTACACAGAAATTTTTACTCAATCTCAGCGTTTGATATCAGAAGGTTTAAATATTTCACATAAATATTTGAGAATGAGAGCAAGACCTAAAATTTTGCTTTGCTCAACATATGAAGAAGCCTGGCATTATTTCGAAAAATATAGAGAATACATTCTCGGCATCATTTCAGATATTAATTTCAGCAGAAATGGTGTGCGTGACTCTGAAGCTGGTCTTAAACTTGCTCAAGAAATTAAAAGAATTCAACCAGATATCCCTATTTTATTGCAGTCGAGTAATATCGAGTATGCAGAAAAAGCTAAAGAGTTGCAATCCTACTTTATTCGAAAAGGTTCACCAACGTTACTTAAAGAACTTAGTCAATTTATTAAGGATAATCTAGGATTTGGTGATTTTATTTTCAGAACTCCTGATGGTAGAGAAGTGGCTCGAGCAAGAAATCTTATTGAGCTTGAAGAAGTATTAAAATCAGTCCCTGATGAAAGTATTGTTTATCACGCTTCGAGGAATCACTTTTCAAACTGGTTGAAAGCAAGAACTGAATTTTGGCTTGCTCACAAATTACGACCAAGAAAAGTAAGTGACTATCCTACTGTTGAAGATTTACGTTGGGATTTAATCAATTCAATTAAAAAATATCGTGAAATGCGTTTAAGAGGAATTGTAAGTGAGTTTGACAAAAACACATTTGATGTAAATCATAGTTTTGCTCGAATTGGTTCAGGCTCTCTTGGTGGTAAAGCTAGAGGTTTAGGATTTTTAAATTCTTTAATTGTTAATTATGGTATTCGTGATCAATTTAAAGATATCATAGTTTATGTTCCATCTGGTGTTGTACTTGCAACAGATATTTTTGATAAGTTTATTCAAGAAAATGATTTGTTTGACTTTGCATATCAATGTGAAGATGATGCTTTGATTAAAGAAAAATTTTTTAATGCTAAATATTTTCCTGAAGATGTAATAGAGAAATTAAAAGAATTTCTTGAACTTGTAAAAACTCCTTTAGCAATTAGATCCTCTTCAATTCTTGAAGATTCTCAGTTTCAACCACTTGCTGGTGTATATTATACAGTGATGATTCCAAATAATAATCCTGATATAAATGTTAGATTAAGTGAACTCCTTGATGCAATTAAGTTGATCTATGCTTCTATGTTCTTCCAGCATAGTAAAAATTATATGAAAGCAACATCATATCGACTCGAAGAAGAAAAGATGGCAGTAATTATTCAAAAAGTCGTTGGATTGCAACACAATGGAAGATTTTATCCCGACTTTGCTGGTGTTGCTAAGTCATATAATTTCTATCCGATTTCACCTCAAAAATCAACCGATGGAATTGCACAGGTTGCACTGGGACTTGGAAAACTGGTTGTTGAAGGTGGGAATTGTGTTAGATTCTGCCCAAAATATCCAAAACATTTATTGCAATTTTATTCAACCAGAGAAACTATAAAAACAACTCAGCAATACTTTTACGCTATTGATTTGCTCGAAGAATTTAGATCTGTTAAACATTCGCCAGAGGAATTTGTTAAAACCTTTGATCTGAAAGTTGCCGAAAATGATGGAACAATAAATTTTATCGGATCAACATATTCGCCTGAAAATGATGCTATTTATGATGGTATTTCAAGGAATGGAACTCGACTTGTTACTTTCGCTCCAATTCTTAAATATGAGAAGTTCCCATTACCTCAAATTCTTGAAACTTTACTTGACCTTTGTTCTTGGGCAATGGGTTCACCTGTGGAACTTGAGTTTGCTTGTAATTTAACTGTTCCACCAGGACAACCTAAAGAATTTGCTTTACTTCAACTTCGTCCTTTTATTGTTAGTCATGAGATAGAAGAAGTTGAATTCGAATTAAATAACTCGGATAAAGTTATATGTTTCTCTAATCAAGTTCTAGGAAACGGCATTTACAATGATTTGTATGATTTAATTTTTATAGATATAAATAAATATGACAGAGCCAAAAGTATGGAAGTTGTAGCCGAAATAGATTACTTAAATAAAAAGTTGATTGAAGAAAATCGACATTATATTTTAATTGGTGTTGGAAGGTGGGGAAGTAAGGATCCATGGTTAGGAATTCCTGTTAAGTGGGAGCAAATTGGTGGTGCCTCAGTGATCGTTGAATCAAGTTTCAAAGATTATCATACCACTCCCTCTCAAGGTTCTCATTTCTTTCAAAACATTACTACTTTTAGAATAGGTTATTTTACAGTTGATCCCTATAACGATTTGGGTTATATTGATTGGGATTGGTTATTATCTGTTAAACCTGAAGAAGAATTAAAGTTCTGTAAACATTTAAGATTCGACTATCCATTAATTGTTAAAATAAATGGTCATAAAACGAGTGGGGTAATCCTAAAACCCAACAGCAAATGACATTCTTCTCGCCATTTTGATTAAATTGAATTTGAAATGGAATTTATTTTACTAATACTAAAAAAATTTTTGAGGTTACAGAAAGAATCTAAATTTCTTTCGACAATCACTTTTATTTCGATTTTTGGTATTTCAATTGGCGTCGTTATTCTTGAAATAGCTCTATCGGTTTTAAACGGATTCGAAAAAGAAATTGAAAAACGATTGGTTGGGTTCAATCTTCACATTGTAGCAGAAGGTTATGAAGGGAAGCCGGTTAATTTTAATGATATTGAATTGAAAAAGTTTAGTGAAGCTATTGGCAACGAACTCTCAGGTATCTCACCTTTTGCGGGTCAGCTGGCTCTTATTAAGTTAAAAAAATTCAAAGAAGGCGTTTACCTAAAAGGTATTTTGCCTGAATACGATTATTCTAATCTTCGAATGAGTATTATAAAAGGTGAATACAAACTAATTGATAATGAATTTTCTACAATTATAATTGGTCAAAAATTAGCCAGAAAGATAGGAGCAAAGGTAGGAGATACATTAACCGCTTTTTCACTGCAAAGTTTTGTTTTACCAGTTGACATAGAAAATTTGAAGATTAAAAAATTCATTGTTGCAGGTATTTATGAATCGGGAATGGCTGAATATGATGATGCAAATGCCTTTATTCATTTAAAATCTGCTCAAGAATTGTTTGGACTTAATGATAAAATATCTGGTTATGAAATAAAATTGAACGATCCGCAAAAAGCCGATTATTTTAGTTTGAAGTTATCAACAGCTCTTGGTTATCCTTACCATGTCAGGTCAATTTTTCAAACCTATAGAAATATTTTTAACTGGATAGAACTTCAAAAAAAGCCGATTCCAATTGTACTTGCTCTAATTACCATTGTTGCTATTTTTAATGTCATATCAACGCTTCTAATTTTTGTAATGGATAAAACAAATTCAATTGGAATTCTTAAAACTCTGGGAGCAAATTCAAAACAAATTAAGTTGATTTTTGTTCTAAATGGTCTTGTGATTGGTCTCATAGGAACTTTGAGTGGAAATTTAATTGCTGTTGTTCTCTTAAATCTTCAAAAAAGGTTCGAGATAATTAAAATCCCTGAAGGTGTATATTTCCTCGATAAAGTACCATTATCAATTGAATTTGAAAGTTTTCTACTTGTTTCTTTTATCAGTTTGTTTATTTCTATTTTATTTTCACTTTTGCCGGCAAAATTTGCTGCTAAGATTGATATTATTAAATCAATAAAATTTTCGTAGTATGCGATTAGAAAAATTTATTGCTTTAAGATATTTGAAATCGAAACATAAGGTTAATTTTATCACTGTAATATCAATGCTTTCAATTCTTGGTATTACTGTAGGTGTGGCTTCATTAATTGTTGTGCTGGCTGTGTTCAATGGATTTGGAAATCTTGTAACTGAAATTTTACTCAGTTTCGATCCTCATCTTAAAATTGAATCAAATTTAGCAGAAGGATTTTTACCAGATAAAGAACTTGAAAAATTCTTTGAAGAGAGTAAAAATATAAAATCGTTTTCTCCATATGTGTATGGTAAGTGTGTAGTTTATTCAAATAAAGTTATAAGAATAGTAAATCTCATTGGAATTAGTGACGATAAAAACAGAGAAATTACTGGACTGAAGAACAGTATAATTTCTGGTGCTTATGATTTAAATTCTTCAGGCTTACCAAAAATATTAATAGGATTAAGTATTGCATCAAGACTACAGGTATCCATTGGTGATACATTGATTATTGTTAGTCCTGAAAGTTTTGAAGCTTATCTTTCTGGAATTCATATTCCTGCCTATCAGGCTTTTATTATAAGTGGCATCTATAATACAAATAATAAAGATGTTGATTCTTATAATGTGTATGTTTCATTAAGTTATGCACAGAGGTTACTTGGTTATTCAAATAAAATATTTGGATATGAGATTCGATTGAGAGATATTAACGAAACAAATTCGTTCAAAGAAAAACTGGAAAAAACTTTTAATACCAAATTGTACTCAATTAAAACCTGGTTTGATTTACACAAAGATCTTTATTCTGTAATGTTAATAGAACGATGGACTGCATATGTGATTTTAAGTCTGATAATTGCTGTTGCTACTTTTTCGATTTTTAGTTCTTTATTTATGACAGTTATTGAAAAGAAAAGAGATATCGGAATTTTGAAGGCTATGGGTTTATCAAATAAAAGTTTGTTAAAAATTTTTCTATTCGATGGAATTTTAATTGGAATAATTGGATCAGCTTTAGGAGTTATAATTGGACTGGGTGTTTGTTATGCACAAATTAAATATAAATTGTATCCACTTGATCCAACAGTTTATATAATAGATGCTCTACCAGTTAAGGTTAATTCATTCGATGTTATTTTGATTGTTATAATGGCAATCTTTTTATCAACACTTGCGGCATATTTCCCGGCGAGGAAATCAACGACTTTAAATGTACTTGAAGCAATAAGATGGGAATAAAATGAATTTTTCAATTGAAGACAAAAAAATAATTCTTAAAGCCATTGATTTGAAAAAATCTTTTTTACTTGATAATAAATTAAAACTTGAGGTTTTAAAAGGAATTACTCTTGAAATCTTTAAAGGTGAAATTCTTGAAATTATAGGTGCATCGGGTGCAGGTAAAAGTACGCTGTTGCATATTCTCGGGACAATCGATAAACCTGACGAAGGGTTGATCTATTTTGAAGAGATAAACTTATTAAGTCTAAAAGATGAAGAACTCTCGAGATTTAGAAATAAGAATATCGGATTTGTTTTCCAGTTTCATCATCTTTTACCTGAATTTACTGCTCTTGAAAATGTTGTTATTCCAATGATGATAGATGGACGAACCTTTAAGGAATGTAGAACTAAAGCTATAGAATTACTAGATTTTGTTGGATTAAAAAATAGACTTAATCATAAGCCATCAGAACTTTCCGGTGGAGAACTTCAAAGAGTTGCTATTGCTCGAGCACTCGCTAATAATCCCAAAATAATTTTTGCTGATGAACCAACAGGTAATTTGGATTCTCAAAATAGCCAGACTATAATACAATTGATCAAGAATTTAAATGAAGAGTTTGGTCAAACTTTTGTTATTGTAACTCATAATCCCGAGCTTGTTGAAATTGCAGATCGTGTAAAAGAAATTAAAGACGGTCAATTATTATCAAGATAAACCAGCACGAGATAACAGTAAAGGGAACTATTCAAAAAGTATTATACTTAAACCTGTCCCGAATTATCTGGTAAGGTTTTATAAAGCAAAAAAAGATTCTGAAATAAATTCAAAATGACTTGTATATTTATATCTTTCTAAAGCACTTTAAATATCTTTTCAGAACCTGCATTAAATTTCAGAATAACATAACGATTCTTTTTTAATTCCTAAGCTAAAAGTTTTTGAGGCAAAATAACACTTAATAGACATCCTCTATTTTAATTTTATCAGAATTTCATAAAAACAAATCTCACAATATTAATTGAAAAGATAACTTTCAAATCTTATAGTTCGCATTTCTACTTAATTTATTTAATCAATATTTGCTCTCTTTAGCTATAAATTTTCCATAAAGTAATAGACCTAAAATTGTTGCAACACCAATCATACTAAACACAATCCATAGTGTTTGAGGGTCGTTCAAATTATCAACAAAATGAACATACAAATTTGCTCCGAGTACTCCTCCAATCAAAGAACCTAATACTCCATACAAAAATGCATAACCTAAATATGTTGCTTTTTTGTCTTCAGGAGCAATTAGACCTACATAACTTATAAATTTTGGATGTGCTGTCATCTCACCAATTGAAAACATAATTATTCCAATCATAAATACCCAGATGTTTGTTGAAATAGCAAGTATAGCCATTCCCAGCGTTCCCAGAGAAATTCCAGTTATCATTGTTGGTAATGCCTTTTTGTTCTTTACAATGTTTGAAACAATCATTTGTAATAAAATAATTGTTCCAGCATTTATAACTGTCACATGCTCAACATCAAATTTCCAGTTAAGATTAATTCCAAAAAATGCCAGTACAGAATTGACCACATTATCTAACGACTTTGCATCGACATAATCTTTAACATACCACAGAACAGAATCAAACATTTGAAAATATAAAATCCAGAAACCTGAGTAAATTACTATCAACAAAACAAATCTAAAATCTTTTAATACCAGAATCATTTCTTTAAAAACCTGAACCAGGCTCTTTGAACTTTGGGGTCTCGGTGGTTCTTTATATGCCAAGATAGTTGGAATAACCATTCCAGCAGTAAATACAGCAGAGGCAATCATAACAGAATGCCAACCATAGGTATTTTTGAGATAGGGGACAAGAATAAGTGGAAATAAAAATGCACCAAAGTTAATTGACCAATAATAAATTCCAAATCCAAGTGTGCTATTTTTCTCGTTGGTTATTCTTGCAATTGTTCCTGATATCATTGGCTTAAATGCACCAGCACCAATTCCCATAATTACAAGGCTTCCAAAAACTAAAGCATAATCTTTAAATTGACTTGTTAGAAAATAACCAAGCCCAAGAAAAGTAAAAGCAAAAATTAATGTTTTCTTGTAACCAAATCTATCACCAATAGCCCCGGCAATAATTGGTAAAATATAGAGTAGTGGTTGAATGGTACTCTTAATTATTCCGACACTTTCTTTTGAAAAGAATAAATAATCTGTGAAGTAAACGGAAAGAATACTCATCATTCCGTAGTAAGAACCTCTTTCAAAGAATTCAAACATAATGACAAGCCAGAATTGAGATGAAAATTCTTTGAAGAACTTTGTGATTTTAGAAATCATTTAGTAACTCCATTATTGTTTTGTGATACTTAAAACGAATTTATGAAAAATTAATTCCAGCTGAATGACTTTTTGAATCCATTTTTAAGGAGAATAATGAGAGAAATTATTACAAATGGAATGGTGTTAAGAAGGTGCGTTAGAACTGCATATGCTAAACTTACTTTAACATTAAATCCAAGTACCATAGTTAAAACACTTTTACAAAATGCATGATACGAACCAGTTGAACCAGGAATTGGAATCATAATTCCAAATGTGGTGATACTCATAATAATTAATCCAGATGCTAAATCAACATGTTGAATATTATGCATATTCAATGCAAGTAGCCCGATATATGAACCCAGAGCATATGTAAACCACAATAATGGTGAGAGCAAAAATGTCATAAGATAATTTCTTTTTGTTTTTATACTATCAAATCCATTGATTACTTTAGTTGTGATTTCTGTCGCTCTATTGAAGAACTTAAGATTCCATTTTCTGAAAAATTGATCAATCCATTGAACTATTTTGAGTTGAAACTTTATAACGAAGAAAAGAAAAATAAAAGCAATTATTAAAATCATTAAACCCAGATAAATTGAACTATAAATCCAGGGATATCTTGAAACAAGCTCGTCACCAAATATTAATAATGAAACAATCACTGATAAGATTAGAAAAATTAAATCGAAAACTCTTTCCACTATAACAGTTCCAATAATTGAACTTCGAGAAATTTTTTCAGCCGAACCCAGGTAGAGTGATCTTGCTACTTCACCAAATCTTGGTAAAATAACATTTACACCGTAACCGATAATTATAGCTTCGAATAAATTCCTGATTTTAACATCTTCTTTGAATGAAATTATCATATACTTCCATCTCAAGGCTCTAATGAATGACCCGAGGAAAATGATTAAAATAAAAACAATCAGGTAAAAGTAATTTAAATTGGATAATTCTGACCCAATATCATTTAATGAAACTCCACGAAAAGTATAAATTAATAAACCAATCCCAAATGAAAGTGATATTAGATAGATTAAAATATCTTTTGAGTTTATGGATCGTAAATTGAAATTTAAATTTTTTGAATTATCGGAGGTCAACAACTTTTACACCCGCCGGGATTTTGAATTTAAATAATTCAGATTTTAAGGTTTGATTTAAAAGAAATTTTTCAATTACAAAAGAATATTTATTACCTGCCCAATCTTCAGTTTGTATTTTATATATAATTTTATCTTCACCAATCCATAACATCATTTGTTTGAATTCAGGATTTGACCTTTCCGGGAAAAACAAAAATTTATAAACTTTTTGGTTATTTAGATTTTCTTCCCCCTTATATTCAATTTTAGAATATTCAGGCAGATCCACCAAAAGCTTTTGTGGTGAGAAAAAATTCTCTTCAAAATTTGTAATTACAACTCTTTTAGAATTTTTAGAATAATTATAAATAACTTGACCATCACAAACAATTAACTGACCATTTATTTCAAGCCTGTATCGATTTGTTTTTGAATAGTAAAGTTTTCCTTTTAATTGCTGTCTCCCTTCAATAGCTGAAGAAGAAATTATTTGATTAAAATCAATAACGAAATTATCAATTTTGGAGTAATTAGCCTGGACATCTTTGATAAAATTTTCTGGATTAAACTGAAACTGTTGCGAACTGAGGTTCAAATCAAAAGAAAGAAATATAAATATTATGCACTCAAAAAATATTTTTCCTCTCATCATCTTCCTTTATTAGCTATTTATTTTTACAAATTTAGAAAAAAGAATTGATGTTTAATTATTTGTTAATCATATTATTAAAAAATATTTGGGTTTCATGTTTAATATAGAAATTAAAATCTTGTTTAAACAGTTTGAAAGGATAGTGATATTAATATTCTTAGCAACTTGTGATTAGAGTTTTAAAGGGTTTAAATTGAAAAGTCAGTCTTTATTGCTAGCTATTTTTAATCTACCATCAGGAAGTATAAAAGGTTGGTTCCAATATTTATTTTTCGCTGGATATTTTACAAATTGATCACCATCCCAGTATAGAATTTCTTTTTTAAGATTTTCAAGTGTAATTGAATCCAGAGGAGCGGAGACAATTTTATTTTCAAAATATTTATAATAATTATCAGTGTATTGTTTATTGGTCGATATATGTCTACAGGTTACTAATGAATCGAAAGCAAACATCAGACCATAATATTTATTGTTAATTTCAATTTCACTTGTTACAGCAGTAAAACCACCGTAAGTTTTATTTTCAAATAAATCTAATACAAATCTATTTGATATTGTTTGCAATTTTTCACATAATTCTGTATTAGGCAGAAGGATAAAATACAAAGCATTACCTTTAATTAAATTATATTTTTCAGAGTAAAAATCTGGTAAAACACCCATAAAATAATCAGTTTTTAATATGGCAATTCTAGGCTTTTTATATGTACTAAAGCCACCGACTATTATTTCATCAAACCCGTCGTTATCTATATCCTTAATTAACAGCGAAACTGTATGTCCAGCAAGGTATGTACTTGAGAGGATTTTCCCTGTTATCGGATCAATAAGAGACATAACTGTGCCCGCATAAATTCGATCAAGTGCTAATAAAAACAATTTTACTCCATTTTTAGTCACAACCTTATTAAAATATTTAATTCCCCATTTTGTTCTTCGCCAATGAGGTGCATAAATAAATTCTTTTGATTCCGGGAAAGTTTTCCATCTAAGTGTTCCATCATAATTAAAACAATAAAGAGTATCTGAACTAAACAGTTTAACATCACTCTTATTACCTCCTGTGATCAATAATTCATTTTTATTATCATTATCAATATCCTCTAAATAGATTTTTCTATTTTTATTTATTGAAAAGTCCATCAAAGAATCTAAGGGTTCATCAGGTAAGTCTCCGGCGAACACTTGCCATAGAAATTCACCGCTTTTGTTATACACTTTTATAAATGCAGATTCTTTTGTCAGATAAAAAGGATTTCGGTCTTTAAAGAATGTATTCTTTAAGGAATTAAAAGATAATATCAACATAAAGACAAAAATAAATGTTATTGATATAGAGCGAACAGGATAAACAATGTAATATCGGTATATTTTCAAAAAGAAATGATTGAACTTTGAAATTGAAGTATTGTTGTAAAATTTTACTAATAATTCTTTATCACCTGCGGGTAATAATTTTTTTGAACTCTGTCTTATCTGTTCAAGTAATTTATCATGTAGTATAACATCTTCTTTGTCGCTTAATTTTATCAGATTGTTTTCATACTCTGAATAAATTTCATGTAATAGATTATAGACCTCTAAGCATTTTGAACAGGATGATAGATGTTCATTAATAAAATTTCTTTGCAAATCATTAAAAGATTCTGGATTGATTACAAATTTTTCAAGTACTTTTTCTTCTATATGCATAGTCATTTATAAATTTAATAATATGAATTTTTGTTCTACTATAATATTCTTACATTTTTAGTGTTAGCGTAAAAAATTAACTTAAAAATTCCACAATGTCTTTTTTAATTAATTTTATAAGATATTCCATTTTGCTTTTAAATGTTTTATTGTATTCCTCTTTGGATAAATCATAATTTTCTTTGAGATATTCATATAAACTGTATTGAAATCCTATCCCGGAAGTAATATCGTCTATAATAATTAAAATTGTTTCATACATAGCTTTTAATTGATTTTTGTTAATTAAAGTGTTTTGATAATAATAAACTAATTTTTTAACAATAGTTTCAATTAATTTTTGTTTTAATAGTTGAATATCCATATCATAGAAATTAAAGTTAGTTGTTTGCAAATAATTATCATAATCATTGTCAAACTCTTCTAATTTTTCAATTACATTATAATATTTTTTAAAGAGGGTAACAGCGTCGTTTAATTTTATTTCCTTCCTGAATTCATCGAATTGAATTAGACATTCATATATTCTATACAAAAGATATTTTGTGCCTTTATTTTTTTCTATTTCATAAAAGAAAA
>CALDZP010000016.1 GCA_937944105.1 uncultured Ignavibacteria bacterium
AAATCTTACTACTGAGTGGGGATTATATGCAGCAGCTTCACTTGTTGTAAGTATTCCAGTTGTTGTTTTATTTATTTTACTTAGTAGATATCTTGTTTCAGGTTTGACGCTTGGGAGTGTGAAAGAATAAATTTGTCAAAGTCTAACTAATCTTTTCCTTCATTTTCCTTTGTGCAATCCTTTGTGGTTTATACTTTTTTACCACGAAGGGCACGAAGTACATCACAAAGTATCACAAAGATATTTCCTTCGTGTTCCTTTGTGTAATCCTTTGTGTTCCTTTGTGGTTTATAATTTTTTACCACGAAGGACACGAAGTACATCACAAAGTATCACAAAGATATTTCCTTCGTGTTCCTTTGTGCAATCCTTTGTGTTCCTTTGTGGTTTATACTTTTTTACCACGAAGTACACGAAGTACATCACTAAGTATCACAAAGGCATTGACGACCACAAATAAATAGAAAAACATAAAATCACCAAAAAATTTTCTTGAAACCTAGCATAGTAACTCGAATGAAAAAAATAATTCAAACACTTGACAAATGTCCAAAAATAGATTAGCTTTGCCTAAAAAGTGGTTGATTGTGGAGTAAAATCCCAAAATCAACCAAATGTTTTTTAATAATTCGAGTTAAGATATGTTTAAGGGAACCTGCAGAAATCATAAAAAATCACTAAATCAGCGAGGAAATCTTGGCTGATAAATTTAAAGGTTTCACTGGGAGTTTTCGTTATTCTGTTGATGCAAAAAACAGAATAAGTATCCCGGCAAAGCTGAGGAAAGAACTTTATGATGAATCGGATAAAAAATTCATTATCCTTTCAGATACTGATGATAAATGCATCAAATTATATCCTCAGAGTGTTTTTAGAAACATTATTGAATCAATAAGCAAAGCTAATCCATTTGATCCATTAAATGCTTATGCAAGAAGAAGATTACTTGCAAATGTTTATGAAGAAGAAATGGATGGTCAATATAGAATTAAACTTCCAGCTGAACTACTAAAAAAGACAAACATCAATGGTGAGTGCCTTGTAATTGGAGTAGGTGATTATATCGAGATCTGGAATCCTGATGAATTTGATAGATATTTACAAGATTCAGCCAAACAATTTTCCGGTGATTTTGGTGGATTACTTGCATCGGTGATGAATGCAAACAAATGAATTTCATAAACCTGTTCTTTTAGAAACTGCAATTGAATTTTTGATTACTGATCCGAATGGAATTTATTTTGATGGGACTTTAGGTGGCGGCGGTTATTCAGAATTGATTTTAAAGAAAATATCACGGGAAGGGAGATTGATTGCAACAGATCTGGATGACGCCGCCATTAATTTTTGTAATGAAAAGTTCAAAGACGAAAATAGGATTATAATCGTGAAGGAGAATTTTAGAAATATCAGGACAATTTTCAAAAAATTAAATGTCCCGAAAATTAAAGGTGCTGTTCTTGATTTAGGTATTTCATCTTATCAAATCGATTCTCCTTCAGAAGGTTTTTCTTATCGTTTTGAAACTGATTTTGATTTAAGATTTGATAAAACAAAAGGTAATCCAGCTTACGAATTCATTAATCAGATGGAAGCAAAAGAAATAGCTGAAATATTAAGAATTTATGGCGAAGAAAGATTTGCATTTAAGATTGCCAGAGTAATTGAAAATTACACTAAGAAAAAATCGATTAGAAAAACAAATGAACTTGTAGATATTATTTCTAAAGTTACACCAAGACATAAATTAAACGATACACTTTCAAGGGTTTTTCAAGCGTTTAGAATATATGTGAATGATGAACTCAATAATCTTAAAACATTTTTAAATGATGTAATTGATTTAATTGAATCTGGAGGAAGAATCGTTATTGTTTCATATCACTCGCTTGAGGATAGGATTGTAAAAGAATTTTTTAATCTAAATTCACAAAATTGTTCATGTCCACCAGAATTTGAAAAATGTATTTGTGGTAAAAAAATGAGACTAAAAAAACTTACAAAAAAAATCATCACTCCAGATGAGAGTGAAATTAAATTAAATCCTAGAGCAAGAAGTGCAAAACTAAGAGCTGCAGAGGTTTTATGACAAAAAGAAATCCAGGATACATAATTTCTTTTATTGTTTTGTTTGGTTTTCTTATAATGGCTTATGTGGCGAATTTAATGGCAATTCGAAATTTAAATAAACTTATAGATGAAAAAGAACAAGAGTTTCAAATACTACTAAATGAAAACAAGGAACTTCGAACTGAATATGAATCCTTAATAGCGAAAGATAGAATTCTAGCAATTGCAACTAAAAAACTTGGAATGATTTCTCCAATTGAATCGCCAGCGGTACTCGAGATTAGTCGAGATAGAATTAATAATGAGGAGGAAAATTGATTATTAAAAGATTCATTGTTTTTATCATTTTTTTCCTATCAGCTTTTGCTTTGCTGGTCGCAAAGCTTGTTGAGTTTCAACTGAAAAACTATGAACACTTTGTAAATGAATCAATATCATTAACTGAAAAGTTTGAGATTAAAAAACCGTTAAGGGGCGAACTATATGATCGAAATGGAATCTTATTAGCTTCATCAATTAAGTTGTATCGATTTTTTATTGATAAATCGATGATTGACGAAAAATCTTATGACAGCGTTTTTAATACGATCTCATTGGTAATGAAAAAATCTCCAAAAGATTATTTAAGTAAAATAAAAAGTTCAAAGTCTAAGATTGTTTATCTCGAAGAGGAAATTGATGGTGAGACTTACTACAGATTGAAAAATAAAATTTTTGAAGAAAGAATTTCATGTTTTGGTTTTGAAGAATATCAAAAGAGAATTTATTCTAAAGAGGGAGTTGCTTCACATGTTATTGGTTATGTTAGAAAAGATTCAGAAGGAGTTGATGGTGTTGAAAAAGTTTATAATGATTACTTAAAAGGTAAGGAAGGTTTAATTTATTATCGAAAAGACGCTGCTGGTAGATTGCTTGGTAAAATTAAAGATAAAGGTTTTGATGCAAAAGATGGATATAATTTACAATTAACCATTGATTTAGAAATTCAACAGATTCTTGAAGAGGAACTCGCAAAAGGTGTTAGTGAATCGAAATCTTCGAATGGTGTAGGCATTGTGATGAATCCACGGACAGGTGAGATAATTGCTTTAGCTAATGTTCCAACTTTTAACCCTGCGAAATATTACGAGTATTCTGAGGAGATTAGAAAGAATAAATCAATTGCATCTGTTTATGATCCAGGTTCAACTTTTAAGGCTGTAACTCTCTCCGCTGCAATAGAGCTCGGAAGTATAGATTTAAATTCTCTAATTTTTGCGGAAAATGGTATATACAAGATTCCAAATGGTAAATTTATTAGAGATGATCATCGATTCAGTTATTTGACTCCAAAAGAATCTTTTATTTATTCCAGTAATATCGTGATGGCGAAAATTTCAAAGATTATTGGCGAAGAAAATTTCTATAAGTATATCTATAGTTTTGGCTTTGGTAATTATACTGGAATTGATCTTCCTGGTGAAATAAGAGGAATAGTGAATAAACCCAGAAAAAATGATTATAACATTTTTTGGATGGCTCACGGTTATTCGATTTCTGTTACTCCTATTCAAATTGCTACAATGTATGCTGCCATTATTAATGGTGGAAATTTACTAAAACCTTTTGTTGTTAAAAAGGCATTTGATTCAAATGGAAATATTGTTTTTGAAAATAAATCATTAGTTGTGCGAAGAGTTTTATCAGAAAAAACAAGTCAGACTATGCGAGAAATAATGAGATTAGTCATAACTGAAGGAACTGGGAAGAAGGCAAAACTTGAAAATGTTAGCTGTGGTGGTAAAACTGGAACTGCTAAAAAATATATTCAAGGTGTTGGTTATTCGAATAAAGAATATGTTTCATCATTTCTTGGATTTTTCCCTGTTGAAGATCCAGAATATTTAATTTTTATTAAACTTGATTCACCAAAAAATGGATATTATGGCGGTGAAGTTGCTGCTCCTATTTTTAAGAGAATAGGAGATCGCATATGGGGTATCAGAGAAACAATTCAAAGTCAGAAAGTTAGTTTTACTGAAAATGTAAAACAAGGTAACGAAAAAGAATTGTTTCCCGATTTAACAGGCAAATCAAGAATCTCTGCAGTTGAAATAGCTAAATCTTTTGAAGCAAAAATTGAAATTGTAGGGGAGGGTGATATAGTTCAAAAACAAATTTATGATCAAACAAAAAACAAAGTCACATTGATACTAAAGAATGATAATATTGAAAATAGAAATAGTTCAAAAGTTTACATGCCTGATGTTGTGGGACTTTCACTTCGTGAAGCTTCAACAAAACTTAAATCTTATGGTGTGAAATACATTGTGGATGGTACAGGTTATGTTGTTAATCAAAGTGTTCAACCAGGACAATACATTAACTCAAATACCACAGTCATACTGAAATGTCAACGAGGAATTTGATGAAGTTAGAAAATTTAATTCAAGGTCTATCGGTCATACAACTTGCTGGTGAAGTTGAGAGAAAAGATATAGGCAAGATTTGCTATGATTCACGCAAGGTTGTAAAAAATTCTCTTTTTGTTGCCATCAAAGGTTTTGAATATGATGGTCATGATTTTATAATGGAAGCAATTGCTAAAGGTGCAACTACCATTGTTCTCGAAGATGATTCTAAAATTTCAAATGATTATTTAATTCATCAGAATGTAACTAAAATTCTTGTAAAGGATTCAAGAAAAGCTCTTGCTCAACTTTCGAAGAACTTCTTTAATAATCCTTCAGAGAAAATTAAAGTAATTGGTGTCACTGGAACAAACGGTAAAACTTCAATTACATACATTTTAAAATCAATACTTGAAAATGCAGGAATGAAAACGGGTTTAATTGGAACGATTGCAAATTATATAGGAAATGAAATTTTACCATCGGAAAAAACAACTCCTGAGTCATTAGAATTAAATCAACTTCTTGATCGAATGGTTAATGAAAACTGTGAATATTGTGTAATGGAAGTTTCCTCTCATTCGCTTGAACTTAGTAGAGTTGATGGAATCAATTTTACTGCTGGAATTTTTACCAATCTAACTCAAGATCATCTTGATTTTCATAAGACATTAGAAAATTACTTTAATGCCAAGAAAAAGCTATTTGATTCATTGTCAGAAAATTCATTTGCTGTGGTGAATTTAGACGACAAATATGCTGAAAAAATAATTGCGGATACAAAAGCACGAATTGTTACATATGGCTCAATGAATAACGTAGATTTCAAAGCTATAAATCCAGAATTCTCATTTGATCAAATAAAATTTGATATTCTTTATAAAGATAAAAGCTATCCAGTGTCTACTAATTTAACAGGCTCTTTTAATGTCTATAACATTACAGCTGCAGTTGCAACAAGTTATACATTAGGAATTGAATTTGATGTAATTCAAAATGCTCTTAAAAAATTAAGACAAGTTCCTGGCAGATTTGAGCTTGTGGGTAATTTCCCGGTAAAAGTAATTGTTGATTATGCTCATACATCAGACGCATTGCAAAATGTTCTACTCACAATTAGATCAATACTAAATTCAAATAATTCTACGAATAAAATTATAACAGTTTTTGGTGCAGGTGGTAATCGTGATAGAACCAAGCGACCCAGGATGGGAAATGTTGTTGAGCAATTTAGTGACTTTGCTATTATAACGAGTGACAACCCAAGAAATGAAGAACCTGAACAAATTTTCAGTGATATTTTAAGTGGAGTGAATGATAAATCTAAGTTTAAAGTTATAGAAGATCGCAGAGAGGCAATTGTAAAAGCGATCGAATTAGCAAATAATGGAGATGTAGTTTTAATTGCTGGTAAAGGTCATGAAGCTTATCAAACTATCAAAGGTCAAAGAATCCCGTTTGATGATAGAGAAGTAGCAAAAGAAATTTTAGAGGAAAAATTTGGAAGATGAAGATTAAAATCTCAGACTTAAAAAAACTGACCAATGTTGAGATTTTGAATGAGAAATTAATTAAACCTATAACTGGTGTTTCTATTGATTCAAGAAAAATTAATTCAGGTGATTTGTTTTTTGCTATTAAAGGCGAAAATTTCGATGGTCATGATTTTGTTGATGAAGTTATATCAAAAAATTCTTCTGCTGTTGTTATTGAAAGATCTCAATTGAAAAGATTTAATGATAAATCTTATCCGTTGATTGTTGTCGATGATACTATTAAAGCACTCGGAGAATTGGCAAATATTTATCGCAAAAAATTTGAGCTTAAAGTAATTGGATTAACTGGTTCTAATGGAAAAACAACTACCAAAGAAATGATTGCGAAAATATTATCAACTAAATATAAAACTTTAAAGACAGAGGGAAATCTCAATAACCAAATTGGTGTTCCTTTAAATTTATTTCGGCTCAAAAAAAGTCATCAAATTGCTGTGATTGAAATGGGAATAAATCATTTTGGTGAAATGAAAACGCTATGCAATATAGCTGATCCTGATTTCGGAATAATAACAAACATTGGTAATGCTCATTTAGAATTTCTAAAAAGTCGAGAAAAAATAGCGGAAGAAAAAGGTGAATTGTTTAATTATCTCAAACAAAAAAATGGTTTTGCATTTGTGAATAACGATGAGAAGTTAATCAAAGAAAAAGCAAAGTCAATTAAAAGAAAGCTTACTTTTGGTTTTAATTCAAGTTCTGATGTACGAGGGAAAATTCAATCAATCAATAAATTAGCTCAACCTTCGTTGAAAATTTCTTTTAGAGGTAAGAGTGAAATAATAAATCTCTCCACTTATGGAGTTCACACTGCTCAAAATGCGTTGTGTGCGGTTGCCGTGGCATTAAAATTTGGAATCAGTCTTAAAAAGATCAAAAAGGAACTTGAAACCTTTCAATCTTATGATAAAAGAATGCAGGTTTTGGAAGTTAATGGGTACACTGTAATAAACGATACTTACAATGCAAATCCTGATTCAATGAAAATGGCAATTCAAACAATAAGTTTGATGAACGGTTATGTGGATAAGATTGCTGTTTTAGGAGATATGCTTGAATTGGGTGAAAACTCAGAAAAATTTCATAGGGAATTAGCGCATTATTTGAAAGAGTTCAATATTGGAAAAGCATTTTTCTATGGTGATTTAACTATTTCAAGTTTTTATGAATCAAGAAATCTAAATCTTAATTCAAAACATTTTGATGACAAGAAAAAAATTGCTGAAGAAATATTCAGAACTTTACCAAAAGGAAGTTTAATCCTTTTAAAAGGTTCGAGAAAAATGAAAATGGAAGAAATAATTGAATATTTGAAAGGGTAGCTATGCTTTACTATTTATTTGAATTTTTAAAACGAACTTATGATGTTCCAGGTCTTGGAGCATTTCGATATATCACAACTCGTTCTGCAGCTGCTGCTGTAACTTCATTGATTGTTGCTTTTTACTTCGGACCAAAGATTATCAACTGGTTGAAGAAAAATCAAATTGGTGAAGCAAAAAAAATTGATGCTCCAAAATCTCACTGGAGTAAGGAAGGTACTCCGACAATGGGGGGGATCATAATTGTGCTTGCAATAGTGATTCCGGTTGTTCTCTGGGCAGATATTCTAAGTGTTTATATCTGGATAATTCTTGCTGCCACTTTGTGGTTGTTTGGTGTTGGTCTTCTTGATGATTATTTGAAAGTAATAAAAAAATATCAAAAAGGTTTAATTGAAAGATATAAATTAATTCTTCAATTTATTATTGGATTGTTTGTTGGTCTTGCTGTTTATTATGCTCCCGAATTTGAACAAGTTAGAACTGAGACTACACTTCCATTTTTTAAGAATCTTAACCTTGACTTCGCTGAGTTTTATATACCAGTTGTAATTTTCATAATTATGGGAACAGCCAATGCGGTAAATTTAACCGATGGGCTCGATGGTCTTGCAGCGGGAACTATTGCAATTTCGATGCTTACTCTTGCAATTTTTAGTTATGTAACTGGTAATGTAGTTTATGCTGACTACTTAAACATTATTTATCTAGCAGGTTCGGGTGAACTTACTGTTTTTTGTGCAGCCGCAGCTGGTGCAACTCTTGGATTTTTGTGGTTCAATTCTTATCCAGCACAGGTTTTTATGGGAGATACTGGTTCACTTGCTCTTGGCGGTTCTCTTGGAACTCTTGCTGTTCTTGTCAAAAAAGAATTGTTACTCCCTATTCTTGGTGGAATTTTCTTTGCAGAAACTCTTTCTGTGATTATTCAACGAGGTTATTTCAAGTACACAAAAAAGAAATATGGTGAAGGTAGAAGGGTCTTTAAAATGGCTCCACTTCATCATCATTTTGAATTACTTGGATGGCCTGAACCAAAGATTGTAGTTCGGTTCTATATAATTGCCATAATTTTAGCAATAGTTAGTTTGACAACATTTAAAATCAGATAATGAAAAACGAAATAAAAAATTTAAGAATTTCTATTATTGGTGCTGCGAGAAGTGGAATCGCTGCCGCATTACTTGCTGCACGTCATGGTGCTAAAGTGCTTTTAAGTGATAGTGGTAATCCCGCTTTGTCAGATGAAATATTAAATAAATTAAGAAATTATTCTATTGAAATTGAATTGAATTACCATACAGAAAAAGTTTATGATTGTGATTTTATTGTTGCTAGCCCTGGTGTTCCAATAGACTCTGAAGTATTAGAAAAAGCAATTTCAAAAGGGATCAAAGTTTATTCTGAGCTAGAATTCGCAAGCTGGTTTGCAAAGGGAAAAATTATTGCTGTTACTGGAACAAATGGAAAAACAACAACTACTGCCTTAATTCATTACATATTGAAAAATAGTGGTTTTAAAACTTTTGTTGGCGGAAATATTGGAAATGCATTCTCAAATTTTGCTGATCAAACTGATGAACAATCAATTACGGTTCTAGAAGTTAGTAGTTATCAGCTTGATTTGATTGAATCTTTTCATCCTGATGTTGCAATTATATTAAATATTACCCCCGATCATCTTGAGAGATATAATAACAATTTTTCCAGCTACATTAATTCAAAATTTAGGGTAATTAAAAATCTTGATGAAGGAGATGTTTTTATTTACAATAAAGATGATGATAACATTTCTCGAACTCTTTCTCGTGGTAAATTTTTAACTCAGTCATTTTCTGCTATTGATTCGAGTTTTGCAACTACTTTTTACATGGATGGGAAAATATATGTTCGTGAGAGTGAGAATAGAGACTTCCCAGATTTTACAACTGAAAAGGTGACTTTGGTTGTGGATACAAAACAGATGCTTTTAAGAGGAATTCATAATTATTATAATTCAATGGCTGCTTTACTCTCTTCGAAATTTATCGGTTGCGATATAGAACATATAAGAAATGGTCTCTTAACTTTTCAAGGAGTCGAGCATCGACTTGAAGTTGTCAGAAATTTAGATGGTGTTCTTTATGTTAATGATTCAAAAGCAACTAATGTAAGATCGACATATTATGCTCTTAAGAGTTTCGATTCACCAATTGTTTTAATTCTGGGTGGCAGAGAGAAAGGGAATGATTATTCCGAGATAAAAACACTCGTTGATGAAAAGGTAAAACTAATTTTAGCATTTGGAGAATCAAAAGAAAAAATTGAAAAATATTTTGGTTCAATAACAAAAGTAATAGTATGTGAAACCCTTGAAGAAGTTGTTCAACAGGCTAAAATAAATTCATTACCAGGTGATGTGGTTCTGTTTTCACCAGCTTGTAAAAGTTTTGATATGTTCAACAACTTTGAACAAAGAGGGAAAAAATTTAAAGAACTGGTAAATCAGTTATGAAAATTATACGACTAGAAAATTTGCAGGTGGTTTTATATATACTTGTTTTGAGCTTGATGATATTAAGCCTGGCCCTGGTTTATTCTGCAAGTGTGAGATATTCTGAAGTAATGGGTAAGAAAAACGATCCACATGAATTTGCATTAAAACATGCCACTAAAACTGTCTTTGCTCTTGTATTGCTTTTTATTTCTTCTAAGCTTCCTTCTCGATTCTGGAAAGATTATACTCTCACATTTATGTTAATCGCAATTGGGTTATTAATTGCAGTGTTGTTTTTTGGAGAACAAAGAAAAGGAGCAATTCGCGCAATTGATTTGAAAATATTTGAACTACAACCTTCATTTGTTGCACTCTATGCGATGATTTTTCATTTTTCTCGATTGATTGAAAAGAAAGGCGAAAATATAAAAGAATTTAAAACAGGGTATCTGCCATTTTTAAGCTGGATCGGGTTAATTGCAATCTTTGTTTTTCTTCAACCTAATTTTTCACAAGGAATAATTATTATACTCGTTGGACTCAGTATTGTGTTTTTAGGTGGTGCGAGCATAAGACATTTAATTTTTACAATTTTAGCAGCTTTACCATTTTTACTTATTTATTTGTTTTCAGCTGATTATCGTTATCAAAGAATTGTGACTTTTGTTCAGAGAGTATTTAATCAATCTTTGACTGATCCTGACCCACAAGTTCGTTATTCTATTTATGCAATTGGTTCGGGTGGATTATTTGGAGTTGGAATTGGTAATAGTCGTTTCCGTGAATTATTTATTCCAGAATCTTATGGTGATTTCATTTTTGCAATAGTTGGCGAGGAATTTGGTTTTGTTGGTTCAATAGTAATTTTATTGATCTACTTGATGATTTTTGTTGTTGGATTTATCATGATAATTAAATTAAAAGATACTTTTAAGAAGCTGGTTACATCAGGAGTTATAATAGCATTAATGTTATATGTTTTTGCAAATACTCTTGTAGTCGTTGGTGTGCTTCCAACAACTGGATTACCATTACCATTTTTAAGTTATGGTGGTTCAGCAACAGTTATGCATTCCATAGCCATTGGAGTGATTTTGAATTTTGCATCAGATTTAAGAACTGAAACTGATTCCGAATTAAACACAATAAAAATAAAGCCACAATTATATGAAAGGTGAAAATAAGTTTAGAGTTATTATAGCTGCAGGTGGTACTGGTGGACATTTGTTCCCGGCAGTAGCAATTGCTGAAGAATTAAAATCAGTTCTTCCTGATGTTGATTTACTTTTTATTGGAACTAAAAAGAGAATGGAATCTGATATTATACCCAGACTTGGATATAAATTTGTTGGAACATCAATTAAAGCTTTACCAAGAAAAATAGGATTAAGTACGATTACTTTCATTTTAAGTTTTAAGATTGCTTTTATACAGGCTTTAAAAGAAGTTTTAAGATTTAAACCGAAAGTGGCAATTGGAACTGGTAGTTATATTTCTGTTCCACCTTTACTAGCATCTAAAGTATTTGGTGCTAAAATATTTTTATCTGAATCCAATTCTTTACCAGGAATTGCAACAAAATTTCTTGCACCATTTGCAACTGAAATTTATCTCACTTTCGAACAAAGTAAAAAATATTTCAAGGATCAATCAAAGTTAATTCTTACGGGGACACCCGTTAGAAAAACTTTATTTGATAAAAATCGTGAGGAAGCATTAAAGTATTTTAATTTATCTGACGAAGTAAAAACAATCCTCGTAATAGGTGGAAGTCTTGGAGCTAAAAGCATTAATGAGAAGATGAAGGAAATCTATAAAACGCTTTCTAATAAGTATCAAATTATCTGGCAAACAGGAAAAAATGATTTTGATTATTACAAAAATTTAGAACATAACGAAAGAGTAAAAATTTTACCATTTATTGACAGAATGGATTATGCCTATGCAATTTGTGATTTGTTAATCTCTCGCTCAGGTGCTTCAACTATTTCTGAAATAATTGCTCAAGGTATTCCATCTATTTTGATACCGTCACCTAATGTTACTGAAAATCATCAATATTATAACGCTATGGAATTGGTAAACAACAATGCTGCTGAAATACATCTTGACCATGAATCTTCTGAGGACCTTTTGAAAAAAATTGAGACGCTGTTGAATGATGAGCAAAAACTAAAAGATTTTTCAAAAAATGCTAAAGCCTTATTCAAAACGGATGCTTCTAAAGTAATTTCATTAAGAATAAAAAAATATCTGGAAGAAAGTGAATAAAAAAATATTCAAATACAATATGATTTTATACTACCAGTTAATAGTAGTTTATTTTGTCTCTATGGTAATTTACATATTATTAAAACTTCAATTTAGTGGATTTGACTGGAATAAGATCATTTATGATTCAGTACTTTATTTGTTCTTAATTCTTTTTGTTTATGTATTAATTTCAACTTTCTACTATCTGCTGAAGAAGAAAGAAATATTAATTAATGATAACAAAATTCAAATACGGTCAAAATTCAAAACAATAGAAATTCCAATTGAAAAAATTGAATCCATTGTAATCAAAAGGGAACATAAGTTTCATCTGTCAGGATTTTTAAGGACAATTAAAATTAAGTATAAAAATGGTAAAAGCAAGACATCGATCATTCGTCCTTTTGATTTTGAAAATGATGAAGAACTGCTACAAGAGTTTTTTAAGCTTAGAGAATTAATCCAAAAAAAATCAGAGAATTAAAATGCTAAAGAATTTTAATAAAGTACATATGATTGGTATTGGTGGAATTGGGATGAGTGGAATTGCTGAGGTTTTACTTGCAATGAACTTTAAAGTCTCAGGTTCAGATAGAAGTCTGAGTGAAGTCACAGATAGGCTTGTGTCTCTTGGTGCTGAAATTTTTGAAGGACACAGTGAAACAAATCTTAAAGATGTAGATGTTGTTGTCTATTCTTCAGCGGTTACTTTTGATAATGTTGAAATTCAAGAAGCTTTGAGAAGAAAAATCCCCGTGATTAAAAGATCTGAAATGCTCGCTGAATTAATGAGATTGAAATATGGAATCGGTATTGCAGGAACTCACGGAAAAACTACAACTACATCCATGGTTGGACTTGTAATGCTCGAAGCTGGTTTTGATCCAACGGTTATTGTTGGTGGTAAATTAAGCGGTCTTGGCGGAACTAATGCTCGTTTAGGTAAAGGTGATTTTATTGTAGTCGAAGCTGATGAATTTGATCGAAGCTTCTTACAATTAAGTCCAGTTATTGCCGCAATTACAACTCTTGAAAAAGAACATCTTGATATTTACAAGGATTTAGATGATATAAAACAAGCGTTTGTAGAATTCGCAAATAAAGTTCCATTTTATGGATTTGTAGTTCTATGTCTTGATGAAGAAGGCTTAAAAGAAATACTGCCACAAATTAACAGAAAAATCATAACCTATGGAACAAGTGCTCAAGCTGATGTAAGAGCTTTTGACATTTCATTCAACCAGACCCAGTCGAAATTTAAAGTGAAATATAACGGTCAATTTTTGGGTGAAATTGAGTTGAATGTTCCCGGTATTCATAATGTTAGAAATTCATTGGTTGCTATTACGATTGCAAAAGAACTTGGTGTAGATTTTGAGAAAATCAAATTAGCACTTAAAAAATTTACTGGCGTTTATAGAAGATTTGAAATTAAAGCTAATATTAATGGGATCATGGTGATTGACGATTATGCACATCATCCCACTGAAGTTTCGGCGACACTTTCAGCAATTCGATCAGGTTGGGATAGAAGAGTTATAGCTGTATTTCAACCTCACCTTTACACAAGGACGAGGGATTTTTACCTGGATTTTGCAAAATCATTTTTAGATTCGGATGTATTTATTTGTACTGACATTTATCCGGCAAGAGAAATTCCTATTCAAGGTGTTACAGGTCAATTAATTACCGATTCAGCTGAAAAATTTGGACACAAAAATGTCATTTACGTGCCTGATAAAAATGATATTCCATCTAAACTTCTTGAAATCGTACAACCAGGTGATATAGTAATTACAATGGGTGCGGGTGATATCTGGAAATATGGTGATGAATTTATTAAGAAATTGGAGAGTAAGAAATAATTATGTTTTCGATTGAGAAAGTAAGAGAATTTTTTAGAGGAAATATTTCTATCAGTGAACCATTAAGTAGGTTTACAACCTTTAGAATTGGTGGTCCAGCAGATTACTATCTCGAACCAAAAGATAAATCTGATTTACTCAACCTGGTTAAGTACTTAAGAGAAATTAAATACCCGTACATATTAATTGGAAATGGAAGTAATATTTTAATCAGTGATGAAGGTATCCGTGGTGCAGCGATAAATCTTGAATATGGTTTTACAAAAATTGAGGTATCGAAAAACAAAGTTTATGCTGAGGCTGGTGTTAGGCTATCAAAATTTGTTGATGTATGTGTAGAACATTCACTTGTGGGAGTTGAAAATCTTGCTGGAATTCCAGGCACTCTTGGTGGTGCTATTCTAATGAATGCTGGGGCTTATGGTGGTGAAATTTCTGATTTTATTAAAACTGTTGAAGTTTTAGATAAAGATAGAATTAAAATAATGAAAAAGGAAGAATGTGGTTTTGCTTATAGAAAATCAAATCTTGAAGGAAAGATAATTTTATCTGCTGAATTTGAATTACCTTTTGGCGATAAAGAACTTGCCAAACAACGAAGAAAAGAATTGCTCTTAAAGAGAAATCAATCGCAACCTGTTGAGTTGCCAAATGCAGGAAGCATATTTAAAAATCCACCGGATAATTATGCTGCACGTTTAATCGAGCAAGCAGGATTAAAGGGTCTTACGGTTGGTGGTGCAAAAATTTCTGAAAAACACGCAAACTTTATTGTGAATTTCAATAATGCTTCGGCAAATGATGTTCTCGAATTAATGAGAATTATTCAGGAAACAGTTAAACAAAAATTTGGAATTCTACTCGAACCAGAGATTAAATTATTAGGTTTTGATTCAGAACGAGTGGAGGTATGAAAAATATTTCAATATACATATTTCTGGTTTTGTTTATAGCTATAAATGTAGTTCTTTTCATTACTGCAAAGAATTATAAACCTGAATTCAATTTGAAGTATCTGGTAATTGAAAATAATAAAATAATTCCAACAGAAGTGTTGATTGAATTTGCTAACATAAAAGATAAAGAAACTTTATCAAGTTTATCGGCAGAATTGATTGTCGATAGGATTGAAAAACATCCATATGTAAAAAGAGCTGAAGGTTCTTTTGTTGATTCTAATACTATTAAAGTTAGAATTGAAGAAGTTGAACCATTTGTAATGATTCTATATAACAACAAAAATTTAATAATGACAAAAGACAAAAAGTTAATACCGGATGATATTCGATTAAATATACTGGATTTGCCAGTGGTAACTTTTGATGCTGATTTAAAAAATATTCAATTAAAAGATTCTAAATTATTTGATTTGATCTTTAAATCACTTGAAAATTTACATAATACAGATAAAGCACTTTTTGAGATTATATCGGAAATGAATGTGAATAAAAATTTTGACCTGACTTTTTACTTAACAAAACCTAAAGGAAAAATACTTATTGGGAAAGAGGTCAATAAAACTAAAGCAGTTTATCTTTCTGAATTTTGGAGAAAGGTCATATTGACAAATCCAGCGAATGAATATGAATACATTGATTTTAGATTTAATGATCAAATAGTAGTAAAATTTTCAAATACGAGAATTAGTTAAGATGAAAAGAAATATTGTAGCGAGTTTAGATATTGGAACAACAAAAACCTGTGCGATAATTGCAGAGAGGACTAAGGATAATAAATTGGATATCCTTGGTGTTGGTGTTGCTAACTCTGAAGGGATGACCAGAGGAACAGTGGCGAATATCTTAAAAATTTCTGAGTCTATAAAACAAGCTGTAAGCGAAGCTGAAAATCAGGCAGGAATAAAAATTTCTGCTGTAAATGTTGGAGTAGCTGGTATATACATCAACTCGATGCGATACAGAAATTTTGTCTTAATTAATGATGAAGAATCCATTATAAAAGAGAGTGATGTCAAAAAATTGATTGACGATGTAAGAGTTTCTAGAATTCCATCGGACTATTTTATACTTCATATAATACCGGAAGAGTTTTTAGTGGATAGTGAAAATATTGTTGATAATCCAATTGGTGTATCTGGGAAAAAACTTGAGGCAACACATCACATAGTTCTGGCACAAAAAACATCAACTGATAATCTTACCAAAGCTGTGGAAAAAGCAGGACTCAAAATAAATAAAATGATTCTTCAACCTCTTGCGTCAGCAAATGCTGTTTTACATAAAGAGGAAAAAGAACTTGGGGTTTGTTTGATTGATATCGGTGGTGGTACAACCGACATTGCTGTTTATGTAAATGGTGCAATTAAACATACAAGAGTGATTGGCATTGCAGGTAGTCATGTGACAAATGACATTCGCACAGCTTTTAATATTGTCACTGAACAAAGTGAAAAAATTAAAATTGAATATGGTTACGCAACCCCAAAAGCGCTTGTTCGAGACTTTGATATCAATGTGAGAGTAAGTCCAGTAAGGCAAGTTTCAATTTCACTGAGCATTTTAACTGAAATTATTCAATTGAGAATGAAAGAATTATTTATGATGATTGATAATGAATTAAAGAGTGCAAACTTAAAAGATAAAATTAACGATGGTTTTGTTTTAACTGGTGGTGGTTCTCAATTAAAAGGATGCACTGAACTTGCGGAAGAAGTTTTTGGTAAGCGTGCAAGAATTGGAATACCTATGGATCTTGGTAGTGGAGTTTCGAGGATAATTGAAAACCCAATTTTTTCTACTGCAGTTGGACTTTTAATGAATGGCATACCAAATATCCCGGTTCAAGAAAAAGAAAAAAACGATTACTCGAATTCGACATTCTCATTTAAACAAGTTTATAAAAAGATTTTTGATTTCTTTAAAGAATTTTAAAATCAATCAATGGAGGATATATGTTTCAAAATCGTCTTGACCACATTCAACTTCAGAGAAATTATGCAATATTCATCGCTCCAGAAGAAACTCAAGTAGCTAAAATAAAAGTTATTGGAGTTGGAGGCGGTGGATGTAACGCAGTTTCAAGCATGATTTCTCAGGGATTAAACGGCGTTGAGTTTATAGCCGTTAATACAGATGTTCAAAGTTTAAATTCCTGCCTTGCAAGCAATAAAATTCAAATTGGGGCAGCGATCACAAAAGGTCTTGGTACTGGCGGAAATGTTGAACTTGGTAGAAAAGCCGCTGAAGAAGATCGAGAGAAAATATTAAAAGCCATCGAAGGCGCTGAAATGGTCTTTATTGCTACTGGTCTCGGTGGTGGAACAGGTACGGGTAGTTCACCTGTTGTTGCCAATGTAGCTAAATCAACTGGTGCTCTGGTTGTTGCTGTTGCTACTAAACCTCATTCTGAAGAAGGTCCTCAACGAAAGAAGATAGCTGAAAAAGGTTTAATTGAACTTAGAGAAGTATGCGACAGCATTATTGTTATTCCAAATGATAACATTGAATTGGCATTGGATAAAAACGCTTCGGTTCAAGAAGGTTATGACAAGCCCAACGAAGTACTCTTTAATGCTGTTAAGGGCATAAGTGATGTAATTTTGAGAAGCGGTAAGGTTAATGTCGATTTTGCTGATGTTAAAACTGTTCTCCGTGATAGTGGTGAAGCTTTAATGGGAATTGGTCGTGCAAGTGGTGAAAATAAGGTAATCGAAGCTCTTAATAAAGCAATTAGCTCACCTCTTCTCGAGGAAATTGATTTACGAAATGCCCACAGTTTACTTGTTAATTTTACAGGTTCTTCATCTATGAAATATTTCGAAGTTAGAGATGCAATGAGAAGAATAAATGAAATGATTAATCAAAATGCCTTCATAAAATTTGGCATTGTAACTGATGAAAATCTGGGTGATGAAGTTCTGGTTACCGTCATTGCCACTGGATACAGTAGAATTCCAAGATATAATGCGCCGGAAGAAACGAGCTCTGAATTAAAATTAATTAAAGAAGATGTAAACTCTTCTAATTTAATACAAGATTCAGATGAATCAACAATTCAAATTAATTTCAATAATGTTAAATATGACCCCGAAAAAGACAATGAATACATGATTCCTACTTACCTTAGATTAAAAGGAGCAAAAAAAGGAAACGATAAAATTGCTGGGAATGAAAGTGAATTAAATAATAAAGATGCAAATAGTCTTTTCAAAAATTTGAATAAAAAAGACGATGAGGATGATCAGGATACTTCAGCTTTTTTGAGAAAGTTAATGGATTGAAGTTTCTCCCCTTAACATTCCCTTAAACATATCACTCCCTATACTTCTAAGTGTAGGGAGTTTTTTTATTTTTAAATTAATTATAATTGAAAAATATAAATGGTGAAAAATGATCAAAGCAATTCTATTTGATATGGATGGAGTAATAGTTGATTCACTCCATTATCATTATCTGGCATGGGATAAAATGTTTAGTGAGAGAGGTGGAAGAGTTTCAAAACATACAGTTTTACTTCATGAAGGAAGGAATTCTAAAGAGATTCTCCCTATTTTAATGAAAGAAACTAATGTTCAAATTCCTGAAGAGGAATGGGATAATTTTATAAACAAAAAAAGAGAATATTACAGGTCAATTGTTGAATTAAAATATTATCCAAATGTTTTCAATGTTATCACCGAACTAAGAAAACGAGGATTGAAAACAGCACTTGTTACTGCTTCAGCCAGAAAAAATATGGAAAAGGCAATCCCTGAGGATAAAAGAATTCTGTTTGATGTAATTCTAACAGCTGAAAACTTTCACAAAGCCAAACCAAATCCTGATCCATATCTTGAAGCTCAAAAGAAGCTAAAAGTTGAAATTAATGAATGCTTGGTCATTGAAAATGCTCCATTGGGAATAGAGGCTGCTAAAAATGCTGGTATGATTTGTATTGCTGTTGAAACTACTCTTGGAAGAGATTACTTAAAAAAAGCAGATTTTATAATTAATTCCATCGAAGAATTGTTGGGATTTTTTCCAATTCTTAAAAGATAGAAATTTTTATATTTAAGAAGAACTCAAATCATCGGTACATATTAAAGGTGGCTTTTTAAATTGATCTTTTTTTCCAACTAAATACATTACGAAAAACCTGTTGTTGTTTTTATAATGTAAGTTTTAAATTTAGTTATATCGTTGAAAAGATCAATTAAGAAATATTGTAAAAGCAAGAAATATTTTAGTCTTGAGCAGTTGTAATAATAATTTATATTATTTTGAATTGATTTGTAGGTAATTACTTACTTGAAAAAAATTGATAAAATTTTCACTCATCTTTAACTTTGTAATAATGTATAGATTCTTTATAGCAAGTTTATTTTTTACTCTTTTGATGAGTGAATTAAATGCTCAACAAAGTTTGAAAGGGAGGATTGGTTTTGGGTTAGGTTACCAATCAGGAATTGAATTTTTTGATTTCAATCCGATGAACTCAGAATTGTTAGAACAAAGTGAGAAAGGACTTTCAAATAATTTAATGTTAGGAGGAATATCAGGATACTTTTATTTTCTAATTCTACCAGATACTCGATTAAGCTTTAATTATTTAAATGCTAAAAAAGAATCTCGAGCAGTAAACGGATTTATATTATCTTTTGAACAAACTGTCTGGAATTTTGGAATTGAATATACAATAACAAGTTGGAATCTGAATATTAGTCCTGGAATATTTTTAGGTAAAGTTTCCGATTTTTTAGAGATGTCATTTTATAATGGGACAAAAGATTTCAAAAATTTACTCTATAATTTTAAGACACAGAGCAGTTTCAACGGCTCACTAAATTTTGAAAACAATTCGTTCCATATTTCACCATCATTAAATTTTGAGTATAGTTTAAGTAGGTTTTTAGCTGTTAGAGTAAATTACTTTTATTTAATTAGAATAAACAAAAGCTGGAAATTTTTGAGACATTATACTTTAGATAATGTACCATCAAATTTTGTAAACAACAATCATGTAATTAATATTGGTCTTTTAATTGGTTTTATGTCTAAATAACCAGGAGTAAATAGTGAAAAAAATTCTTGTAACAGGAGGTTGTGGTTTTATCGGAAGTAATTTTATTCGATATGTTTTAAAAAATTCTGATTATGAAATTGTTAATTTAGATAAACTTACTTATGCTGGAAATCTTAAAAATTTAGTAGACATTGAAGAAAACAGTCGATATAAATTTTATCGCGGGGATATTTGTAATTATGAATTCGTTTCATATTTAGTCGACAGAGAAAAAATTGACTCGATTATTAATTTTGCGGCTGAATCTCATGTTGATCGAAGTATTCTTTCATCGCAAGAATTTATTCGAACAAATGTAATTGGGACTAATGTATTACTTGAGGTTGCTCGTCAAAACGCAATTGAGCGTTTTGTTCAAATTTCAACTGATGAAGTCTATGGTTCATTAGGACCGGATGGAAAATTTACCGAAACTACACCGCTTTCTCCAAATAGTCCATACTCTGCATCAAAGGCAAGTGCCGATTTGTTAGTAAAAGCATACCATCACACTTATGGTGTACCTACTTTAATTACGAGATGCTCAAATAATTATGGACCTTACCAGTTTCCAGAAAAACTAATACCACTTATGATAATCAATGCTTTAAGTAATAAGCCATTACCAGTTTATGGTGATGGAATGAATGTAAGAGATTGGATTTATGTTGAAGATCATTGTGATGCTATATTAAAAGTATTTGAATCTGGTAAAATTGGGGAAGTTTATAACATTGGTGCTGAAAATGAAAAGCCCAATATTGAAATAGTAAAATTAATTTTGAAGGAACTGGGTAAAGATGAATCATTAATAACTTTTGTTAAAGATCGACCGGGACACGATCGAAGGTATGCAATTGATGCAACAAAAATCAAAGAAGAATTAAATTGGAAACCAAAATACACTTTCGAAAGGGCAATTAAAGAAACTATAGCCTGGTACCAGGAGAATAAATCATGGTGGCAGGAAATTATTTCTGGAGAATATCTTAACTATTACAAAAAATGGTATGAGGAAAGGTAAAATGAATATTCTAGAAAAAAAATTAAAATCAAAAAAAGCAGTAATAGGAGTTATTGGACTTGGTTATGTTGGACTGCCTCTGGCAGTCGAATTTTCATTAAAAGGATTTAAAACAATCGGAATTGATCTTTCTGAGTGGAAAGTCAATAAAATTAATAAAGGAGAAAATTATATTCAGGATGTGGATGATAAAATTTTAGAAAAAGTTGTTAAAAAGGGTTTACTATCGGCAGAAAAAAATTATGATAAAATTCCCGAGATTGATGTGATTTATATTTGTGTACCAACTCCATTTACTGAAAACAAAGAGCCAGATATTTCTTACATTCTAAGTGCAGCTGAAGAAATTTCAAAGGGATTAAGAAAAGATCATCTTATTATACTAAAAAGCACAACATTCCCAAATACAACCGAAGGTTATGTTCAACCAATTCTTGAGAGAACTGGCTTGAAAGTTGGTCAAGACTTTTATTTAGCTTTTTCTCCGGAACGAATTGATCCTGGCAACAAGGTCTGGACAACTAAAAATACACCTGTTGTAGTTGGAGGAGTAACTAAAAAATGTACGGAACTTGCAGCTCTAGCAAATCAACAGATTATATCGAAAGTTGTAAAAGTTTCCAATCCTAAAGTTGCTGAAATGGAAAAGTTGCTTGAAAATATTTTTAGAAGTGTAAACATTGCGCTTGTAAATGAATTAGCTTTGCTTTGTGATCGAATGGGTGGAATTAATGTATGGGAAGTTATTGAAGCAGCATCAACAAAACCGTTTGGGTTTATGCCATTCTACCCTGGTCCTGGAATTGGAGGACATTGTATTCTTATTGATCCTTATTATCTTGAATGGCAGGCACGCTCTTATGATTTTGTTACACATTTCATAAGTCTGGCTGCTGAAACAAATGAGAATATGCCGTTTTATGTTAAACACATGATTCTGAGAGAAATCAGTCAAACTGACAAATCAATTCACAAATCAAAAATTCTTTTTCTCGGTGCAGCCTTTAAAAAAGATGTTGATGATACAAGACATTCACCTGCAATTAAAGTAATGGAACTTTTATTAAAAGATTTTAATGGATTAAATCTTTTTTATAACGATCCATATGTACCTGAGATTGAAGTTAATGGTTTAAAACTTCGTTCGGTTAAATTAACTAATAAACTTCTCAAAGATGTTGATCTTGTTGTAATCACTACAAATCATTCTAACTATGACTATGATTTTATTGTTCAAAATTCTAAAAAAGTAATTGATACAAGAAATGCAACAAAAGATGTTAAGAAAAATCGAGAAAAAATAATTTTGCTCGGATCAGGAGCAAAGAAAGGATATTCAGTTTGAAAAAAGTAATCTCAGTTGTTGGTGCACGACCAAACTATATGAAAGTTGCACCAATTCATCGCTCTTTTCAAAAATATAAAGATAGGATAAAGCATTTAATCTGCCATACAGGACAGCATTATGATGTTAATATGTCAAAAATATTTTTTGAGGAATTAGAGCTTCCGCAGCCTGAGTTTTATCTTGGAGTAGGTTCGGGTTCACATGCCGAACAAACCGCTAAAATCATGATTGAATTTGAAAAAGTGTTATTAAATGAAAAGCCTGATCTGGTAATTGTTGTAGGTGATGTCAATTCTACAATTGCATGTAGTCTTGTAGCAGTAAAACTTGGAATTAAAGTTGCACATGTTGAAGCGGGACTTCGTAGTTTTGATCGAACTATGCCAGAGGAAATTAATAGATTGCTAACAGATCAAATTGCGGATTATTTATTTGTTACGGAAAAATCGGGATTGGAAAATTTGAAGAATGAAGGTATTGCCGATGAAAAAATTTTCTTTGTTGGAAATACAATGATAGATTCTCTTGTCTATTATCTTCCAAAAATTGAAATGTCACAAATCTTAAATGAATTAAATTTAAAAGAAAAAGAATATGTTGTAATAACACTACATAGACCAAGTAATGTTGATAATCCAGAGAATCTTATTAAAATATTTGAACAATTTCGAAAAATTGCTGATAAGTATAAAATTGTATTCCCCATCCATCCGAGAACAAAAAAAACAATTCAGTCCACAAATTTTCATTATAATCATATTAATTTTTTATTAATTGACCCAGTTGGTTATATTAGCTTTATTAAACTTGTTAAGAATTCAATTGCTGTAATAACAGACTCAGGTGGTATCCAAGAAGAAACTACATTTCTGAAAATACCTTGTTTAACTTTAAGGGAAAATACAGAAAGACCAATAACAGTTGAATTAGGAACAAATAAACTGATTGGAACAAAGTACGATAAAATTGCCGAAGAATTTTTTAATTATTTGAATTCTCCAAAATATGATTCAAATATTCCACCACTCTGGGACGGAAAAGCTGCTGAGCGAATTACCGCAAAATTAGTTGAATTACTAAACTAAAGAGGAAATGGTATTATTATGAAAAGTAATTTATCTATGATTTTTTTATTATCCTTTTCAATCTTGTTTGGGCAGTCGGATTTAAAAGATAAATTATTGTCAACAACTACAGTTCCAATTAGTGTGACAATTGGTGGAAATTTTATCGTAAATGGTACTTTTACTGCTTCCCCAAATGAAAGGGTGGATCAATTTATTACCAGAATGTTTGCTTTAGGTAAAGC
>CALDZP010000017.1 GCA_937944105.1 uncultured Ignavibacteria bacterium
AATTACCAATAGAGGAACAATGAACAACTATAAAATTCTTATTGTCGATGATAACCCATTAGTGGTTAAAATGCATTTACATTACCTGAAGAGAGCAGGTTTAGATGCAGATACGGCTTCAAATGGAAAAGAAGCTAAGGCAAAAATTTCAGAGAAATCATACGATTTAATTATTCTTGACTTGATGATGCCAGAAGTTAGTGGATTTGATGTTTTAAAAACGATTCGTTCTAATCCTAAAAATAACAATACTAAAGTAATTGTTGCATCCGCATTAAATGATAAAGAAATTGTCGAATTGTGCTTTCAATTAGGTGCAAATTATTTTGTAACGTCACCTGTCTCTTATCAATCGCTAATGGAAAAAGTTAAAGATGCATTAGGTTTGAAGGGAGTTTAATGGACTCCCTTTTTTATTATCAATTACAAGAACAAACTCACATTTAAAATTTTTATTCTCTAACTCATTAAGTACTTCTGAAATTTTCCCGCGATATATTTTTTCATTCTCAGTAGTTAGATCGCAAGCCAGAGAAATTATTGTATTTGTACCAAATATTTCCAGAACATCTCTGAGTAGTTGCTTTAATCGATATGGTGTTTCCATTAAAGCAATTGTAGTCTTTTGCAATTTCATCTCGTGAAGTTGTTTTTTCCTTTCGTCAGATTTTGGAGAAAGCCAACCTCCGAAATAAAAATTACTAATATCAAAACCGGAAACTACAAGAGCAGGAATAAGTGAATCGGGTCCAGGTACAATTGATACTTTCACGCCAATTTCATAAAGACGATTCAAAAGATAATTTCCAGGATCCGAAAAAAGAGGAGTACCCGCATCAGAAATCATACAACAATTTTTCCCTGATTGAAGATATTGAATAACTAATTCAGAATTTTCTTTTTCGGTGTGTTCATTAATTTGGATTAACTCTTTAAATAGTCCTAAATGTTTTAATATTTGACGTGCAGGTTTTAGTTCCTCACAAATAACTACATCACATTCAGATAATATTCTTTTTGCCCTGAGTGTTATATCTTCAAAATTACCAATATGAGTAGAAACGATATAAAAATTACCTCTCAAGCTTCAGTCTTCTAAAATTGTAATCCAGCCAAATGGATCTTCTGCTTTACCGTAATACCACGAAGTTATAAAATCATAAAAGTATTGACTCCATTCTCCAACTTTAAAATCATTTATAACGTAATCATTTCCTTTGTAACTTAATAAACCCACTGGTGATATCACGGCTGCTGTACCTGAACCGAAAACTTCCTTTAGCCTTCCATCTTTATGAGCCTGAATAACCTCATCTATTGAAATTTTTCGTTCACAAACATTAATTTTTTTGGTCTTTGCAATCTTTATTATACTATCTCTTGTGATACCTGGTAAAATTGTACCTTCGAGAGGAGGAGTAATTAAATCATCATCAATTCGGAAAAAAATATTCATTGTACCAACTTCTTCAACATATTTTTTCATGCAAGCATCTAACCATAGAACCTGGGTAAATCCTTTTTTCTTTGCTAACTCAGCCCCGAATAAACTTGCAGCATAGTTTGCTGCAGTCTTACATGAACCTAATCCTCCAGGCGCTGTACGTGAGTAGGTTTCTTCAACTAAAATTTTAACTGGATTAAATCCTTCTGCATAATAAGATGCTACTGGACTAAGCATTATAAACATTTTAAACGTATATGAAGATCTTACACCAAGCGCATTGTCCATTGCAATTATCAAAGGGCGTATATAAAGGGATGTCCCATCGTATTTTGGAACCCAACCTTTATCAATTTTGATTAATTCTATTAGATAACTTAGTAGTTCCTCTTCATTGAATTGCGGTATACACATTCCATACGCAGAGTTATTGAATCTCTTGAGATAATCTTTGACTCTGAAAAATCTGATTTTATTATCAACACCATAATAACATTTGAACCCATCAAAAACAGTTTGACCATAATGGAATGTTATATTACCTGGTTCAATTGGTAGTGCATCATAGGGCTGAATTGATGGATTGTGCCAGCCATGTTCTGGATCGTAGTCCATAGTGAAAATATGATCCGTGAAATGTTTCCCAAATCCGAGTTCATTAAGAGATGGGATTTTTTTAGGGGAATTGGTCTGAATTACAGTGAGGTTTTTAATATTTGTTTCCATATTTTTTCCAAAAATATTAAAAAAAGTACAATGCTTAAAATTTTCAGTTATATTCTAGATGCAAAATTTCTTATTTTAAACTAAAAATCAATTGGTATTTATCAATGAAAGACAACGTAAAAAGAACCAAAAGTGTAATAGCGGAAAATTTAGTTTTTGACCATTCTTTATTTAAGTCGATCTTAAATAACACTAATGAAGCTTATATTTTAATAAACAATAAAGGTTTAATAGAATTCTGGGGAGGTGCGGCAAATAAAATATTCGGTTTTACTGAAAAAGCAATATTGAATAAACATATTGGTTCTCTTATATCGGAATACGAGAAAGAAAAAAACATGATTATCCGTTCTATATTATCTGAAAAAACCCTTAATGATTATGAAACATATTTGTTGACAAAGAACGGAACCGAAGTATTTTCCAATCTTTCAATTTATCCAATTAAAATCAAGGGTAAAAAGAATCCATATTACCTGATGGTGGCAATAGATATAACAGAAGAAAAAAATTTTAGAGATAAATTTCAACAATTACAAACATTACATTCGGAAATTCTTGATAAAATTGGATTTGGACTTTTAATAGTTGATAAGGAGACACTAGATATTCTTTATACAAATAAAAAGGGGATGGAATTATTGCAAATTTCAAGTAACGAAAACCTGGGAAGAAAAATCTGGGATTTGGTTGATGCAGATAGTGTTAAGGACTTAGAAAATCTTTTTTTTGAAGGAATTACTTCCGATAATTTTCCTAAACAAATTAAGATGCAACGCTATCATGATAAGATGAGATTCTGGGCAAATTTATACATATCGGAGATTACTTATCATCGAAGACCATGTTTTCTTATTTCATTTAATGATATTACAAAAGAAAAAGATTATATCAAGACACTAGAAGAAACAGTTAAGCAAAAAGATCTTCTGGCAGCAACAAAATCTCGCTTTATGGCAAATATGTCTCATGAGCTTCGTTCACCAATTAATATTATCCTTGGTTATGTCGATATATTAACGAGTATGGATATTGATGGGGACTTAAAAGAATTTCTTACATATATTCAAAAAAGTGCAGAACATCTCTTAAAAGTTTTGAATGATATTTTAGATCTTTCAAAAGCCGAGGCTAGCAAAATAAAAATAATTGAGAAACCATATAATTTAATTGCTTTAATGAAATCCGTTTTATCAATGATTGAAGTAAAACTAATTGGTAAAAAAGTAGCCCTGGATTATAACTCGAATGTTGAACCCGATGCTTACTTTTTAATTGACGCTCACAATCTACAAAGGGTACTTTTAAATATACTGGATAATGCAGTTAAATTCACAGATGAAGGTTTAATTTCAGTTGATGTAAGGTATAACAATGGTGTTTTGGTTTTCAAAATTAGTGATACCGGAATTGGTATGACTCAGGAAGAGTTAAATCGTCTATTCATACCATTTGAACAGGCCCCAGAAATTTCTCAAAAATATGGTGGAACAGGACTTGGGCTAGCAATTTCCAAAGAGATTATTAATTTGTGGAACGGAGAAATAAAAATTGAAAGTAAGAAAAATGTAGGTACAACTGTTACCTTTACTTATCCTGCTTCAAGAACTGAACAAATTGAAGAAGCTGAGGTAATTCAAATACCAAAAGATTTATCTATTATTAAAGGAAAGAGAATCTTGGTAGTTGATGATCAGGAATATAATCATAAACTATTTAAATTAATGCTTGCTGAATGTGAAGTTGAAACAGTATTTTCCGGTAAACTTGCTCTTAATAAATTAATCACAGAAGAATACGATGGGATTGTTCTCGATTTAAGATTACCTGATATACCCGGAATGGATGTTATCAAAGAAATTAAAAAGAGAGAAAAACTTCAAAACTTAAAAATTGTTACAACTTCTGCTGATATTTTAAGCGGATTGAAAGAACAAATGGAAGAGATGGGTATAATATTCATTCCCAAACCAGTTCGAAGAGCAGATTTATTAAATGCTTTAATTGCTGTTTTCAGTCAAGTTGAAAGAAACACACTTTAAAATCGTTCTCATAATTTATTAAAAACAGCAAGCTTTAATTCAGTCATTTCTTCAATTGCATATCTAATTCCTTCTCTACCTAAACCACTTTCTTTAATGCCTCCATATGGCATATTATCCACACGAAAAGTTGGATAATCATTGATCATTAAACCACCAACTTCAACATTTTCAAAGGCATAAAGAGCATTTTTTAAATTATTCGTGAAAATACCTGCTTGAAGTCCATATTTAGAGTTATTTATTTGGTTAATTCCTTCCTCAAATGAATCAACTGGTTCAATTGTAACTACTGGCGCAAAAACTTCTAAAGCATTAACTTTCATATCGGGTGTTGTGTTAGTAAGAACAGTAGGCTTGTAAAATTCTCCTTTTCTTTTTCCACCAATTAAAATTTTTGCACCTTGTTTTTGTGCTTCATCGACCCATTCTTCAATTCTTTTTGCATCGTTTTCTGTAATCATTGGACCTACGATTACATTTTCATCAAGAGGATCACCACATTTAACTTTAGAGGTTTCTTCTAAGAATTTATTTAAGAATTCATTAAAAATTTCTTTATGTACAAATATTCGTTGAACTGAAATACAAATCTGACCCGAATGCGCAAAAGAACCACTTACTAGTCTTGGTATAGCAAAATCTAAATCTGCATCTCTATCTACCATAGCACCTGCATTTCCACCAAGTTCGAGTGTAACTTTTTGTTTAATTGCAAGTTGTTTAATTCTCCATCCAATTTCGCAACTTCCAGTGAAACTTATTTTTTTTATTCTTTCATCACTTAAAAATTTTTCCAGACTAGATCCCGAACAATTAATTGAATTAATCAAGCCTGGTAAATCAGATGCTTCATTTATAATATTTGCTAATTTGTTTCCAGTTACCATTGCAGCAGTTGCAGGTTTAAAGATAACAGTATTTCCTGCGGCAATGGCTGGAGCAATTTTATGCGCTGCGAGATTTATCGGGAAATTAAATGGTGTAATAGCTAAAACAGGTCCTACTGGAAATCTTTTTGTGATTCCAAATCTATTCTCAGATTGAGCAGTTACATCTAAGTTTAAGACTTCGCCAGTTAATTTATCAACTTCTTCGGCAGCAAATTGAAATGTATTTATAGCACGATCAATTTCAATACGAGATAGTTTTATTGGTTTTCCTGTTTCTATTGAGATAAGCTTTGACAACTCTTCTTTTTGATCCAACAGCGCTGTAGCTACTTTTTGAAGTATTTCTTTCCTTTTATATGCTGGAAGTTTTCGACTAATTCTAAATGCATTGTGAGCAGATTGAATTGCATTTTCAATATCATTATCAAAAGATAATGAGCACGTAGCAAATACCTGATGAGTAGATTTATTTTTTACATTAGTTTTTTTTGAAGTTAGAATTAAATTCCCATTAATTATAAATCCAGTGTGTAACATCTCAAACCTCCGATAAAATTTTAATTTTCATTTTCTAATTAGACAAAAATTTTATTTCAATCAATAAGCAAATAACAAATTTTTACCATTTATTTTAATCAAAATGAAAAATTTTTAAAAAAAATTAAGTTGATTATTGAAAGGGCAAGCAATCAAGTGATCTTTATAATCTGAAATTACTAACGAAATAAGTTGAATAAGAAATTAATCTGATTGGAGAAGATTTATAATTTTATTTAGTTGTTGCAATGTTATTTGCAAATTATGGGAAATAAATCTTGGACTAGGAGAAATTGTATTTTGATTTATAAACCAATGTTGATAATTATTTTTGGAATTATTATGTTTTAAAAAAATCAAACGTTTGAAAAATTGAAAACACTTAATTTAGATGAAAAAATAAAAAGGGAAATTATCCAGAGCTTTGGAGATGCATATAAAGCATTTGGACTAAGTAAACTCATGGGGCATATTGTTGCATTGATGATATTCTCACATCAACCTTTATCTCTTGACGATATTTGCAAGCAACTTAAGAGAAGTAAAGGACCTGTTAGCCAGATCATTAGGAGATTGAGAGATAAAAATCTATTAAGAAAAGTTTGGGTACCCGGCAGTAGAAAAGATTTTTATGAAGCACATCCTGAAATATTCGAAAACGCATTCCGTAATAATTTTGAATTAATTAAAAGAAACAGGAAACTGGCAAGTGAATTAAAATCAAAAGCTAAAAAATCAAATAGTCAGAAAATAGACGAAATTTTGAAACGACTTGACGAAATGGAAGAATTTTACAGTCTCATGGTTCAAAATTATCAGAAGTTTCTTGATGATTGGAATAAAATTAAATCAAAATATCGGTAATTAAAATAATCACAAAATATGAGATTACTATGAGATTAAAAGATAAAGTCGTAGTTATCACAGGTGGATCAAGGGGCATTGGAAAAGCTGCTGTCGAAAAGTTCTGCTCCGAAGGTGCAAGAGTTATAATCTGGGATGTTTTAGATAAAGAAGGTGAGTCATTTGCAAATCAATTGAATTCAAAAGGATTTATTTGCCGATTTTTTCATGTTGACGTAACTAATTTTGTTGAAGTCGAAAATTCAGCAAAAAAAATTATTGAAGAATTTGGTCAAATTGATGTCTTAATTAATAATGCTGGAATAACTCGTGATGCTACTTTATTAAAAATGACTGATGAACAATGGCAAAGTGTTCTGAATGTAAATTTGACGGGTGTTTTTAATTGCACAAAAGCCGTTGCACCATATATGATCGAAAAAGGTAAGGGGAAAATAATAAATACCTCTTCTGTGGTTGCGTTGTATGGAAACTTTGGACAATCAAATTATGTCGCTACTAAATCTGGAATCATTGGCTTAACAAAAGTATGGGCTCGAGAGCTCGGTAGAAAAGGGATAAATGTAAATGCTGTAGCTCCTGGTTTTATAGAAACTGAAATGGTCCAAAGTGTCCCTGAAAAAGTCTTACAAATGATGAGAGAGAGAACCCCACTTGGCAGATTAGGAAATCCAATGGATATTGCAAATGCTTATTTGTTTCTTGCTTCTAATGAAGCTGACTTTATCAATGGTGCAGTTATAAGTGTTGATGGAGGTATTACAATTTAATGGGATCAAAAAAGCTTTTTGAAATAAAAAGGAGGAATGCTGTAATAAAAGGAATTGGTTCATATGCCCCTGAAAGAGTTTTACAAAATAAATTTTTTAACGATTTATTAGGTGAAGATGTTGATACATGGCTTCAAGAAAATTTGACAATTAAAGAACGAAGATGGTGCAATGAAAATCAATCAACTGCCGATTTGTGTATAGAAGCTGCGAAAAATGCATTAATTGATGCTAACCTTTCTCCTGATGAAATTGATTTACTTATTGTAGCAACTGATACTCCTGAATATATTTCACCATCAACGGCTTCGGTTGTTCAATATCGTCTTGGATTGAAAAACGCAGGTACATTTGATATTAATACAGCTTGTGCTGGATTTGTTACGGCATTAAATGTTGGAAGTAAATTTATTATTGCTGATGAAAAATATAATAATGTTCTTGTTATAGGGGCCTATGCTATGAGCAAATATCTTGATTTAAGTGATAAAAAAACAGTTACTTTATTTGCTGATGGTGCAGGTGCAGTTGTTTTATCTACAGAAGAATTTACAAATAGAGGATTTTTGTATAGTGAATTAATTTCTCAAGGTGAATATCATGATTGGATGGGAATATATGCCGGTGGAACTAAAATCCCAGTAAGTAAAGAGGTAATTAAAAATAAAGATCATCTACTAAAATTTGTGAAAAAATTTCCAAAAGAAATTAATCCTAATACTTGGACAAAAATGGTCAAAAACATCTGTGCTGAATTTGAAATTATACCGAATGATATTGATCATTTCTTGTTTACTCAAATAAATATTAATTCTATCAGAGAAACTTTGGAAAATTTAAACGTTCCTTTTGAAAAAACTCATACTATAATGGACCGTTTTGCTTATACTGGATCAGCTTGTATACCTATGGCTCTGGATGATGCATATAAGAAATCAAAAATCAAAAAAAATCAATTGGTTGTTTTTATAGGTTCAGGAGGTGGTCTTGCTTTTGCCTCTGCTTTATTTAGATTTTAAGAGGTAATAAAATGTCAGCTAAAATTTATCTGACAATCATAATTTTATTATATGTAATAGGTATAATTTTACTAACTATCATTGGTAAAAAGAAAAAGCAGTCAATTGAAACTTATTCAATTGGAAGCAAAAGAGTAAATCCTATTGTTATTGGTTTATCTCTTGCTGTTGGTATGACAAGCGCTGCTACTTTTGTGATTAACCCGGGACTGGTTTATTTATATGGCTTATCAGGTTTTATTGGCTATGGTATAGCTGCACCATTGGGGATTTATCTAGGATTAATAATCATGTCAAAAAAATTTTTGAAATTTGGAGAACAAACCCAAGTGCTTACAGTTCCCCAGTGGATTGGTGAAAGATATAAAAGCAAATTTTTTACAATCTTTTATGCAATTATTGCATTTCTTCAAATCACATTTGCTGTTCTTATAGTTGTTGGAATTACAATTGTCCTTGCAAATTCATTTGGCGTTACCTATGAATTAGTACTTGTTCTTGTCTTGTCTTTTTCGGTACTATACTTATTTTTTGGAGGTGGTGTAAATGTTTTGCTTTTTTCGAATGCTCTACAATCTGTTTTTATGATTCTTGCAGCTTTATTATTTCTATTTTCAGGTCCAATTTTCTTGGATTTGTCATTAAGTGAACTTTTTAATCAATTAAAAGAGATTGATAGTTCACTTGTTTCTATTACTAATCCAAATAGTTTATTATTTAGAGATATTTTTGAAGTGTTCTTTGTTAACTTTTTAGTTGGTGTGGCAATTATTTGTCAGCCACATATTATTTCAAAAGCTTTATATCTTAAATCGGAGAAGGACTTGAATAAATATTTAATTACAGTTGTAGTTGTTGCATCTCTTTTCTTTTTTGTCCTGTTTACCGGACTCTATGCAAGAGTTGCGTTGATTGGTGATTTAGTTAAGCCAGATCAGGCTATTTCAAAATATATTAATCAAACTTTTCCGCCTTTACTACTTGCTATTGTTACTCTTGGAATTATATCTGCGGGGTTTTCGACTCTTGATAATATTTTAGTTGTTCTTTCTTCAATTTTCTCGGTAAACATTTTAAAAGAATTTTTAATTAAAATTAAACCGAATTTGGATGAAGATAAGCTAAAGAATATTTTATTAATTTCATCTAAAATCTTTCTATTCTTTTTGGCTGTCATCATTTATTTTTTTGCTATCGATCAAATTTATTATCCCAATCTTTCTGTAGCTATTTTCGCTCAAAATGGTGTTTATGGTTTATTTGTTACTACTTTCTGGCCTATTTTACTTGGACTATTTAGATCAACTATTAAAAAAATTTTTGTTTTTCTTGCAAGTTTAATCGCTTTCTTGATTCATTTCGGATTTTACTATCTCAAAATAACTATTTATCACAATAATCCGGGTGCTACTGCTGCTTTTTCTTTAATCATTAGCGGAATCTTTGTTCTTTGTATTATAATAATTACAAGGATTAAAAAATGATCCCATATGATTGGATATCTAAATGGGCAATATATTATCCTGATAAAATTGCGATTAAAGAATATGAAAGTAATCGAACATTAACATACTCACAAATTAATAACGTTGCAAATTTTCTTGCCTCCAAATTTATTAATGATCTTAAATTAACACCTTCTGATCGAGTTGTAATATTAGCAGAAAATTCTCTCGAGCATATCATTTTGTTTTCGGTTTGTCAAAAGACTGGTTTAATATTAGTTCCATTAAATTATAGGCTTGCTCCGAGGGAAATTGATTATCAACTTTTAGACTCAAACCCATCTTTAATTATTATCGAAAAAAAGTTTTATGAAAAAGTATATGAACTCGAATCATTTTATAAAACGAAACATAAAATTTATATCGAAGAAATAGCTGAGATTATTGAAAATGAAAAAAACACTTTAAACAAATTTAATCCAATTGAAACTTTTGATGAAAATCATCCTATTTTTATCCTTTATACTAGTGGAACAACAGGTACTCCAAAAGGGGCATTATATACACATAAAATGCTTTTCTGGAATAGTATAAATACAGCGTTAAGACTTGATATAACTTCTGATGATAAATCTATAAGTTGTACTCCTATGTTTCATACAGGTGGGTGGAATGTAATACCAACTCCTTTCTTACATCATGGAGCTTATTTTTGTTTAACAAAAAAATTTGATCCAGATTTGATACTTCAATTACTTGAAGAAGAAAAAGCTACCATGTTTATGGCAGTGCCCACAATGCTTTCATTTATGGCTCAATCGAAAGAATTTGATAAAGTTAATCTGAATACAGTTAAGTTTTTCATTGTTGGTGGTGAACCAATGCCATTACCATTAATTGAGGTTTGGCATAAGAAAGATGTTCCAATTAGACAGGGTTATGGACTAACGGAAGTTGGTCCAAGTGTGACATCTTTACACCAAAATGATGCAATAAGAAAAATGGGTTCAATTGGTAAAATTAATTTTTACTTAAAGTATAGAATTGTTGATGAAAGGGGTAAAGATGTTAAAACTGGTGAAACCGGTGAATTAATCTTAAAAGGGCCAACGGTTACAACTGGTTACTGGAATAATCAACAAGCAACAAATGAAAATATAAAAGATGGATGGTTTTACACTGGGGATTTGGTTTGTGAAGATGAAGAGGGCTTTTTATTTATTGTTGATAGAAAGAAAAATATGTTTATTTCGGGTGGAGAAAATGTTTATCCCGCAGAAATAGAAAGATTGCTATATACACATCCTTGTATTGAAGAAGTAGCTGTAATTGGTGTTCCGGATGAAAAGTGGGGCGAGGTTGGTAAAGCATTTATTAAATTAAAGGAAGGTAAATCAATTACAGTTGAAGAGCTTCGAAATTTTATGGAAGGTAATTTGGCTCGTTATAAAATTCCTAAGTATTTTGAATTTGTTAATCAAATACCCAAAACTGAGACAGGTAAAATTGATAAAAAAGTTCTTCTCAAATTACACTTACAATCAACTAATCAATCATTAAAATAAAAATGGAGGACTACATGAAATTAAAATCAATTTTTGTCGTTCTTTTAATTTCTCTCCTTCTTGTTGCATGCAAAAAGGAAGAATCTAACACTGAACCAACTAAACCAAAGGATGCAATTTTAGGAACCTGGGTTTCTGAGGGTAATAATGTAGCTTTGGGTTTAAGGGTTGTTTTAAAGACAAAAAAGATAGTTGCAACTTTCAATGAAAATAAAACATATACAGTTGTTGCAACAGATAGCAACGATGTCTCTGTAACTTATACTGGCACATATCAATCAGCAGAGGTTTCTGATACATTAATTCATCCGATTACATTAACTCAACAAACACCTGTTGCTTTGACTTCTCAGGGAATTTATCAAGTTAAAGGGAATGTAATGACTTATGAAGTAATCCAGGTAAATCCACCATTGCAAGGATTCACACCCCCGACAGTCGAAGAAGGATTTGGTAGTACAAAATATAATGGGGTTAAACTTGGATCATATTGGGTCCAAATATTTGTTAAACAGTAAAATTGCTATGCCTTGATCCTAAAATATAGTTTGATGTCACCCCCTCAAAAATTTAGAGAGGGTGACATTATTATTTTATTGATGCGTTTTTTATTATAAAATTTTTATGAGGTGCATATGCGATTATTTTTAGTTTTATTTTTTACAATCAATTTAATAGTACATGCTCAGGATGAAATAGATGATACTCAAATTAAAGAGTTTCAATTTATCGGTTATTCATTTACAAGATTTTCTACAACTAATATTTCACCTACTGCTGATATTCTTCAAGGTCAGGTAATTGGAAGATTATTTGGACAAAATTCCACTACAACAGTTCCACAAACAGCTGTTTATTTTGAACAAAGGTTTGTTCCATTTTTCGTATACCAACCAAAAATTTTAGATGGTTATGCTACATTCAGATCTTTGTTTAAAGTTGATTACACATGGGGTGATCAAGCTTATGGAGTTGGTAATAATCGTGGCGGAGCTATTAATGCAGGACAAATTAATTTACAAACTTTAATGGCAAATATTGAAATTAAACCATCTGATGATTTTAACTTTGTTATTGGATTGCAGAGACTATTCGATAATGTCAGAGATCCCAATGTTAATTCACTTCAAACTTTTCAAACTAGTGCTTATAAACTATCTTATTGGGGTACTCAGGCAGTTGGTATAAATTCGTTTTTCAAATTAAATCCCTGGACTTCAGGAAGAATAGGTATGTTTCAACTTTGGGAAAATGAGATTAGGAAAGATGATGATGTTGTTCTCTGGATGTTAGATTTAGAATCAAGGGTTCAACCTTTATTAGAAATTGGAGTTGATTTTTGGTATTGTTTTGACAGAGCAAAAAATTCTGGTGGAATTAGTGTACTTGGACAAGGTTTAAATTCTGCCTTAGCAGAATATAATGGTGCCTTTAGATTAAATTTGCCTGGAACCTCGCAAAAATATACTGCAGACCTTTACTGGTTGGGAAGTCATCTGTCCTACAATCGAGACTTTTTAATGGGGAGATGGTGGTTCGACGCTTTTATTATGACTAATCTTGGTCGAATTGATTCAATTATCAATGAAAAAAGTTATAAAGCAGCTTCTATTTTTGGGTTGTCTGCTAATGGAATGGTTTCATATAAATATGGTATGACGGCAAATGATAAAATTAGTTTGGAATTTCTATTTTCGACCGGTGATAATAATAATGCAAAAGACGGAAAAATTAATTCTGTAATTACTGGTAATGTTTATGGTTCTCCAGTTGGTATTTATAGTGCACATCGTGCTTTTTTACTATTTCCAGATCCTCAAGTGGTTAATAGGTACTATTCAGCAGTTCATGATATTTCTAATATGGGACTTGGAGTAACAGCAATTTATCTCAATTTTTCAAAAGATTTTATACCTAATCGATTTAATGGAAAAATTGGATTAGCTTCTGCAATTTCAAATATTATACCGAATGGTGGTGGTTCACTAATTGGTAATGAAATAAATCTTGAGTTTAGATATAACCTTAAAGTTTATCTGACCTTAACAATGAGTTTAAGTTATCTATCACTGGGTAATTTTTACAATGCTCCTTCAATTACATATTTTAATCAACGACCAAATAATCCATGGGTAATATTTACTACATTAAACTGGTTAATGTTTTAATGAGGTTGTTATGAAACTGAATTTATTTTTTATAGCTGTTTTGTTTTTAAGTATCATATTCAACTGTTGCTCCGGTTTTATCCATACTAAAAAGCCGCCGCTCGAATTTTCTGATATTGATTATGGTTTTGATGTAAAATATACCGATTCCTCTCCAAAGTTAGCATATATTGACGAAGGTAAGGGTGATGTTGTACTGCTTATTCATGGACTTGCAAGTAATGCAGGTTTCTGGAGATATAATATACCTGAGCTTTCAAAACATTTTCATGTTATTGCATTGGATCTTCCAGGATATGGGAAATCTGAAAAGGGTAACTATTCATATAAAATGACTTTTTTTGCACAGACAATTAAAAATTTCCTGGATGATTTGAAAATAGATAAAGTTAATTTTGTTGGTCATTCAATGGGTGGACAAATTGGAATTTGGTTCTCGATAATGTATCCTGAAAAAGTAAATAAACTTATTCTTGCTTCATCAGCTGGATTTGAAAAATTTAATAAAGGAGAAGGCGAATGGTTAAAAAGTGTAGTTAATGTGAGAAGTATAAAATCTACTAATGAAGAAGGTGTTAGACGAAATCTTAGTAATAATTTTTATAATTGGAATAATAAATTGGAATGGATGGTTGAAGAAAGAGTTAGAATGTCAAAAGCAAAAGAATTTGATTTATTTGCCAGAGCTGTTTCAAAATCTGTAGCTGGAATGATTGATGAACCTACTTACAATAAACTTGATCAAATTAAAGTACCGACTTTGATTATTTATGGTAATAAAGATGGATTAATACCAAATCCTTATTTACATCCTGGCTTTGCTGCAGATATATTTACTATAGGAAAAGAAAAAATAATTGGCTCTGTATTGGTAGAAATCAAAGATTGTGGTCATATGATAATGATTGAAAGACCCGTCGAATTTAATAGAGCTATTATAGAGTTTTTAAAGTAAAAATGTGGTTCTCAAAAGATGAATTAAGCAATTAAAAAAGGGGAATTGTTTTAAATATTTACTACAAATAACTTGATTACATTAACGTTTATTTTATATTTATACTGATTTGAAGAATTCTAAAAATTTTAATTTTTCAACCCTTTTGTTATATATTCCTATAACATAACTAATGTAAGTAATTACTTAATAAATTTTATTAATTTTCTTACAAAATTTAACATAGATTTAGTTGTTTATTTTTTTACTTTTACAATAAGAAAAATTTTGAATTATGATAATTAAATTTTTTCTCCAGATTAAGTTTATGGTTCTATAATGCTTATGCGGGAAGGGAGAAGTTAGATCGTAAAAAAATTAAAATTAATGAGGGTGATAAAATGACAAAAAATAGAAAACCTCGTCAAAGGACAAATTCTACGGGGGATTATTTTCTTATAACATTTATTATTATTGTTTCAATACTATTTTTTGCTTCATCGAAAATATGGAGCTAAAAAAATATGAGAGAATTATATTTTAAATTTAAGAAATTTTTAAACACATAGAGGTTTTATGTTAAATAAAATATTTACATGTTTTTTTATTTTTATCTCCATATCAACATTGTGTTTTGCTCAGGGCCCTGGTGGAATTGGTGATAATACAACATTAAAATTATGGTTAAAGGCTGATGATTTAAGTCTAAACGATGGTGATCCAGTAGATAATTGGCCAGATGCATCAGGAAATGGGAATCATGCTTCGCAAGGAACAGTGGTTAATCAACCCACTTTTTATACAAATGTTATAAATGGGAAACCCGCTGTTTCATTTGATGGAATAAATGACTATTTAACCGGTTCATTAGGTGCTCTAAATTCACCATTTACAATTATAATTGTAGGTTATTTTGATTATGTTAATCAACCTGCTGGAGATTATGATTACTTAATAAATTTAGGAAATGGAACACCTAATGCTAATGTAAGCATGTCAAGATGGGCAAGTGATGGTTCGAATAACAATAAGTATTATGTTTATAATGGTAGTGCTGTTTATTATGGACCGGTATTAAATGGTAATCAGTGGTTATTACTTTCTGCTGTTCATAAAACAAGTGCACCGAGAAATAATCTTTTTATCAATGGTACTGCACAAACGGTTGATGATTATCCAGCTTTGTTAAACACAAATGGTTCTTATACTTTAGGTCGATTCGAACCTACTGCAACGCATTATCTTTATGGGAAAATTGCCGAGGTTATTGTTTATAACTACGCACTAAACTCTGCTGAGAGAACTTTAGTTGAAAATTACCTTTCTGAAAAATACAATCTCTCCATAAGTAATGATAAATATTCAAACACTGCCGGATATAGTTTCGATCTAAGAGGAATTGGGAAAGAAAATGATGGTACACATACTCCATCCAAAACTTCAAAGGGATTGGAATTAATTGATGCAGGTTATTTACAGGATAATGGTGATTATGTTTTATTCGCACATAATACAAGTTCAAATTCTGAAGTAAATACAGATTTGCCAGCCTACCATAAAGCAAGGTGGAGTAGGATTTGGTTTTTAGATTTTAATGATGTTTCTTCAAATGGTGGTAATATTACTTTTACATTTGATTTGAGTGAATCAGGTTTGGGGGGTGCTCCTTTTGCTCAGCAAAATTATACATTACTTTATCGTGCTGGTACAAGTGGTATTTTTTCAGTTATAGATTCTTCAGCTTCCGTTTCTGGTGACCAAATAAGTTTTACAGTTAATGTTAACTCTTTAAGTGATGGATACTTTACTCTGGGTAGAAGAGGACCATTAACAATTACCAAGCAAATTAAGCCAGCAAATTTTGGTTCTATTTCTGGTCCCACTTCAGTAGATTATGGTAACAATGTGTCATTTACAATTGCCCCAGCACCAGGAACTCATATTGGAATGTTACTTGACAATAATTCACCCAAAGGAGCAATTACTTCATATACAATTAATTATGTTATGGAAGATCACACTATAATTGCAACATTTGGTTATAATGCTTCAATGGTTTTTGGTAGTCCAGATATAATTGTCAATGAATGGTCACAAGGCGCTTCTGCTAACCAAGAATGGATAGAATTACTTGTAGTAGGAGACACAACTTCTCCGAATGTGGATTTGAGGGGTTATAAAATTCTTGCAAATGTAACCAGTCCTGTTTCTTCAGCACCTACGTACTATATTGAATTTACAAATAATTCAATGTGGTCTTCTGTTCAGCGAGGTAGTATAATTGTGCTGTACAATGGTAACAATAAGGATGCTTCATTGCCCGCTGATGATTTTTCACTTTCAGGGGACTTTAAAGTTGTTATACCACATAATAATTCAACTTATTTCAATGTAGTTGGAACGGGTGTCTGGAATAATACATCTAATGAGTTTTTTAATAATTTAAATGTTAATGATTATCCAATTATTTTTGATAATGAATGGATTCCAAATTTTGATTGGGGTTATCAGGGTCCTGGTGTTGCAATACATCCTGGAACGGGACAATTAGCTTATTATACTTCATATTACGGTAATTGGGGAAATCCAAATTATTGGGAAGTTACACTCTCTACCAGTGGTTATCCAGCAAGAGATAATGGTGGTGATAATTTGATTTTTGTTAATGCAATGAGATTAAACAGACCATCTATTCAAATAATTCCTCCTGCAAGTCCTGTCCCATCAGAATCAGGAACGCAGTTAAACTTTACAATTAAATTTGGTACTGAGATTCCAGTATATAATGTAGTTGGAGTCTCCTTTAAATTTAGAAGGGGTTGGCAGTATTATTTTAAGTTGACAGGTGCATTTTACTCTGCTCCATCACAAAGTTTATTTGCATCAGGAAGTGCTTTTGTAGATACTACAACTGAATCCGGTGTAATTAATTTTGCAGCTATTAGAAACAATAATTCTGAAACATATACGGGGACTGGGGGCACAATTACTACACTACCACTCGTAATTGTGCAAGATTTACCAAATGCAGCGAATGTTAATTTCTTTCTTACAGATGTTTATACGCTTGATAATAATGGAGAATATATTCCACTAACCCAAGTTACTTATCAATATAATTTAACATTTTTAAGTTCTTCCGGTGGAAATATGATTTATAGAGTTGGTAAAGGGGATTCAGATCATGATGGCGATGTAGATTTAGATGATGTTTCTGCATTAGCTTTACGGTTTGGTGAACAGGGAGGCGCTGTTCAAGGTATCATTAATTGGAATACCTGTTCTGTGATTACCCGTGATCCATGGGGAGTTGATGCAGGAAGAAATCCAGCAACTGATGTTTTAGCAGTTTGGTGCGATCACAATGGTGATGGCAGGGTTGGAAATCTGGATATATTACAAATTGGTTTCTGCTGGAGTAGCACATATTCCTATTCCAAAAAGAAAGTTGAAAATTTAGCAGAATCAAATAGTAAAATTAAATATAGAATTAGAGATTCTGAAGGCAAATTAGTTTCTAAGTTCGAAGAATTTAAAGAGTATTCAATTGAGTTATATATCGATGAATTAAATGGTGCTCAGTCAATTAATTTTATTCTAGATTTTAATAGTAATTTAATAGTGCTTGATTATAAAGTCAGTGAAGATTTAATATCTAATTCGAAAGATTTTATTCAATTCATAAAGAATGATGGTAATCGATTTTATGTTGCATTAGCAAAACCAGTTTATGAAGGAACTTTCAATGGTGCAAATATTGAACTAATTAGATTCAGGATAAAATATCAACAATTAGATAATAACTTGATTGTAATTAATGATCCAAAATTAATGGATTCAAATGGAAACTTTTATAATTTGAAATTTGATTCGAATCTTAACAATTCATTACCTGATAAATTCGAACTTTCTCAGAATTATCCTAATCCATTTAATCCATCGACAATAATTAGTTTTGCTTTACCTGAGGCATCAAGAGTAACATTAATAATCTACAACTCAATTGGTGAAGAAATTTCGAAATTAATAAGCAACGAATTTTTTGAAGCGGGTACATATACAAAAGAATTTAATGCTACTAATTTATCAAATGGGATCTATTTTTATCGTTTAATCAGTGAAAATTATACAGCTATTAAAAAAATGGTTTTGCTTAAGTGAGGATAATTAAAGAATGGTAAAGTATAGCAAAACATTAATTAACATAAAATTAAAAATTAAAAATATGAGGGTACTATGAAAAGATTATCTATATCCTTCGTTCTATTCGTTTTCTTTGTGCTGGTAATACTTGCAGCACAGCGCCTATTTGCACAGACACCAACCCCTAAAAGTGTAATTTTTAATGAATGGTCACAAGGTAATACAACAGATGGTGCTTCAGCAGAATGGGTAGAACTTTTGGTGGTAGGAAATCCATGTGATACTGTTTTAAATCTTGCTGGATTAAGATTACAAAAAGTTGCTGGAGTATCAACAAATTATATTGAATTTAAAAATATTCCTTTATGGACGGCTGTTCCTCGGGGAACAATTATAGTTATTTACAATGGTGCTAATAAATCATCTGTCTTACCTGCTGATGATTTTTCATTCTCAGGTGACTATAAAGTTGTAATACCTCATAATAATGCAACATATTTTACAACGAGTGGGACAACTTGGGGAGCTGGAACTGAAATGTTTGCTAATTCTTTTAATTCTTCACAACAACCAGTTCTACGTTATGGTGGTACCGATATATTTGTATGGGGGACGGATGGGCCGGGAGCTGGTGCATATCCCGGTACGAATCAATTAGTTTATTATAAATCGCATTATAATAGTGGAACATATACCCCAGTTTCTAATTGGGAAGTTGCAGCTTATAATGCTGGTTATCCAGCTTCGTATAATACCGGTGACAATATTTTATTTGTTCAAGGTTTAAGACAGAATAGACCATCGATAAAACTTGAAACAACATCCCCGGTTTCTGGAATGATGGGTAATACAATCTATTTTGATGTTAAATTAGGTTGTGAGATACCGGCTGCTAATGTAATAGGAGTGTCGTTTATATTTTATCGAAATTGGCAAGACTATTTTAGTGTACAAGGTGCTTTTTACAATACTCCATATGTTCCAGGGTATAATTTGTGGGGTAATGGAAATGGTACAGCTTTAGCTGATTTAGTAGTTGAACCTGGGAGATTACATTATTCAACTTTTAGAACAAGTGGGCCACCCTATTGTGGAGGATGTGGATATGTTACTCGAATACCTCTTGTCATCCAAGGTACTTTACCAAACGGTGCCGTGTGTAATTTTATGTTGCTTGAAATGTATGCAATGCTTTCCAATGGTAATGTTGTATCTTTGATTAAGTTTGACGAAGGTGTTGATGTTACATTTATTACAGGTACAGCGGGTGGTCTTATGTACTATAAAGTTGGGAAAGGTGATTCAGATCACGATGGTGATGTAGATCTTTCGGATGTAACAGCTTTAGCAACAAGATTTGGTGAACAGGGTGGTGCTGTACAGGGAATTGTAAATTGGAATACATGTTCTACTATTATTCGCGATCCATGGGGCGTAGATGCAAGTCGTGATCCTTCTACAGATGTACTAGCTATGTGGTGTGATCACAATGGTGATGGTAGAGTAGGTAATCTTGACGTTTTAGCAATTGGTTTATGCTGGAATTCATCTTATACTTATACTAAGTCAAATCCTGTTAAGAATTTACCGTTAGCATCAAGTGAACTTGCATTGAAGGTTTATAATAGAAATGGGCAATTAGTTAAAAAATTAATTCCTGGTGAAGAATATGATTTTGTTTATAGTGTAATGAATGCAAACGATTTGTTGACAGCTTCTTTTGAATTGAATTGGGATGATAATCTTGAATTTATTGATTATAAAATTTCTGAACCGTTCAAAAAGAACTCAACCAATTTTATTGAATTTGTAAAAATGATGAATAAGTCAGCAGCTATTGCTCTTGCAAGAGTATGGTATGATGGCTCTATTTCAGGGGACGAAATTGAATTGATAAGATTCAAGTTTAAAGTAAATCAGACTAATGATATAAAACTTGATTTAATGAATCCAGAGTTAAGAGATGGAAGTGGCAAACTTTACAGAATGCCCGTAAATCTTCCAGATCTTACATCGAGTCCGTCTAAATTTGCATTAATCGGAAATTATCCAAATCCTTTTAATCCATCGACCATAATTAAATTTGAATTGCCTGAGCAAAGTTATGTAAGCTTAAAAGTCTTTAATACTCTTGGACAGCTTGTTCAAGTATTAATAGATAATGAAATTCTTGAAGCTGGAAGATACGAGAAATTATTTGATGGATCAAAATTGACGACCGGTATTTATTTCTATAAACTTGAAACACCAAATCATAGTGCAATTAAAAAGATGGTGTTAATAAAATAGTTTTCTTAAGTGGGGGAATTATTAATTCCCCCTTATTTTAATTATATGGTTGAAAAATGAAGGGTATAATAAATTCATTAATTATTTTTTTTGGTTACATTCAAATTATATCTGCTCAGGCAAGTATTAAGCCAGTTTGTCCAAGTTCTGTAATAGGTAACTTTGGAAACACTTTCACCGTTGATATTGTAGTTGGTGATCCAGTACCTGTAACTGATTTATTCTCGGCATCATTTACTCTTACTTTTACAAACACTACATATTTAAATTATAATGGTATAATGGCTGGAAATTTTTTAGGAGGAAGTCCTTTTATTTTTGCTGAGCCGAGTGGTGACAGAGTGAGTGTGGCAATTACAAGTATACCTTCCGTTGGACCATCGTCAGGAAGTGGCGTATTGGCAAAAATATTTTTCAGAATAACAGGAACAGTATCGAGTCCAACAGTAAATTATTTTAATATTATCAAAGCCTTTGGATATAAACAAAATGGAGATACAATTAGATTATATCCACAAGAAACTATGATGACTATACAATCAGCAACAGGTGTTTATAGTGAGGATATAATCTTTGATTATCAATTGAAGCAAAATTTCCCTAATCCATTTAATCCTAAAACGAATATTTCTTTTACCATTCCAAAAGAAACATTCATTGATCTTTCGGTCTATGATATAATGGGTAATTTAGTCAAAACTCTTGTAAATGATAAATTATTAGCAGGGGATTATATTGTTGAATTTGATGCAACAGAATTTAATATCAGTTCCGGGGTTTATTTCTATAAACTTAAAACACCGGAATTTACATCTGTAAAAAAAATGGTTTTAATTAAGTAGGTAAAATTATGATTCGTCAAAATACTAATAAAAGTAGACCGCGAAAAAATTCAGGGGATTTAATCTTACTTCTTCTAGTTGTTGTTATTACTGCTTTATTTGTTATGTCCTCTCAAATTTGGTCTTAATTAAGTTTCAAAAAATCTGGATGTAAATTCACTAAATGTTCAGTGAAACAATTCATTTGTTTCTCTGAACATTTTTTTTAATGCTGCAGATGTTACACATTTTATATCTAATTCTTAAAATCTCCTAAATGTTTGTCGGTTCTGACTTCAATTTTTCTTTATATTTAAATAAAAAGGAGAACTTTATGGAAGAACAAAATCAAAACTTTGAAGCCTCAAGATTAGAAAACATTGGGATTGAAAAAATGTCTTTTACAGATAAATTAGTAGGGATTTTTATTGAGCCTGCAAATGTTTTTGAAAACATAAAAATTTATGGTGCTCGAGCGATTGACTGGTTCATACCAGTGCTATTGTTAATATTTTTGACGATTATTACCAATTTTATTGTTACTTCAAATCCCGATATTAAAGCAGAACTTGATTTAATGCAAAGAAAAGCTATAGAAAAATCTTTAGATAAAGAAGTAAAAGCTGGAAGGATTACTGAAGCTCAGAAGGAAGAAAGGTTAGCCCAAATAGAAGATTTTACATCTGGACCAATGATGAAAATATTTCAGTACTTTAGCATTGCAATCTTTATGTTTGTTTTTCTTTTTATAATAGCAGCAATTTATCATCTAATCTGGACTTTCTTCTTGAAGGGACAGGGTACTTATAATTATGCATTAAGTGTTTATGGGTTAGCTTCGTTCATTACTATGATAGAGATTATTTTGATTGCAATTCTTTCACTGGCTTTAACAAAATTTCTTACCGGGTTTAATCCATTAATAATAGTTGAATTGGAAAAAGGAACAACTTTGAGTTATTTTTTATCTAAATTAGATCCTTTTACTTTTTGGTGGCTTTATGTTATAGGATTAGGATTATCAAAAGTTTATTCAGTGCCAAAAAATAAGTCAATAACTACGATTTTTGTTTTATGGTTGGTTTATGTGGTAATTGGGAAATTTATTCCATATCTTTCATTTGGAGTTTAAAATGAAGGGATAATGAACATATTGACCAATATTTTCTAAAATTTATCCGTAATGATATGATTTTTTATTCAAGTAATTTATAATCCTTTGCTAAGCTTAGAGAAATTATTGTTATTGATATTGAGGCAATCAATAGATAAAAGATAGCCATTGTGTAATCTTTGAAAATTAGACTACCAATCCCGAAAAGCGTTGAATAAACAAAAACTACTCCCAAAAGCCAGTTCAAAAACATAATTAAGAAATTAGAACTTTCTTTGGCTTCGGGAATTTTTTCAGAAATTTTTTTCCAAAGTTTTCCTCCAGGTCTAATTCTTTTATAAAATTCAATTAAGACTTTTTCGTCTGTTGGTTTCGTAATGAAAGTTACAATTAGCCATACGAGTGTTGTACCAAATACCAAGTAAAACAGGGAGATAGGAAATTCAATTCCAAAATGTTTTACAATTGGTAAAAGAGCAAAGGGAGTGATAAGAGCAGAAATTTCTGACCAGGCATTTATTCTCCACCAATACCACCTTAAAATTAAAACAAGTCCAACTCCTGCACCACATTCAATTATAAATTCCCATGCTCCAGAAATTCTATCAATAAACATAGTAACCACTATAGAAATAATCATCAAGAGGAGTGTCGTTAATCTTGAAATTAGAACATAATGTTTTTCATCTTGATTTTTAATTATAAATCGCTTATAAAAATCGTTAATTATATAAGAAGTTCCCCAGTTAAGTTGAGTTGCAATTGTTGACATATAAGCAGCAAAAAATGAAGCAACCAATAAACCTTTTAATCCTGGAGGTAAGAAATCTCTAATTGCAAAAATATATCCCATTTTAGGATTTGAAGAAGAAATCTCTGGGTAAATAATTAAAGCCGCTAGTCCAACGAGAATCCAGGGCCATGGTCTTAAAGCATAATGGGCAATTTGAAAGAACAGCGTAGCAAAAAGTGAATGTTTTTCATTTTTAGCAGCCATCATTCTTTGAGCAACATAACCTCCGCCACCTGGTTCAGCACCTGGATACCATGTAGCCCACCATTGAATTCCTACATAAGCAAGAAAAGCAAGTGGTGTAAGAGCTAAAACATTGGTAAGAGCAGTTGTGTTAGTTGAAATTTTAGGAAAAAAGTCAAATACAAATTCAGGTAATTTTGTTTTCATTCCATCGATACCACCTACTTGAGGAGAATTAACAACATAGATTGCAAGAATAATACATCCGGTCATAGCGATAACAAACTGAACTGCGTCAGTTACAACAACACCCCACAAACCTGACAGAGCAGAATAGACTGCCACAATTAGCATTGCAATAATCACATAAATAAAAACAGATTCTTCGGGTAGATTAAAAATTCCGACAAGAATTGAAACCATTGCTTTATTAACCCAACCCATAATTATAACATTAATGAATAGACCAAGATAAACAGCTCTAAATCCTCTTAAGAATTTTGCTGGTTTACCTGAATAGCGAATTTCAGCAAATTCAACTTCGGTCATGATTCCTGCACGACGCCATAATTTTGCAAAAAAGAAAACAGTTAATAAACCACCAAATACAAAGTTCCACCAAATCCAATTTCCGGAGATTCCATTTTTGGCAACCAATTCTGTAACGGCAAGAGGAGTATCGGCAGCAAAGGTAGTTGCCACCATAGAAAGTCCCGCAAGATACCAAGGAAGATTTCTTCCCGAAAGAAAAAATTCTCCAGTGTTTTTTCCAGCTCTCTTTGAAAAAATAATGGCAATAGAAAAACTAAAAACAAAATAGAGAATTATTATAAGGTAATCAATTAATATCATTTATTACCTCTTTGAATAAAAATTTTTTTATTGTTTAATTGGGTTGGCATTAAAACTTCTAATTCTATAAAAATTGTAGAAAAGTATTGATAGTTCATACTCATTTTAATGATGCTATTAATCTTTTAGGTTTTTCTGCAAAGTTGCCAGTAATGAACCAACTATGATTGTTGTACTGACCCCAATAAGTGTGTACCATGTCCAGGCTGTGAGTTTAAGTGTAATTACAGTAATCATTATAAAAATACCACTAACAAAGCCTGCTAATGCATCTTCCTGAGTTACTTTCTTATTGATAATTCCTAGCAGGAAAGTACCCAACAAACCTCCATATGTAAATGATGCAATACTTAATGCGATTTCAACAACAGCTTTAGAACTTTCCATGAAAAGGAATGCAACAAATACAAGTATGAAAGCCCAGATAATTGTAATAATACGAGAAGCCAAAAGTTTTTTCCTATCATCTTCAAATTTTTTGAAATATGGAACTAAAATATCCATCACAGTAGCAGATGAAAGAGAACTGATAGATCCTGCAAGTGTGGAGAGAGCTGCCGCAAAAAGTCCAGCTATAATTAATCCTTTCAAGCCGTTTGGAATTACATTAATTATGAAGTATGGAAATATTTCATCAGATCTCATATTCATCGTGCCATAGAAAGCAAAAAGTAAAATACCCACAATTAGAAACATCAAAAATTGAAAGATGATAATAACACCACTCCCAATTAAAGCTTTTTGAGCATTTTTAAGATTTTTTGTTGCAAGGAGTCTTTGAACAATCAATTGATCTGTTCCGTGCGATGCCATAGAAAGAAATGCACCACCAACGATTCCAGAGATAAAAGTATATGGTTGAGAGAAGAAAGAGCTTAGACTTTGATTTAAACCAAAATTAAAAATTTCTAATTTATTTGATTCAGATGCGATGGTGATTATGCTTTTTAGACCACCAGGGATTAGAGAAATTAATATCACACCAGAGATAATAGCACCTCCAATGTAAATAAGAAACTGAATTACATCCACCCAGATAATTCCTTTTACGCCACCAATTGATGTATAAATTAGAGCAACTATACCAATGATTAAGATTGCTAACGGATAATCGATATTCAGCATTAGTTTAAGAGGGATTGCTGTAGCAAATAATCTGACACCATCTGCAGCTGTTCTTGTAAACATAAATATGATTGAAGCAAAACTTCTTGTTTTATAACCGAATCTATTTTCTAAATAGGCATAGGCAGTTGAAAGTTCGCCTTTGAAATATGCAGGTAGAAAAAGAAATGCTACGATAATTCTACCGATTAAATATCCAAATGTTAATTGTAAAAAATTTAGATTGGTAATGTAAGCAAGTCCTGGAATTGAGATAAATGTAAGGGTACTAGTTTCAGCGGCTACAATTGCAAAACAAACAGCCCACCATGGAACGACATCAGTACCTAAAAAATAATCTTTTATTGACTTTTGTTTTCCACCAGAGATAATTCCAATAGTTGTAATTAAAATTAAATAGCCAATAATAATTACATAATCGAGAGTTGAAGGTAAATTATTTTGCACTGGATTACTCTAAATTTTCAAGTTCATTTATAGCTTCTTGTTGAGAGGTGCATATTGGTAAGACATTTTCAAGGAAAGAAATTTTTATAAGATTTTGAATTTTTTCATTAACATTTATTAATCTAATCGCCCCACCTTTTTCTCTAATCTGCCTTTGAGCAAGTAATAATGCACTTAAACCAGAGCTATCACAGATTTCAACATCATTAAGGTCGATAATTAATTTTCTAATATTTTCTGCTTGTGAGAGTATTGTGAATTCCCCTTTTAGTAATCCAGAGATTGTGGAGTCCATTTTACGTTCATTGAGTTTGAATATAGTTATGTCATCAATATGTTTAATTTCAAAGTTCATAATTTCTCCATTACAATTTTAAGAGGTATAAAAAGTTTTTATAAATGTTTATGGTGCTTTCAATGTTCTTTACTTTCAGTACTAAGTTATTAAATAGAGTTGAATTTTTCCTGTACAGTCCGATTTTAAATTTTGCATTTAGGCTTTTTGTAATCCAGTAATGAAAATTTGAGTCTTTCAGATTACAATCAATTATTGTATCGAAATTTTTTAAACTTAGTAACTTAATTAATTCTTTTCCTGGTAATTCAAGGAAATTTTTTTGTCTTTTATCATAAATAATTTTCGAAACATTACCATCTGAATTCAGGAAACTGTTAATTTCATTAGAGATTAAAAATGTTTTTTGTTTAAATATTTTATCGAGTACGGTAATAAGAAAATTAATTTCTTGAATTAATTCTTTTTCTTCTGGCAGCAAGATTAGTACATTTGATGAGTTTTTCAGAATGTTAGATGGTTCTATAAAATTAAAAGTGTTTCGTTTTTTTGAATAAAGGTAGAAAATTAATTTCTGAATTAGTTTAATCATTATGAGGTAAGATGATTATTCATTTATCAAATTAAGGAATTCTTCTTCAGTTAGAATGGGTATTTTTAATTTTTTAGCCTTGTCGTATTTACTACCTGGATCCTGACCTACTACAACATAAGAAGTTTTTGAACTTACATTGTCAGAAGTTTTTCCACCGAGTTTCTCAATTAATTCCTTCGCTTCATTGCGGGTCATTGAATTTAGAGTGCCTGTGATGACAAAAGTCTTACCTGAAAGTTTACCACCGATTTTCTTTTTCTCTGATTCAAACTTTAGTCCATACGATTTTAGTTCATCGATTAGTTTTAAATTTCGTTCATCATTAAAAAATTCAACAATGCTCTGACTTATAGTTTCTCCAATTTCAGGAATTTTTTGCAATTGCTCTGGTGTTGCTTTCATTAATTCGTCAATTGAATGAAAATGAGAAGCCAGAACTTTTGCTACACTAGCACCGACATGTTTTATACCAATAGCAAATAATACTCTTTCGAAAGGTTGAGATTTTGATTTTTCAATTGCTTTGAGAAGATTATCAATACTTTTTTCACCAAAGCCTTCTAATTGTATTAACTTTTCTCTATGATTTTTTAATTTATAGATATCGGCTGGTGAATAAAGGAAGCCGAGATCAACAAATTTATCAACAACTGCTTCACCTAATCCTTCAATATCCATAGCTCCACGGGATGCAAAATGGACCAATCTTTGTTTTATTTGGTCAGGGCAATCATAATTTGGACAATAATATGCTACTTCACCTGGAGGATTAATTAATTTAGTTCCACAAACTGGACATTTTTCAGGAATTTCAAATGGTTGTGATTTAGGACTTCTTTCATCCAGTACAACCTCGACTACTTTTGGAATAATATCACCGCCTTTTTCAATTATAACAGTATCTCCAACACGAATATCTTTTCTTTGAATTTCTTCAAAGTTATGAAGAGTTGCACGACTTACGGTAGTTCCTGCAAGAAAAACTGGTTCGAGTTCTGCCACAGGTGTAATTGTTCCAAGTCTACCAACTTGAAGAGTAATTGCTTTCAATTTTGTTTTTGCTTTCTTTGCTTCGAACTTAAATGCTGTAGCCCATCTTGGAGATTTAGCGATATTACCTAAGATTTCTTGTTGTCGAATACTGTTTACTTTAATAACAACGCCATCAATTTCGTATGGTAATGTTTCTCGTTTTTCTTCCCATTCTTTACAGAATTCAATAACTTCCTCAATAGTTGAGCAAAGCCGGTAATTTGGATTAACCTTAAAGCCGAGGCTTTTCAAAATTTTTAGATTTTCATATTGATTATCCAATTCTTTTGTATTTGATCTTAGATAATAACAATACAGATTTAATGGTCTTTCAGCTACCTGTTTTGGATCTTGAAGTTTAAGTGTTCCTGCAGTTGCATTTCTTGGATTAGCAAAAAGTTTTTCTCCAAGTTTTTCTCGTTCTTTATTTAATTCTTCAAAATCATCTCTGTTCATGTAAACTTCGCCACGGACCTCAATGTTTTCGAAATCTTTTCTTTTTACTTCGCGAAAATTTAATCTAAGTGGAAGTGATCTGATTGTTCGAAGATTGTTTGTTATATCATCTCCTCTTGTTCCGTCACCTCGAGTCACACCCTGAATAAAAAGTCCATTACGATATTTTAAACTTACTGCAACTCCATCTATTTTGAGTTCTGTGACATATTCAATTTTTTCACCTTCGGGTAAACCTTCTTTTACTCTTCTATGAAAATCATAAAGGTCTTGAATTGAATATGTGTTAGAAAGTGAGAGCATAGGAACTTCATGAATCACAACAGGGAATTCTTTGGTGGGTTCACCTCCAACTCTTTGGGTGGGTGAATCTGGTGTAATAAGAAATGGATACTTATTTTCAAGCTCTATGAGTTCTTGCATTAGTAAGTCATATTCGCGATCTGAAATAGTTGGTTCATTAAGAACATAATATCGATAGTCATGTTCATGAATTAATTCTCTTAATTCTTCAATTCTTTTAATTATTTCTGGACTTACTGTTTCATGGTTATTGGACTTTGTGCTCATTTTTTACCTGAATAAATTCGAGACCATTTCTATCGATTTTTAATCTCTTAACAGAACCTTTTACGCCAGTAAAGGGTAGTTCAGTTTCATTTAAATGAAGAGCAACTGCGCCAGCATTACCAATAAGTAATTGAAAATTGTTTTTCGCCTTAAATTTTTTTGATTCTCCTGTCCTTAAATATACTTCCTGAATAGCAGAGTTGTCCATTTTTACTTGAATCCATACAGAATCTTTCGCATTTATTCCCAATATTAAACTATCATCTGATGCAATATTAACAAAATTTTCTGAACTTTCGGGAACCTGCTCATACATTTTTTCTTCTGTTGGCGAGGAGGTACTCTCATGCTTACCATTCCCACGGTTAAGTATTAAAATAAATGAAATAATTATAATTAAAGTAGTAATTAAAAGAAAAGTTACATTCTGAGGTGTGATTATATTTGATTTACCAATAAGAAATTTTTTGAGTGAATTTTTTCCTTTTTCATTTGAAGGTGCTACGATATTTTCTTCTTCAAATTCATTTTTAGTTTTTTCAGAAGGATGGAGAATTTCTTCAAGCGCATTTAAAAACTTTTTTTCATCACCTTCTAAGACTTTTATGTAGTTTTTTAGAAATGAGCGAACGTAAATCTCAGGAAGAAAATTGAAATTGTTTTGTTCAAGATATTCGAGGTAGGTAATATTTATTTTAGTCATTTCTGAGATTTCTTTTAGCGAAAGCCCCTTTGATAGGCGTAACTCTTTTAGGTCTTTTCCGATATCTAACATTTCATTCCCTGTCCTCCATTTTTAGTTTTGATTTTAATTAACTCTCTACTAAATAAAAGTTAATAAAGTTTTATTAATTTTGCTGCAAAGCTTCCGTCCATATCGTGAACATTAGGGAATGTAGAGATGCAACCATTTTCGTCTATTAATTCAGGATGAATATTAGGATGATATTTTATGAGTTCAAAATTTGGATGATCTTCAAGAAATTTCTTAATTATTTCAAAATTTTCTTCTGGTTCAATAGTGCAGGTGCTGTAAACTAAAGTTCCGCCAACTTTAACAAGTTTAGCAGCATTATTAATTAATCTGGTTTGAATATTAGAAAGTCGTTTAATATCATCAGAATCTTTTTTCCATTTGATTTCTGGTTTTTTTGTGAGTACTCCAAGACCAGAACAGGGTGCATCGAGAAGAACTTTATCAACAGGAGGCAATTGAAGAGTTTCACTGTCGGCTTCGAGGAATTCAATATTTGTAATTTTTAATCGTTCTACATTTTTTTTCATTAAATTGATTCGACTTTGAAATTTATCGACAGCGATAATTTTGCCTTGATTGTTCATTAATTCAGCAATGTAAGTGCTTTTTCCACCGGGTGCGGCACAGAGGTCAAGTATTGTTTCGCCTGGTTTTGGATCCAGAAGGAGACAGGGAATGCCAGCGCTTTCATCTTGAATTGAAAAATAACCTTGTTGAAAATAATTCCAGTCAGTAATGTTTGTAAGATGTAACAGGACGAAAAAATGCTCTAAATATTTAGATGGGCGAAATTTTAATTCAGCTGATTGTAATTTTTCGATAAAAGAATCTCTATCTGTGAGTAGTGAATTGTATCTTAAGGTTAGTTTTGGCCTTTGATTATTTTCTTCCATTAATTTTTCAGTAAATTCTCTACCATATCTCTTTAACCATCTTTTAACAAGCCAGTTAGGATGTGAATAATATGTTCCTAAATAATTAATTTCATCTTCCTCAGGATTCGGATAACGAATTTCAGATTCTTCAATAGTTCGAATGATATTTCTTAAAACAGCATTGACCAGATTAGCAGATTTTTCCCCTTGAATTTTTTTTACAAATTCAACAGCCTCGTTAACTGCTGCATAATGTGGAATGTTATCAAGAAATAGAATTTGATAAAGAGCTACACGCATTGCATTTTTCAAATTTGGAATGCATTTTGAAAATTCACCTTTATAAAAACCACGAAGAATCCAATCAAGCCGTCTTTCCCAACGAATTACACCATGAACAATTTCATTTAATAAAGCCTTATCGGGACCTGATAGCTCACCATACTTTAATTCAACATCAATCAATTTATCTAAATACGCATCGGTTCTATCTACGCGGTTTAAGATTTTTACAGCTATTCCTCTTGGACCAACATATAAATCTTTTAATTCTTCCATTTCTATCTTTTTGGTTGATTTTAAATAACAAATTTTAATTACTATTAATACAAAGTTATGATTTTAATTAATAAATTTTTACTGATGATTCCGGCAAGAAGGGTAGTCTTATATTTTTAATTTTAATCTATTGGAATTGTTTGTTTAATTTTTTTATGAACTCAATTAATTTTTCCTGAATTGATTTTGAAGAAAAGATATTTAAATAATTGGGAGAAATTTAAGTCAAGTAATTTTTGATTTTGTTGTGCATACATACCTGATAACGAGAGTTTATTTTTCAATAAACATTAATGATTTACTTAATAAGGACTAATTTGGATGTTAATTTATGAGTGTTTGAAGATATATTAAGAATATACACACCAGAATTTAAGTTGTTGCCTGAAATGTTAATTAAATATTTTCCTGCTGGTTTTTGTTGTTCATTTAGAATTGTTTTTATTTTTTGACCAAGTAAAATAAATAGTTCAATTCTTATAGAAGTATTTTTATATAATGTAAGTTCAAATTTTGTCTGATTATTAAAAGGATAAAGAAAAAAGAATTAAGGCAAAACAGTAAATGGAATTTGATGATTTTATATAATTCTACTAAAGCTCAAGTAAAGAATATTGATTTGTGAGGTCGATATAAAAATTGTGATGACTCATTAAATGATTATTTTTTTAAAAGACTCAATGAGTTAAAGAAACGAGCTTAATGAAAGAAGTTTAGAGATAATTAATAAGGCATACCTCGTTTTCTTCTTTCTTCTCTTGTGAGGTCGAAGACTTTTCGAAGTAATTTTTCTTCAGCTGAAGACATAGTTACATTTCTTCGAGCCATAACTCTTTTTGCAACTTCGAGGCTTCTTTCGAGATCATAAGTAGTGAGCATATCAGCTCCACCCCATGAAAAAGAAGGAACGTACTTAGGAGGAATACCAGAACCATAAATATTGCATGAAACACCTACAACGGTTCCAGTATTAAACATTGTATTAATTCCAGTTTTTGAATGATCACCCATTGTAAGTCCAACAAACTGAGAACCAGAATCTACCAGTTCACCATTGATATAAACTTTTACGCTTCCATAGTTATTTTTTAAGTCACTATTATTGGTATCGGCGCCGATATTTACCCAGGAACCAAGATAGCTATGTCCTAAAAATCCTTCATGTTGTTTATTTGAGTAAGAATGAATAATGCTGTTCTCTACCTCGCCACCAACTTTACAAACTTCGCCAATTGATGTTCCTTCATAAATCTTTGCGCCAATTTTAATCGCAGTTTTATCTCCAATATAAGCTGGACCTTCAATTACTGCATTTGGGAAAATTTTGACATTTTTCCCAATATAGATTGGTCCATTTTCTCCATCCAATACTACACCAGGTTTTATTGATGTTCCTTCATCAATAAAAATGTAATCTTCGTTTAATAAATGAACTCCTTGATAAATCTTACCATTGATTTTCTTTTCCTTTGATTTAGCTAAATATTCAAAATCTTTTTCTATTTGGTCGGCATTATTATTAATTAAATCCCATGGATAATTAATTAACTTAACATCAACCTGTTGTTTGAACAATCCATCAAAATCAGAAAGTGTAAACAAATCGTGAAGTGAATTTTTTAACTCACTTAATTTTGAACCACTGACTTTTGCAGCTACAATATATTCACCGTTTACATAAAGGACATCGTTTGGATTTTTTAAATCAATTTTCTGAAGGAAATCACTTTCGGCTAAAATTCTTCCATTTATAAATAAACATTCGTCTTCACTACTAATTGTATTAATTTCATATTTAGGATAAAGTTCTGATAAATGTTCGGCAAGATAGTTGCGGGAATGCAATGTAATTTTTGAATCGGTGAAATGTCGAATGATTTTATCTTTTAATTTTAGAATTCCACATCTTAACTCATAAGTTGGTCGAGTATAAACCAGGGGAAGTAAACGAGAGTAATATATGTCCTCAAAAATGCAAATATGCATATTGACTCCTATGAAGATTAATTAAATAACCAAGTTTAGCCGTTAAATTCCTGACTTAATTTTGATGCAGCATCTTTGTCAACTATTACAAATGCTTTTCGATGCATCTGGATAATTGATGCAGGACACATTGCAGTGATTGGTCCTTCAACGGCAGCTTTGACTGCATCGGCTTTGTTTTTTCCATTGGCAAGCAAAATTATTTCTTTTGCTTCCATTATTGTTCCGATACCCATGGTAATTGCGTATCTGGGTACTTCTTCAATGCTCTTGAAAAATCTGGCATTATCTTTAATTGTTTGTTGTGTGAGAGTTTTAATACGAGTTCTTGACCCTAAAGATGATCCTGGTTCGTTGAAAGCAATGTGTCCATTTGCCCCAATTCCAAGTATTTGTAGGTCTATTCCACCAAATTTTTTTATCTGTTCTTCATACCATTCGCAATGAGCTTCAATATCTTCAGCCATTCCATTAGGTACATGAATGTATCTCTTATCAATGTTGATATGATTAAACAAATTCACATCCATAAAATATCTATAACTTTGATCGTGGTGAGGTGGTAAACCGATATATTCATCAAGATTAAAAGTAACGATTTTGGAGAAGTCTAAACCTTCTTCTTTATGCATTCTGATGAGCTCTTTATAAAGCCCAACGGGAGTACTTCCGGTTGCAAGACCAAGGACAAGATTGGGTTTACGACGAATTCGAGAAGCTACCAATTTAGCAGCTTCCTTACTCATTTCGTCATAGCTTTCTTTAATAATTACAAGCATAAGTTCGCTCCTTTAAATTTGTTATAGATATTTGTAGAGCGAGGAAAGTAAAATTATTGAGTAGCCTTTTTCCCGTATTTTTTCATGAATTTTTCTACGCGACCAGCTGAGTCGACTAACTTTTGCTTGCCTGTGAAAAAGGGATGACAATTTGAGCAAATTTCTAATCTTAAATCTCCGGCTGTTGATCTTGTCACAAAAGTGTTACCGCAAACACAAGTAACTACCGATTTTCTATAAACAGGATGAATACCTTTCTTCATTTTTTCTCCATTTTTTAAAATTCCGTTGCAAAATAAGAATTAGAAAATGGAAAAACAATTTGAAGGATAATCAAGAATTTAGCAAGTTCTAAGTTACAGGGTATTTATTATTGATGATTGGATATATACTTTTTTCAAGAGTATATTATTTTTATGCAATGTTTATGCTTTAGAAGTTTCAAAAATTTTGTATAGAAATGTTTAGTGACAGGAAATCAAATATGGATAGATTTTTATAAGCTTAAATTTATGATTATAAAGTAGCATTCAAGGAAAGTAAATCGAGTTTAAAATCGGTAGATGGATGTGATATATCATAACAAAAGATTATAGAACTGTCTGAAATTAGTAGGTTTTCAAAAGAATAATGGAATTAGAAACACAAAGAGGGCAATTGAATATTTAATGTTTACAGTACTTTCTGCAAAATATAGAGATATTAAGAATCAATTAATTTAGATTGTAGGATCGAATACTGAAAAATTTTAAGTAAAGTTGTTCGTAAAAACTTAATTCATCTTTAAAATTATTTTCAAAAGTTGAGAGGATTAACCCGATGTATTCAAAATATGATTGAAAAAATTTTTGGTAGAAAATTTACAACTGATTATCCTTATTAAGCTCCAATTAATGTCAGAAGAGTAATTTTGGATGGTTTAATAAAATTTCAATTAAATTTTTTAGCTAATTAATTCAATAATTATTTTGAGATCACAAAAGTGAATAATAAGTGGAGAAAATAGAATTTAAAAATATCATATCATTCATTTTTTCTATCCTGTGGCAGGACAGGAGTTCGTTTTTCGAGTTCTCTCAATTCTTGAATTCTTTTTTCCAATTCTTTTTGTTGTCGTTTAATTTCCTCAAGTTTCATGTCGAGTTCTCTTTCGTATTCGCTTCTCTCCCAGTATCCTCTTCTTTCAAAGTATCCTTTGAAAAGCCAGTTATGTTTTAATGCTTCCATATTTTCAGCAAATCTTTCAGCTCCAATTCGTGCTTGGTTTGCCGTGATGATTAAATTATTAAGAATTGCTTTAACAGAATCGTAAGCGCTTTTATCACTAACTAAAGCTCCTAAAACACCCTCCCCTTGATTGACTCTTAAAACTAAATTATCAATTTTTTTCACAACAGAATCGACACCAGAAATTACATTTACAAGATTATTTCCAAGTCCTGTAACAACATTTGAAATTTCTTCGAGACTTGTAGTTAACCCAGCCATAGTTTGGTTAGCAGTTTGAGTTGCCTGATCAATACTTTGGTATAATTTTTTATCATTTAATAATTTACCAATTGTTCCTTCACCTTCGTTTACTTTTTTAAGAGTCAGACTAAATTCTTTTGAAATTTCTTTAATGTAAGATAGGATTCCCTGGGTTTCTTCTACAATTTCCGCATAAGTTACTGGCATCTTAATGGGTAGAAAATCTCCGTCAGAAACAGCAGGAACTGCACTACTTCCGCCGTAGATAATTAATACTTTATTACCAACAAGACCTTCAGTTTCTATACTTGCCCTGGAATCTTTTTTAATGAATTGCTGGACATCTCGTCGGATTCGCATTGTTACAAGAATTTTACTTGTAGTGTCTGCGATAAATTCAATCGATTTAATTGAACCTACATCGATACCTGTTAATCGAACTGGAGCACCAACTCTTAAACCTTCAACAGTAGGGAAGTATGCATTTAATTCAAATGTATCTTGAAAAAGTAAATCCTTATTTCCAATAAGAAAAATGCCAAGCACTAAAATTACTGTACCAATAAATGTAAAAATTCCAAGTCTTGCGCCTTTTAATCCAACAGCCATAGTATTTCTCCCGATTTAATCGAGTTTAGTTGATAAAAACTTTTTAGCGATATCGAGTTCTGAATTCAATAATTGTTCAGGTGTCCCCTCAAAAATGAAGTTACCATTCTCAAGCAAAAGAATTTTGTCTGCCGTACTTAGTGCAACAACCATGTCGTGTGTAACAACGATATTAGTCATTTTAAATTTTTTCTGCATTTCAATAATTAATTTAGCAATTTCTTTTGATGTAACAGGATCGAGTCCAGTGGTGGGTTCATCGTATAACATAATTTTAGGATTAAGAATTAGAGATCTTGCAAGGGCAATTCTTTTTTTCATTCCCCCTGAAAGTTCTGATGGCATTTTACTGATGGCTTCAGCAAGACCAACAAGATTTAAAATTTCTTTAATACGTTCTTCAATTTCCTTATTGGTCAGACCAGTATGTCTTAAAAGTGGAAAAGCTAAGTTTTCTTTTACAGTCATAGAATCATAAAGCGCTGAACTTTGAAATAAGAAGCCAATATTTTTTCTGAGCTCATTAAGCTCTTTAAGTGTGAGTTCAAAAATATTTTTTCCCTCAATAAAAATTTTGCCTTTATCTGGTTCAATTAATCTAACAATACATTTTAGTAAAACGCTTTTACCAATTCCACTTCTGCCTAAAATTACGGTAGTTGTTCCTTCAGGAACTTCAAAATTTACCCCATCTAAAACTACTAAATCACCAAATCTTTTATGGAGATTTTCTATTTTCAACATGATTAATCAGGGAAAATAATTAATGTTAATCTAACAATAACAGAGTCAATCAATAGAATTAACAGAGAAGAAATAACCACTGAAGTAGTGCTTGCTTTACCAACTCCTTCTGTTCCTTTACTTGCATTAAACCCAAGATATGAACCGACAATTCCAACCACAAAACCGAATACAAAAGTTTTTGAAACACCTGGAATTATATCTGAAAAACGAACTGCATCGAGAACAAGCTGAATGTAATATGAAAAAGTCATATTCTGTGTAATGATAACAGCTACATACCCACCGAGAAGAGCGATTAAATCAACATAGATTGTTAGTAATGGTAACATCAAAGTTGTAGCAATTACACGGGTAACAACTAAAAATCTAAATGGATCTACTGCAGAAACTTCCATTGCATCGATTTGTTCTGTGACTCTCATTGAGCCTAATTCAGCACCAATACCAGAGCCTACTCTGCCAGCAAATATCAATGCAGTAAGTACAGGGCCAAGTTCTCTAATAACAGAAAGAGCAATCATTCCAGGTAAAAACATTTCAGCACCAAATCGAGCAAGAACAGGTTGAGATTGCATACCCAGGACGAGCCCAATTATAAATCCTGTGATACTTACAATTGAAAAAGTTTTTACACCTAATTCATCCATATGTTTTCGTATTTCAGTTATTTCATAAGGTGGACGAAAGACTTCGACAAAAAATCTAAGAGTAAAGCTGGTAAGTCCACCAATAACTGAAAAGAAATTGTTAATACTATCTATCAATTTCATCATTCAATACCAAGAGCAAATGTGATGTTCTTACTGTCCTTTTTTTCTTCGAATGTAATAGGAACTTTTGGAAAAGATTTTTCAATAAAATGCTGAAATTCTTCAAGCTCACGAGGAGTATAAATATCAGGATTATAGATAATTTTAATAATCTTAATAGTATAAGCTTCTAATTTTACAAGCTCTTTTAATTTTTGAATATCATCTGAAATTTGAAGTTCGATGAAATCCATGCATGTAACCGATTAATTGGGCTATTTTTTATACAAAATAATAAAGATTAATCTTATTTCACTTAATATTGAGAGAAATATTTGTCAATAACTGAGAAAATTACAAGCTAATGTTTTAAATCCATTTACTTAAAAAACAAATTCGAAGTTTTGAATTGATGAAAATTATTAAACAATTTTAAGTTATTTGCTGGGTCATTTGGAATTTTTTAAGTTGATTTATAGGAATAAGTCTGCCCCAATATTATGCTTTTAAGAATTCAAGAATTTTTTTATTAACATTTTCTCTATCTTCAAGATTTACCATATGTCCAGCAATTTCAGAAAAGTAAATACTGGAATTTTTAATTTTTTGATGCATTAATTCAGCATTTTGAATAGGACTTGCAAGATCACTTTTACCATGAATGACTAAAACAGGAAAGTTTATTTTATCTAACAAATTGACATAGTCTTTTCGGTCCCGCATAGCACCAAGTGAACCAATGATCCCGTTTAAGCTTGCCCTTTCCATAATTATAGAAACCTTATCGATTAAATCCAGATTATTTTCCCATGTTAGAGGTGCGAATAATATTTTTTTAAATGCATCAATAACAGGTCTTTTTCCTTCTTTTTTTGCAAGTTCAATTAATTCATTTCTTCGATTTTTACCTGCTTCATCATCTGCTTGAGCTTTAGTAGCAATCAAAATTGCTTTGTTGATTCGTTCACTAAATCTATCAATGATATTAAAAGTTATGTAACCTCCCATACTCATTCCTGCTATGCTAAATTTCTTTATGTTTAATTTATCGGCAATACAGAGAATATCATTTCCGAAATCATCCATCTGCCATTCAGACATTTCCACAAGGGAATTTCCAAAACCCCTTAAATCGGGGGCAATTACTTGAAACCCATTATTGCTTAGGAGTTCTATTTGAGGTTCCCACATCTCATGTGTAAGTGGAAAGCCATGTATTAAAATTATCGGTTCCCCATCACCTTTAACATGAACATACAGGGAACAATTAGTTAATTCTATTTTCATAAATAATGCCCTTTACTTTTTGAAGTACAGTGCAAAATAAGAGATTATTAATGCTAAAGCAAAAGCAAATTTGCACATTAAACTTTCTATGAAGTTTTTTGATTCAGGGTAGATAAATAAGCTAAGAATCATTGGAAATAGAAATGATATAAAACCTATAAGTAAAATTAGATTTTGTTTTTTTAATACATTATCTGTGCTCTTAATGTAGCCTTGAGTTAGAATAAATAGTGATAATAAAATTGGAAGGTAATAAAATAAACCATATAGAAATCCGAGTGGATAATAATAAGAAGCATAAATGACACTACATTCTTTTACTCTTAAATTTTTAATCGCAAAAAAATAATAGATTGAAAAAAAAATAGCGGGAATAAAAATTAAATTTTTAAATTTATTTCGTAGCTTTTTGTTTATTTTTAAGGCTAACACAAACCCTGAAGGTGGTAGAAAAGAAATGCTCACGAATGCTAAATAAAGTATAAAAGTCTCTTTAAGTTCTAAGCCACATATTAAGAACTCGAAAAATTGGTAAGCCGCAAGTAAGGATAATATTAAAATTATATTTTTCTTAAATTTTGACTTTGAAAATATAAGCACATTAATTAAAAGAACAAGCTCAAGGCAAAAAATTAAAAGTGAAAGTAAGCCTTTATATTCATTCATTTTTTTCTCAAACTTTGTAAGCGTTTAGTTCTTTCGTAATTTTACAAAAATATTTAAATAAAATAGATAAAAATAGAAAAGAGGATTTAAGATGCGAAAGAAAATTGTTGCCGGCAACTGGAAAATGTATAAAGATAAATCGGAAACCATCGAATTAATTTCTCAATTGAAAGAAAAGCTTAGTTCTTATACACCAGAAGTGGAAATAATTATCTGTCCACCTTATACATCAATTGAATTAGCGGGTGAATTGATTAAAAACTCAAAGATTTTTCTTGGCGCACAAAACATGCATTCAGAGATTGAGGGAGCTTTTACTGGTGAAGTTTCTGGAAAAATGTTAAAGTCTTTTGGTGTAGAATATGTAATTCTGGGTCATTCGGAAAGACGATCTTATTTCAAGGAAACGGACGAATTTATTAATCAAAAGATAAAAAGAGCTATTGAATTCGATATTAAACCAATTTTTTGTCTTGGTGAAACACTTGAGGAAAGAGAAAACGGCAAAACTTTTGATGTTGTAGAAAACCAACTTACGAAAGGATTATCTGGCATATCTCGAATTGATCTCGAAAAAGTGGTAGTGGCTTATGAACCAGTTTGGGCTATAGGAACTGGAAAAACTGCCACACCTGAGCAGGCTCAAGAAGTACAATCATTTTTAAGAACAAAAATTTCAGAATTATATGATTCTGAAATTGCTTCAAAAGTTCGTATTCTTTATGGTGGTAGTGTAAAGCCTGAAAATGCAAAGGATCTATTCAAACAACCTGATATTGACGGTGGATTAATTGGTGGTGCTTGTTTGAAAGCTGATTCATTCTATCAAATTATTTTAGCTGCACAATTTTAATTTAAGGCTTTAGTAATTGATAAATTGAACATACTTACTTCATAAATTATATTTGTATGATTTATTTTTTAAGAGGGTTTAAAAGTGTCTAAAAGAATAATCTTTTTTCTGCTAATAATTTTGAATCTGGTTTCAGGTGAAGAATTAAAAATACCACAATTTAATAAAGAAATTCCTCAAACTCGGAAAATCATTTTACTTAACGATAATTGGATTTATGAAGTAGATGGTAAAACGCATAAAGCTAATGTTCCCATCTTTTTAGAAGATAAAAATGTAACTTTAAGAAAAAGATTTCGACTCGAAAACAAATCAGATGTTTATATTTATTATTTGAGTTTCAGAAGGATTAATGGATTACAAGAAATTTACTTTAATGATGAGAGAATTCCATTTGATCCAATTGATATTGAAAAATTGTCTTTTCGAATTCCTTCAAATATTGTGAAAGATGATGGAGAAAATTTTATAAAGTTAATTTTATCAAAGAAATTAAAATACAAAGAACAAAATGTACTGGCTTCAAAAATTGAGTTAGCTGAAAAAAATTTTGGAATTGTTGGAGATGTTTTATTTGAAATTCTTCCTTCTATTTCCTTTACGGATTTATCTGTAATGCCATCACTTGATGAGAATTTTCTTACTGGAATAGTCAACTACAAATTCGAGCTTTCTTCTTTCAAGCATATTCAACCAGATTCAGTAAAAAAATTAACAGTTCAAATTGAAGTGGTTGATAATCAAAATCTTACAGTTGTAAATTCTATTCAAGAAGAAATCCAGTTCAAAGGGAATTCAATTTCTTTCAGTGGAAATCTTTTTATCAAAAATCCGAATTTATGGAGTATTTCAAATCAATCATTTTATACAATAAGATTGAAACTTTATCGAGATAATACATTTGTTGATGAAATTTCATCGCATATCGCATTTAAAAGAATTGGAATTAAGGATTCAAAAATATTTTTGAATAATAAACCTTTGGTAATACGAGGACTTACATATTTTGAAACAGATAAAAAAGATAAATATAATTTTCAGGACGGAATTTATAAGCGAGATATCAGCTTAATCAAGGAATTAAATGCAAATGCAATTTTTGTTAAGAATTCTCTTCCATCTTATGAATTGATTTCCGAATGTGAGAAGAATGGAATTTTAGTTTTCGTTGATCTGGATAGTAAAATTTATCCATCAAAATATTATCAAAGATATTTATCCAGCAAAAAAAGAAAATTAAATTTTATTATAAGTGAATATTCAAAATTTGGATGTTTTGCTGGTGTGAATTTAGGTGATATTGGTAAAGGTGAATCTTCAAGCTGGATTAATTCACTAAAAAATATTAGAGATAGTTTGAATTCTAATATTTTAATTTTTGCTGAATCTTATGAGTTAAGAGATCAAAATTTAAATTCTGTTGATTTTATTGCTTATAATGTACTTCATAAATCATTTTCTGAAGTTGAAAAATTTATTAAAGAGTTTAATGATGAAAAATTCAGTTTAATTTCTTCTGTTGGTTATAATCATGGAATTAATGAAAAAGAAGGTTACTTAAATCCTTACTCAGCTGAAGCTCAAGCGAAGTATTTGTCCGATGTGCTTGAAATATTGCTGGAAAAAAACATCTCATTTTCTGTCCATACTTTTGCTGATTATCGTCTACCTTATCATTCGATTATTGCGGGGAAATATGATAATCGATTAATGAAGTTTGGATTGGTAAATGAGTTCAGAGATAAGAAAAAACTTTCCTTTCAGGTTTTTAAGAATTATATGAATGAGAGCAAGTTGCCATTGATAATGCAGGGGAATTATACAGAATCTGCTACCATGATATTTATCGTTTCGGGATTACTTTTTCTTGCATTAACGATTATAACAATAAACTCAACGCATCGTTTCCGTGAAAATGTTTCAAGGGCTGTTCTTAAGACATATAATTTCTTTTCTGATATCAGAGATGGCTGGTTTATTTCTTCTTTTCATTCTATGATACTTGCATTGATAGTAGCTTTATCTTCTTCATTAACTTATTCGAGTTTAGTTTACTACTGGAAAGATAATATTGCGTTTGAAAAATTTATTTCGTTGTTTAATTCAAATTTGTTGTTTGAATTTTTCAGCTATGTTGCCTGGCGACCAATTGAGTTAATTTTTTATTTTACATTGATTACACTTTTTATTATGATTCTACTGACAGTATCAATTAAATTCTTTAATCTTTTCGTAAAAAATAAAATATTTTTTAATCATGCATTTTTAATTTTAATATGGAGTGCAATTCCATATTTGATTTTGATACCACTTGGTATGGTGGCGTTTAAGATTCTATCACAACATAAATACAATTTGCTAATATACCTCATAATTTTTTTGTTTCATCTGTGGGTTTTGGTTAGAATTCTGAAAGGAATTTCAATAGTGTTTGAAGTTAAAAAAATTCGAGTTTATTCTGTTGCTGTCTTATTTCTGCTGGCAGTTTTTGCTGGTTTAATTTTATATTTACAGGTTAATTATAGTTCATTAGATTATTTTATGGAGTTTTTCGGGTAAGATATGTATCTATCTAAAGTTGAAATTTTTGGTTTTAAATCATTTGCAAATAAAGTTGAGATAAAATTTAACAGTGGTTTAACAGCTATTGTTGGACCAAATGGTTGTGGTAAAACTAATGTTGTAGATGCAATTCGTTGGGCTCTGGGTGAGCAAAGAACAAGCATGCTCAGAAGTGATAAAATGGAAAATGTAATTTTTAATGGTACCGCACATCGAAAACCACTTGGAATGGCAGAGGTTTCTTTAACTATTCAAAATAACAAAGGCATACTTCCTATTGAATACACTGAAGTTACTATTACACGAAGACTTTTTCGATCTGGTGAGAGTGAATATTTGATTAACAAAACTCCATGCCGTCTTAAAGATATTCAGAATTTGTTCATGGATACAGGAATGAGCTCCAATGCTTATTCTGTAATTGAATTAAAAATGATCGAAGATATTTTAAGCAATCGTGCAGATGATAGAAGGATATTATTTGAAGAAGCGGCTGGAGTCAATAAATACAAGCATAGAAGGAAAGCAGCATTAAGAAAACTTGAAGCAGTTAAACAGGATTTGATTAGAGTAAATGACATTTATTCTGAAGTTCAGAAAAAAGTTAATTCACTTGAAAGACAATCAAAAAAAGCTGAACAATTTAATAAACTATATCAGGAAGCAAAAGATCTTGAAATTAGTCTTGCCGAAAGAGAACTATTTAGATTACAGAAAAAAATTAAAAAGGCAAATGAAATACTTCAACAATTACATGACAAAAAGCAAAAATATACCTCTGAATTAGAAGGTCTGGATAATTATCAACAAACTTTATATCAACAACTTGATGAAGTTGAATTGCAACTTGAAAAGAAAAGAGAAGAAATACTTAGAACTACTGAAGATATTTATAAAGTTAAAGAAAATATCATTAGAAACAGGGAAAGAGCAAAAAATAATGAAAACAATAATTCAAGATTAAATCAAAATATTGATGAAGGTAAAAAGAAAATTGAATCACTTAAAAATTTAATTTCTCAATCTCAACAAAAAATTACTTCACTGGAAAATGAAATCTTTGAATTAAAAAAATTGCTCGAAGATTTTGAATCGAAAAGAAATGAATATGAAGGTTATCTTAAAGAAAGGAATAAAGAGAAAGAAGAAAAAAATAAAGAACTTCAACAACTTTATATAGAATTCAATGAACTAAAGAATCAACACGAAAAATTGATAATTCGAATTCAAAATAATAATGAAAGCATCAAAACTTTAAATGAAAAAATTTCTAAATCAGAACAAACAGTTGAAAAACTTGCAAAGTATCTTGAAGAATTAACTCAGGAGCATTACAGGGCTAAAACACGGGTAAAGGAAGCTGAAATTGCTCTAACTAAAGCGCAGGATAGAAAAGCAGAAATTGAACAGGAAATTTCAAAATTAAAACAAGAAGAGCTAGAGACTCGTTCTGCATTAAATGCGATTAAAAACAAGATTGATTTTATCCAGAGTTTGCTGGATAATCTTGAAGGAATTTCAAAAGGCACAAAAGAATTAATCCTTCGAAGTGATTGGAGCAAAGGGGAAAAAGTTCTGGTCGCTGATGCAGGTTCTGCAGATGAAAAATACAGAATTGTTGCAGAAAATGTATTGAAAAATTATTTGAGTTATATTTTGATTCAGTTAAAAGATGACCTGAAAAGGGGAATTGCATATTTGAAAAATAATCAACTCGGTCAGGCTAATTTTTATTTTCATTTTGAAAAAAAACAAAATATCTGGGAACGACTTAATTCATATTCGATAAGAAAGCAACGAAAAAAATTGGTTAATGAAAAAGGTTTTGTTGCATGGCTTAAAGATGTAATTGAATATTCCAAGAGCTGGGAAAAATTCTTTGACAAAGTTCTGGGTAATGTTTGCATTGTCGATAATTCTGAAACTGCGCAATTACTCTTAGAAAAGTATCAAAATTTTGATTTTGTTACTCTTGATGGTGATGTATTTCGTTCAAGTGGATTTATTGAAGTAAGTGGAGAAAAAAGCTTAATTGAAACCGCATTTGGAAGGAAAAAAATTCTTTCTGAATTAAATGATATTTACATTAAGGAAACTTATAAACTTGAACAATTGACAAATAAACTGGCTGATTTTAATTCTGAACTAAAATCAATTAACATAAAGGCTTACCAGGATAATCTCAATTTTTTAAGAAATGATGAATCCACAATTGAAAAGCAATTATCTCAAATACATTTTGAACAAAACAAAAATATAGAAGAAATTGAGAAGATTAATTTTGAGATTAACAACTTCAAAAAAATAAATGAAGAAATTCAATTGAAAGTTAATGCCATTCAAAAAGAATTGGATCAGAAAAATCAGATTATTTTGGAAAAGGAAAGTGAGTTAAATGAACAGCAAAAAATATTAAAAGAGATTGAAGATGCTCATAATTCAAATCTTTCAAAGATTAATGAACTTAAAATTAATCTGGCAAAATTAGAAAGCGAAATAGGTAATCAACAAAATCAAATTCATAGGAGTCAATCGGAACTTATTTCTCTTGAATCAGATATTCAAAAATTTTTCAATGAGATTACAAGTCTTCGTGAAGAAAACAATCAAATCAAAAATTTACTTCAAGAATTAGAGCTTCAGGAGAAATCATTAGAAGAAAAGAAGAAAATATTAAATGAAGAATTAAACATTATTCTCTCGGAATTGAACTCTATTCGTTCAAAAATTTCAGAAAACGATAAATTGATTCACGAAAGAAGAAAAACGCTTGATGAGATTAACGAAAGTATTCATCAAAATGAGATAACAGTTAACGAAGGAAATTTAAGAACTCAGAATTTAATTGATAAAATTTATGAAGAATACCAGCATCGAATAGAATTAAAAGATTTTGAAGATATCGAATCATTTAATTTTTCTGAAGCTGAAGAAAGACTTCATACATTGAAAAATAAAATTCGATCACTTGGTCCGGTTAATTCACTTGCTTTTCAAGAATATGAAGAAGAAAAGAAAAGGCTTGAATTTTTAACTGAGCAAAGAAACGATTTAATAGAATCTGAAAAAGAATTAATTCAGGTAATTGCAGAAATAAATCAAACAGCACAAAAACAATTTTTAGAAACATTCGAAAAAATCAGGCAAAACTTCATCGAAACATTCCGAACACTTTTTGATCCAGGTGATGAAGCTGATTTACGACTCGAAGATGGGGTAGATCCACTTGAAGCAAAGATTGAAATTATTGCAAAGCCAAAAGGAAAGAGACCAACTTCTATTGATTTGCTATCTCAAGGAGAGAAAACACTAACCGCTACAGCACTTCTTTTTGCTATTTATCTTGTTAAACCAAGTCCTTTCTGTATTCTTGATGAGGTTGATGCGCCGTTAGATGATGCAAATATTAAGCGATTTATACGATTGATAAATAAATTTTCAGAGAATACTCAGTTTATCATCGTCACCCACAATAAACTGACAATGGAAGCAGCACAAACTCTTTATGGAGTCACAATGGAAGAAGAAGGCGTTTCAAAAATTGTGGCGGTGAGGTTTACTGAGGAGGCAACAGTTGCTTGAAAAGTTTTTTAAAATATTTCTGATTTTTCTAATTCCTTTAAAAATTTTTTCACAGGATTTTATAACTATTCATTCATCAAGAGATAAAACTACACTCCTTAAAGTTGAAAAACTTGGAAATAAATATTTTATTTTTTATCACGATTCTTCTTTTTTTGATAAGCGAATTAAATGCAAAGTTTTTGATAAAAATAATCCAACTGAATTTAAAGAATTTTTTCTTACACCAAATCTTTCAACATTTCAGGATGAATTAAAACTTCAAGTAATTTCTGAACGATTAATTTTTTTAGCCTTTCTCGATTTCAGAACAGATCCAGATGGAGATATCTACTCTCAATTGATTGATGAAAACGGAATTCTTTGGGATAGTGGTGGAATTCCTATTTGTACACAAAAAGGAGTACAAAAAAATTTTACCATTTCATCGGATAATGAAAATATTTTTCTTGTATGGGAGGATTATAGAAATGATCCATATAGTGATATTTATGCTCAAAAATTAGATTTCTATGGAAATCTTCAATGGAAAGAAAATGGAATTGTTGTTTCAAATCTTGAAGGAGTGGAATCCGAGCCACAGGTGGCTTCTGATAATTCTGGCGGATGTTACATTTCATGGATTGAAAAAATTTTAAAGGTCAATAAGATTTATATTCAATACTTAAATAGTTCTGGCAAAAAATTATTTGGTCAATTCGGAATTTTTACTTCCAATCCAGAAGCAAATGCAATCCAGAATTTTTTATTTGTTGATGGAAAAAATGAACCAATAATTTTTTACACTGAAAGAAAAAATAATTCAAAAATATATTTTCAAAAATTTTCTAAAAAAGGTTCAAAGAAAATGGGGTTTTATGGTAAGGAACTCTGGCAAAAATCTGAAAATCAGGAATTGATAAGTGTAATTAAATTTTCTCAGAATGATTTTGTAATATTATTTTTATCAGAAGAAAAATCGAATCTTAAAAGCTTTTATGCTCAGATTCTAAGTCAGGGAGAAAAATTAAAATTTAAAAACCCGATTAAAATGCATTCCAATTGTAAATTTCATCAAATGCCAGACTTATCAACGAATCAAAGTGGATTTTTTATTTTCTGGACATGTTATCATAATTCTCTAAATCAGATATCTCTTTTTATTCAAACACTCACACCAAAAGGGGAAATGCTTAAACTTGAAGGATTAAAATTAACTGATGAAAATTTAAATCTCGATTCTAAATATTATCTATTTTTTGAGAATCAATTAACTCTTTTTACATCAAATTTAAACAAGAAAAATGGAATTTATTTTGCTGAATTTTACCTTAAAGAGTATCAAAATCCAAAGGTACAAAACTTTAGAATTTCTCAATACGAAGGATTGGTAAAAATAAATTGGGAATTAATTAATGAACAACCCAGAACAAAAATTATTCTCGAAAAATTTAATGAAAACGATAGCTCGTGGATAGAAATTTATAGTTACAATTCAAATTCAAGATCACCATTAAAACAAATGAATTTTGACGATCATATTTTTGAAAATTCAACAGCAAAGTATCGTATCAAATGTATTGATCCTGATGGCAATGAGAAGTTAATCGAAGAAGAAATAGAACCCGAATCTGTGACCGATGGTTTTTTCTTGTTTCAGAATTCACCGAATCCATTTTCAAAAACAACAAAAATTGCTTTTAGAATACCTTTTAAAACCAGAGTGGTGATTAAACTTTATAATTCTCGACTTGAAGAAATAGAAACAATTTTAGATGAAGTTCGAGAATCTGGTGTTCACGAAATTGAATTTGAGCCATCAACTTTAATGGAAAATGGAATTTATTTTTATCGAATGAGTTCATCTGGTTTTTACGATGTAAAAAAAATGATTTATTCAAAATGATTAAACAGGGAATCAAAATATTTTGTGATTTTGATGGTACAATTGCAATTGAAGATATCGGCAATTTGTTTTATCGTGAATTCGGAAATAAAACTATTTGCGATGAGTTCGTCTCTAAATGGCGTGAAGGAAAAATTACATCTATTGAATGTTTGAGCGGTGAATGTAGTACAATCAGAAATTTAAATCTTGAAAAAGCCTACGATTTTATTGATAAACAAAAAATTGATGAAACATTTATTGAATTTGTAAAATTTTGCAAAACTAAAAATCTTGATTTGATAGTTGTAAGTGATGGAATTGATTTATATATAAAACGAATCTTTGACAGGTACAGCATAGATATAAAATTTTATGCGAATTCAATTCATATTAATAATGATGGAACTGCTGAGATGATTTTTCCTTTCTCCGATTCAGTTTGTTTGAAGTGTGCTAATTGTAAGCGAAACCACATCATAAATAACTCTGCAGATGATGAAATAACCATTTACATTGGTGATGGACATTCTGATCGATGTCCTATTGAATATGTCGATTATATTTTTGCTAAGAAGGATTTATTAAAGTATTGTGAAATAAATCGAATCTCATATTTCCCATTTGATAATTTTAGTTCAATCCAGTTAGCAATTGAGAAATTACTTTCGAAGAAAAGAATTAAAAAAAGAAACACTGCAATTCAAAAAAGAAGAGAATTATATTTATTGGAGCCTTAAATGAAATTAGGTGAATTTTTCTTCAAATATCGTAGTTACACTCCACTTCCGTTCTTGATATTGATGATACTTTATGCTAATCCAAATATTTATACAATTCTGGTAGGTTTAATTTTTGTTTTAATTGGTGAATTTATCCGCATATGGGCAAATGCCTGGGCAGGCTCTGAAACAAGAACAACAGGTGGAGTAGGAGGAACATTTTTAGTGATCAATGGACCTTATGCTTATGTGAGGAATCCACTTTATATCGGTAATATTATAATTTATTTCGGGCTTGGAATTATGTCCAATGCAGTTTTTCCCTATCTTCAAATTTTTGCGTTAGTTTATTTTCTGTATCAATACTATGAGATTGTAAAAGAAGAAGAGAAATTTTTAATGGATAAGTTTGGTGAAGATTATAAAGATTATTGTAAGAATGTTAATAGATTTTTACCAAAATTTACTAAATATAAAAATTCAAGTGTTGTGCAACCAGAATTTTTATGGAGAAAAGGTTTACAATCTGAGTCTCGTTCGATTCAGGCAATATTAAGCGTTATTGCGATTTTAATTTTAATCTGGGTTATTAGAAGAATTTAATAGCATGATGATTTTAATCTTCAATAAGTTATTGATAGAGTTAATTGAAATTGTTGTTAAATGTGATTTTTGTTTTTGAATAAAAATAAATTGGTAATTCAATTTCTAATCAAGATGAAAAAAATTTTAATAATAGCTGGTGAAGTTTCAGGGGATTTGCATGGTGGTAATCTTGTTAAAGCGATGAAGGAATTAGATAGGTCTATTCAATTTTTTGGAATAGGTGGTGATAATATGAATGCAAATGGAGTTGAATTAATTTATCATATCAATTCTATTTCTTTTATGGGATTTGTAGAAATAGTGAAGCATATTCCGTTCCTGAGAAAAGTAAAAAAGAATATTCTGAATTTAGTCGATAGAAGCGATATTGATGCAGCAATATTAATCGATTATCCTGGATTTAATTTATCTCTTGCAAAAGAACTTTATAAACGAAAGAAAAAAATTTTTTATTATATATCACCTCAACTGTGGGCATGGGGAAGAAGTAGAATTAATCTTATAAAAAAATTAATCCATAAAATGATTGTTGTTTTTCCCTTTGAAGAAAAGATGTATCGTGAAGCTGGAATAGAATCTATTTTTGTTGGTCATCCGTTAATTGATGTTATCTCAAGTTATAAATTCGAATCGAAAGAAGATTTTTTTAGAAATAATTGCCTTGATTTCAATAAAAAACTATTAACAATTTTTCCTGGCAGCAGGGAACAGGAAATAAAAAAAATTTTACCTATAGTAAGTGAAGCGATAAATTTAATTTTTAGAGAATTCGATATAAATGCTGTTGTTTCGGGAGTCAGGTCAATCGAAATGAATTTATATCGTAAATACCTTGGTCAAAAAATTCCAGTTATCTTAAACAAAAACTATGAGTTGATGAAATATGCTGATGCTGGAATTATTAAATCAGGAACTTCAACTTTAGAGGCTGCACTTTTTGAATTACCTTTTGTGGTTGTTTACAAAACATCATTGTTGAGTTATTTAATAGGTAAAAATTTAATTCAAATAGATAACATTTCACTGGCTAACATTGTAGCGGGAGAAAAAATTGTAAATGAGTTAATTCAAAACGAATGTACCCCGGAAAAAATTTATAATGAAATAAAAGAGTTACTTACAAATAATTCAAAAATTGAATTGATGCAATTAAAGATGAGAAGAATAAAGGAAATATTAGGTGAATCAGGGGCTTCTCAGAAAGCTGCAAAAATAATTTTAAGTGATTTACAGAATGAATAAGATTTTACAAAATTTTGGTATAATAATTTTACCATTCCTTTTGAATATTTATGTAAAAACTCTCAGGTTTAAGAGTGAGAATCTTAAATCGTTGCAATTGGGAAATTGTGTACTAATGTTCTGGCATGGTAAAATGCTTGGTGGCTGGTGGCTTGGAAAAAATAAAAATTTTTATGCTGTTGTTAGTCAAAGCAAAGATGGCGAAATACTGTCTCGTTTATTAAAAAAATGGAATTATAAATTAATTCGTGGTTCAAGTTCAAAGGATTCAAAAGATGTTATGAATCGTATGGTTGAAGTCTTGAAAGATGGTTTTTCACTGGCAATAACTCCTGATGGACCAAAAGGACCAAAGGAAAAAATGAAAATTGGTGGCTTGATTGCTGCCGTCAGAGCAGAAAAACCTATAGTTCTTTGCGGAATAAAGTATGAAAAAAAATTTGTTTTTAATAGCTGGGATAAATTTGAATTACCTAAACCTTTTTCAAAAGTATTTATTAAGCTTTCAGAACCCAAAATTTTTCCATCAGGACTTACTTATGAAGAATATGAAATCATCAGACAAAATCTCGAAAAAGAGTTAACCGAACTTTCATTGGTATAAACTTTAATGAGAATTACTGATAATTTAAGACTTTTATTATTTCCCTTTTCTTTGATTTTCTGGATGGGTCTTTTTATAAGAAAGTTTGTTTATAAATCAAATTTGCTTCGAAAAGTCTTTCAAATAAATGTTATTTGTTCTAAAATTCCAGTGATTTGTGTTGGTAATATTAGAGTTGGTGGAACTGGAAAAACCCAAATTGTATTGTCAATTGCACAAAAATTAATTGATAAAAATTTTAGGGTAGCAATCTTATCCAGAGGTTACAAAAGGAAATCAAAAGGATTTCTTGAAGTTGATTCGTTTGATTATGAAAAATTTGGTGATGAACCTGTGTTAATTAAAAGAAATTTAAATAGTGCTAAAGTTTTCGTTTCAGAAAATAGATCATTGGCTATTGAAAAACTAAATGCTACAAATAAATTCGATTTTATTCTTTTGGATGATGGTCTTCAAAATTTAAGTATAAAAAAAGATTACTCTATCGTTTTGATTGATGAAAATTTTTTCTCAAAAAATTTAGTGGAAAATTTACTTCTTCCAGCTGGTAATTTGAGGGAACCAAAAACGAAATTAAAAGATTACGATTGTTTAATATTTAACAAAAAATTTGAGAATGTTTCTAACTACCCTCTGAATCATAAAAAACTATTTTTTTCAGAGTATCGTTTTGAGGGATTCCGAGATCTTGAAGGTAGGGAAGTAGAAATGGAAAAAATTAATAATCAAAACGCTGGAATCTTTTGCGGTATTGCACAGCCGAAAACATTTGTGAAGCTTATGGAAAAAATTGGGATTTTATACAAATTTTCGAAGTTTTTTCCAGATCATTACAATTACGATGTACAAGATTTAAAAATATTGCTTAAATTTGTAGAAAAATTTGGGTGTTATCACCTTATCACAACCGAAAAGGACATTGTCCGATTATCAAAATTCAAAGATGAGTTTAAGAGAGCTGGGGTTTTCCTCTTATATGCGAAAATCACAGCAAAAATCAAAAATGAGGAGAATTTATTACAAGATATTATATGTCTGATAAAAAAATAAAGATTGGCTTATCTTATTACGGTTCAAAAATTCAAAATTATATTAATTGGTTACTATCATTCCCGCAGGAAATTGAAATTATTAAACTCAATCATGAAACTGGATCGCCCGAAGAACTCTTAAAATGCACGAGCTTACTTCTTACAGGTGGTTCAGACATTAATCCTGAGATTTATAATCAGACAAATGAAAAAAATCTTTCAAAAAACATTGATAAAAATCGTGATAGGTTCGAAAGAAATTTACTCGATATTGCATTAAAAAATAATTTACCCATACTGGGTATATGTCGTGGTCTTCAATTAACTAACGCACACCTTGGTGGAAGTTTAATTCAACATATTGATAAACATAGAAATGAAGATTCTTCTGATGACCTTGAACACGAAATTGAATTATTTGAAAATTCACTACTTTTTAATATTGTAAAAGTAAAATCTGGTAAAGTTAATAGTGAACATCATCAAGCAGTCGATAGTGTTGCAAATTCTTTGAAAGTTTCTGCATTATCTAAAGATGGAATAATTGAAGCACTCGAATGGAAAAATCCTGAAGGTAACTCACCACTTTTACTTGTTCAATGGCATCCTGAGAGAATGAAAAACAACAATAGTCCTCTCTCAAAAGAAATTTTAAATTGGTTTATAAAAAGTCAAAAAAATAATGGAGATTAGTATGGCTAAAGCAACAAAAAAATATGTTTACTTCTTCGGTGGTAAAAAGGCAGAAGGCAGGGCTGATATGAAAGAATTGCTCGGTGGTAAGGGAGCAAATTTGGCTGAAATGGTTAATATTGGTTTACCCGTCCCTGCCGGATTCACCATAACCACTGAAGTTTGTACATATTTTTACAAACACAATAGAACATATCCAAAAGAACTTGAAAAGCAGGTAAAAGAAGCTCTTCAAAAAGTTGAAAAAATTATGGGCGCTAGGTTCGGCGATCCCGAAAATCCTTTGCTTGTTTCTGTTCGTTCTGGTGCAAGAGCTTCAATGCCAGGCATGATGGATACAGTTCTAAATCTTGGCTTAAACGATCAAACAGTTCAGGGATTAATTAAAAAAACTAACAATCCAAGATTTGCTTATGATTCTTATCGTCGGTTCGTTCAAATGTATGGGGATGTTGTTCTTGGACTTAAACCTCAAAGAAAAGATGAAATTGATCCATTTGAAGCTATAATCGAAAAGAAAAAACATGATAGAGGAATAACTCAAGATATTGAATTAACAACTGAAGATTTAAAAGAATTAGTCGAAGAATTTAAAACCGCAATTAAAGAAAAGACAGGTCACGATTTTCCAACTGATCCATGGGAACAGCTTTGGGGAGCAATTGGCGCTGTTTTCGGTTCATGGAATAATGAAAGAGCCAAAGCTTATAGAAAATTGAATAATATTCCTGAGGATTGGGGAACTGCTGTTAATGTTCAGGCAATGGTTTTTGGTAATATGGGCGAAGATTCTTTAACCGGTGTTGCATTCACTCGTGACCCTGCCACCGGTGAAAATGAATTTTATGGTGAATATTTAACCAATGCTCAAGGCGAAGATGTTGTAGCCGGAATAAGAACTCCACTTCCTATTAAAACATTAAAAGAGACTAAGCCAGAAATTTATAATCAACTCGAAAGAATTAGAAAAATTCTCGAGAAACATTATAAAGAAATGATGGATATCGAGTTTACTGTACAACAAGGTAAACTCTGGATGTTACAATGCCGCGTTGGTAAACGAACTGGATTTGCGGCTGTAACCATGGCCGTTGATATGGTGAACGAAAAATTAATCACAAAAGAAGAAGCAATAAGAAGAATTGACCCCGATCAACTCAATCAATTACTCAGGCCAATTTTTGATCACAATGAAAAAAGAAAAGCAATTGAAGAAGGAAGACTTATCGCTAAAGGTTTAAATGCTGGTCCTGGTGCAGCAACTGGTAAAGTTGTCTTCAATGCTCCTGATGCTGAAGAATGGGCAAAAAATGGTGAGAAAGTAATCCTTGTTAGAATTGAAACTTCACCTGAAGATATTCGTGGTATGAATGCTGCTGAAGGTATTTTGACCGCTCGTGGTGGAATGACTTCTCATGCTGCTCTTGTAGCACGACAAATGGGAAAAGTTTGCGTGGCTGGTTGCGGTGAACTTGAAATTGACTACTCTGCTCAGGAAATGAAAATTAAAGGAAAAGATATTGTTATTCGACAGGGCGATTATATTTCACTTGACGGAACAACAGGTGAAGTTTTCTCAGGTAAAATTGATACAAAACCATCCGAAATTATTCAGGTTCTAATCAATAAAACTCTCGATCCAAAAGATGCTCCAGTTTATCAGAAATATGCTAATTTGATGAGCTGGGCTGATAAATTTAGAAGACTCAAAATTAGAACAAATGCCGATACTCCAGAACAATCTGCTAATGCAATTGCTTTTGGTGCTGAAGGAATTGGGCTTTGCAGAACTGAACATATGTTCTTTGAAGGAGATAGAATTCAGGCTGTTCGTGAAATGATTTTATCTGATACTATTGATGAAAGAAAAAATGCCTTAAATAAGTTACTTCCACTTCAAAGAAGTGATTTTGAAGGTATATTTGAAGTAATGGAAGGCAGACCTGTTACAATTAGAACTCTGGATCCACCTTTGCATGAATTTTTACCGCATGAGGACAAAGACATTCAAGAACTTGCTGAGCGAATGAATATGACCTTTGATTCTGTCAAAAACAAGATTGAAAGTATGAAAGAATTTAATCCGATGCTTGGTTTCCGAGGTTGTAGACTTGGTATTAGCTATCCAGAAATTACTGAAATGCAAGCTCGAGCTATTTTTGAGGCTGCCTGTAATGTTAAGAAAAAAGGAATCAAAGTATTTCCTGAAATAATGATTCCTCTTGTTGGACATATTAATGAATTGAAACTTCAAGAAAAAATTGTGCGTAGAGTTGCTGAAGAGGTTATGAATGAAATGGGTGAAAAGATTGATTATACAATTGGAACTATGATTGAATTGCCAAGGGCTTGTGTTACTGCTCATCAGATTGCAGAAGTTGCTCAGTTCTTCTCATTTGGGACGAATGATTTAACTCAAACAACATTTGGCCTTTCAAGGGACGATTCTGGCAAATTTTTGCCTGCTTATGTTGAACAGGATATCTTGCCAAGAGATCCATTCGAGTCAATTGATATCGATGGTGTTGGTGAATTAATGAAAATTGGTGTTCAAAAAGGTAGAGCAACTCGTCCCAATCTTAAAGTTGGTATTTGTGGTGAACATGGTGGAGAACCTGATTCGGTTATTTTCTGTCATAGAATTGGGCTTGATTATGTAAGTTGTTCACCGTTCAGAGTTCCTATTGCAAGACTGGCAGCCGCTCGTGCTGTTGTCTTAGAAAAGTCCTCTTCACAAAAAAAATCTGTTAAAAAAGAGAAAGTAAATCTGAAGAGCAAAAAGACAACCACAAAATCTCGTAAGAAATAAATTAATTTGAAAATATTTGAAGAGCTTTCAATTCAAAGGAGTTGAGAGCTCTTCTTTATTTATGAAATCTGTGAGATTAAAAGATTTAAAGTAAAAATTAAAAACTAATCGTGAGGATTATGATGGATTTTTTATTAGATAGAGAATTAAAGTTATCTGATTTCAAATATGTGTTGCCTAAAAATTTAATTGCCAAGTTTCCGGTGACTCCCAGAGATAAATGTCGTTTGATGGTATTACACAGAGAAACCCAAAAAATTGAAGACAAAAAATTCAGTGACATAGTCGATTATTTTCAAAAAGGTGATTGCCTGGTTGTAAATCAAACTAAAGTTTTCCCAGCAAGACTTTTCGGGAAGAAGGAAAAAACTAATGCCAGGATTGAAGTACTTTTATTGCGTGAACTGAATCCTCAGGAAAAAATCTGGGATGTTATTGTTGAACCTGCTCGAAAAGTTAGAATTGGGAATAAAATTTATTTTGATGAAGGACTTGTTTGTGAAATTATTGACAATACAACTTCTCGTGGAAGGACAATAAGATTTCTCACTGACAAGGATGTATTTGAAATTGTTGAGCGAATTGGAACAATTCCTCTTCCACCATATATCAAAAGAGAACCTGTTCCAGCTGATAAAAAGAATTATCAAACGGTTTATGCTCAGGTATCAGGATCTGTTGCTGCACCAACTGCTGGCTTACATTTTACTACACAACTCTTGAAAAAAATTGAAAAAAAAGGTGTAAAAATTGTTCCGGTTATTTTACATATAGGATTAGGTACATTCAGACCAGTAGAGGTTGAAGACTTAACTAAACATAGAATGGATTCTGAATTTTATGAAATTCCTGAATCCACTGCCGAAGTTATTAATAAAACAATAATCAATAAAGGAAGGGTTTTTGCAGTAGGCACAAGTACTGTGAGAGCTCTTGAAACAAGCGTGACGGCAAGTAGACTTTCAGCACCCAATCGAGGTTGGACAGATAAATTTATTTTCCCTCCTTACGATTTTAAAATTGTTGATGCTCTTATTACTAATTTTCATGCTCCCGAATCAACTTTACTTATGCTTGTTGCAGCATTTGCTGGATATCACTTAACAATGAAAGCTTATAAAAAAGCAATTAAAGATGGTTATAGATTTCTTAGTTATGGCGATGCAATGTTGATTTTGTAATTGGAATTTTAAAATTTGTATAGAAAATTTTCTTAACTTTTAATCTTTGAAAAGTCAGGTCTATTTCCTGACTTTTTTATCTATAATAGATTTGAGACTTTAGTTGAAGATGAAAACAATAGCAATAATTCCATCTGCTGGAATGGGAAAAAGATTTAATTCTACTATTCCAAAACAATTTCTCAAGATAAATGGAATTGAAATTTTGGCACATACTCTTTTGAAATTTCAAAACGCAAAAAGCATAGATGAGATTATTATTGCTTCTCATAAAGATTTTGTTAGTAAAACCGAAAAGTTGGTTAATAAATATCGGATTAATAAAGTTAAAAACATTGTAATTGGTGGTAAAGAAAGACAGGATTCGGTATACTCCGCATTGAAAATACTTAGTGCAAATAAAAACGATTTGATCTGTGTTCACGATGCTGTAAGACCATTAATTAAATCAAAAGAAATAGATGAATTGATTGAATTTGCTAAAAAGAAAAAGTCAGTTATTGCTGCGAAAAAAGCAGTTGATACAATCAAAACAGGTGGAAGATTTGTTGAGTCAACATTGGATCGTAATAGGATATGGATTGTTCAAACTCCACAAATTTTTAGTTATAAGATTCTAATTGATGCTTTTCAAAAAGCTTATAAAGAAAATTTTTACGGTACCGATGAATCGTCAATTGTGGAAAGGATAGGCATCAAAATTTTCTTTTATCAATTGAAAAGTGACAATAGAAAAATTACATTAAAAGAAGATTTTGATTTTGCAAAACGATTTTTAACTTAGATTATATTTGTTAAAAATCTTATAATTGAATATGTTTATAAATGGTTTTCATCATAAATTAATTATTAGGTAAATATGTTAACAATAATTTTAATATTGCTCCTTTCTTATCTGGTTGGTTCAATTCCAACTGCAATTATAACAAGCAAATTGGTTGCAGGAATTGATATAAGAAATTATGGAAGTGGTAATGCTGGCGGCACGAATGTATTTCGTGTTCTTGGTTGGAAATATGGAATTCTTGTTATGTTATTTGATGCTTTCAAAGGTGTGGTAGCAGTTGTTTTTATAGCCAGACTTTTCTTCTTAACTGATATGCCATTCGAAAATCCGACGCCATTTGACGACTTCACTTTTGTTCAATTACTTGCTGGAATTTGTGCAGTGATCGGACATGTTTTCACTGTTTTCGCTGGATTTCGTGGAGGAAAAGGTATGGCTACTGCTGTTGGAATGGCTGCAAGTTTAATGACAATTGACGTTTTGATTGCCGCAGCAATTTTTCTTTTGATGCTAATTAAATTTAGATATGTTTCACTTGGATCTATTTCGGCTGCTGTTGCTCTTCCAATTATTTTATTTATTAGAGAAAATATTTTTCATGTACATATACAAGGTTACACTACATTAATTGCTTTTTCAATATTTATAGCAATTTTTATTACATATACTCACCGTTCTAACATTAGACGATTAATTGAAGGTACTGAAAGTCGAATTAAAAGAATTCCTTTGATAAATAAAAAATCCAGTTAAAAAATGAATATTGCTGTTCTTGGTGCTGGTGGTTGGGGTACCACTCTGGCAATTCTTTTAAGTGGAAATGGTCACAAAGTAGTTCTTTATGAATATAAACCTGATTATGCCAGAATATTGCAAACGAAGAGACTAAATGAAGTATACCTGCCCGGTATTTTAATACCTGAGGAAATTGAAATCACATCTGATTTAAGTTATGCAATACATAATAGACATATAATTGTTCTTGCAGTTCCTACTCAGTATCTGAGAAGTGTAATTGAAAAAATAGATTTTCAGTTAGTTAAAAATTCAATCTTTGTTAATGTTGCCAAAGGCATTGAAATTTCGACCTTAAAAAGAGTTTCAGAAATTATTCTCGATATATTTCCCCAAATTTCAGAAGAGCAAATCTCAACTCTATCTGGCCCAAGTCATGCCGAAGAAGTTGCAAGAAAAATTCCAACGGCAGTTGTGGTAGGTTCAAAATCAATTGAAACAGCAAAATTCGTTCAGAATGAATTCATGAATCCATATTTTAGAGTTTATGCAACAACAGATATTGTGGGTGTGGAACTTGGCGGTGCGTTGAAAAATGTAATTGCAATTGGTGCAGGAATATGTGATGGAGCTGGTTTTGGTGATAATACAAAAGCAGCAATCATGACCAGGGGAATTGCTGAGATTTCCAGACTTGGTGTTGCACTTGGTGCAAAACCAGAAACCTTTTCTGGTCTTTCAGGGATTGGTGATGTAATTGTTACCTGTATGAGCAAATATTCAAGAAACAGATTTGTTGGTGAACAAATTGGAAGAGGTAAAAAATTAAAACAGATTCTATCTGAAATGGAAATGGTTGCCGAAGGAGTGACAACTGCAAAAAGTGTTTATTTACTCTCACAAAAAACGAGTATTGAAGTTCCCATTTGTACTGAAGTATATAAAATTCTTTATGAGGATAAAGATCCAATAATAGCCACAACAGATTTAATGACTCGCCAGCCTAAGGAAGAACATCAGTAAAATCATCTTTGATTTAATTTTTGTCGTTTCAATTATATAAGTTTAAATGCTTTCTGCTTTTTATATCCAATTATTTTCATCCAAATTGATTAAAATTTAATTCTGTAATTGAATAGGTAATAGTAGAAAAAATTATTCTTTAATTAAATCTGCGACCGATTTTAAAACATAATCGGGTTTTATTGTTGATTCGAATAGCATATTTTCTCTGGTCACACCACTAAGAACAAGGGCTGAATGTATACCGTTTTGTTTAGCCATTAATATATCTGTTTCGAGTCTATCGCCAATTATAATACATTTTTCTTTAGGTATATTAATTTGGTTTAGAACTTCGTTAATAATTAAACTTGACGGTTTACCAAAATTTTTTTCAAGTTTTCTGCCAGTTAAATTTTCAAGAGCAATAATTGTATAACCGGCATCAAGAATTTCGGTATCTTCAACTGGGCAGGTCAGATCAGCGTTGGCTGCAAAAAACCTAGCCCCATTTGATAAAGCTTTCTGTGCTTTTAAAAGTTTCTGGTAATTTAATTTTCTATCGAGTGAAACAAGTACAATATCGATGTGATGGTTTGCGATTTTAATTTGATTATTTTTCAAATAGTCAATAAAAACTTTTTCGCCGATCACAAATACTTTATGATCGGGAAAATTTTGAATCAAATAATTTTTAGTCACTTCAGCAGAAGTGATGATTTGATCTTCATTACATTGGATTCCGAAAGAATTTAACTTTTCACAATATTGATTTTTTAATGATGTTGTTCGATTGGAAACGAATACAAATTTTTTTTGAAGTGATTTTAGAACATTGAATACCTCAGCTACTCCATCTATTGGTTTTAACTCACGGTAAATAGTTCCGTCAAGATCAAAAATAAATCCTTCGTAATGATCCAATATTTTATGCAACCCTTACTTTCCCAATTTCTTTTTAATGTCAATTAAATTTTCTTCGATTGTGTGTGGTTTGTATCCAAGTTCAGCTTGAGCCTTCAAAATAATTAAGCCGCCTCGTAATGGTCTTTTAGCTTTTTGATTAAGCCTATCCGTTGTAGTTTGATTAATTAAATTTTTATTCAGCCTGAATATTTCTGCAATTTTCATTGCAAAATCATATCGGCTAAGGTATTCAAGACCACCAATATTATAAATTCCAGTTTTCTTTTTATCAATAGCAAGAGAAATTCCATTAACAAGATCTTCAACATAAGTTGGGTTATTCCATTGATCTGTCACAACATTAATCTCTTTCCCCGCAGTTAAATTTTCTACAACCCATTCGACAAAGTCTTTTTTAATACCTTTCAGAACGCCATACAGGACATTGGTTCGAATTATTAAATATGGAATACCGCCTATCTTGATTTCATTTTCGCTTGCAAATTTTGTTCTGCCGTAATAAGAAATTGGATTTGGTTTTGAATCTTCGTGGTAAGGTCCATTTTGACCATCAAATATGAAATCTGTAGACATATGAATTAATTGAGCATCAACTATCCTGCAACCTTCAATAAGATACTTAACACCATTAACGTTAATATTCCAGGCAAGTTCACGATTAACCTCACATCCGTCAACATCTGTATAAGCGGCAGCATTTATAATATAATCAGGGAAAAAGTCGAGAATTACATTTTTTACATCACTTCGTTTAGAAATATCTACTTTTGAATATGTGAATTGGTTATTCCCAACGAAAGAATCTTCAATTGATGCAAGGTGTAACTCAACATCTTTTCTTTTTGAGTAATAGTTTACCAGAGCCTGACCAAGCAAACCATTACATCCAATTATTAAAATTCTGGTCTTAATTAAATTCATTTTACGTTAACAAATTGTTTTAAATTATCAATTATGTTCTCAATTTTTTCTATTTCGATTCTTCTTGATGAAATTTTTACTGCCTCTTTAAGACAAGTTTCAATTTTCTCGTTGCGAAAATAATTATAAGAAAATACCGCACCAAATATATCACCACAACCTATATTGTTTTTTAATATTAAATTTTGCTCAGGATATTGATTTAAAACTTTGATGATATCATTTTCAAAAAAATATGAAGTTGCTCCTTTAGATCCTTTTGTTATGTTAACTACTTTACAACCAGCTTTAATTGCCTCGTGAGCAAATTCTTCTTCATTTAATTTTTCTGGTGAAAGATTTTGCATTTCTAATTCGTTTAATTGAATCACATCACAATTTGAAACCCAGTTGCGCCAATTTTCTATTGGTCTATAAAATCTTTTACCTTCTTCATTTATTCCACGAGTCAAAGTATGAAAATCAAAATAAATTTTACCATTAAAGTTTTTTCTGATGAATTCTAAATCATGGAGTTCAAGCTCGAATCCACTTATCATGTTGATATAAAAATGAGAATCAGGTTGGATTGATTTTGCAATTAAGTCGACTTGAATTTTTTCAGCCCGGGATTGATAACATTCAAAATTTAATGTTTCACCCTCAAAAAAAAGATGAACAGTATTAATTGGGGAATTATTTTGAATAATAAAATCTTTTTTGATTTGCTTAAATGTATTTACAATCTCAAGATATTTATTGTAATGTTCATCCTGAATTTGAAAAACAGGGAAAAATTCATCTTCACCTGTACTTACAGTTAAAAAACCAATTATGCTGTAAATAATTCCACCGTATGAAAGCAATTCTTGTTCGTTCTTGTGAATAATATCAAGGCATGGGTGTCCAATTATCACTATTTTCATTTTTAATCCTCTAAGGGGAAAATTTCTATTCCAAACTTTTTTTTAAACCTTTTCGTGATTTTGAATCTTATTCTAAATCTAAGATTATTTTGAATTTTACCATAGCTTTCTGAGTATACATATTCTTCTATTTTTATTTCAGAATTTGGCGGTGTCCAGAATTCTATTTTAATTCTCACATTATCACGACTAAGTTCGTAGATTGTGTCAGTAAATTTTCTAATTTTAACTTCAGGATGTAAATGATAAAATACTTCAATCTGATTTTCACCATTATTTTCAAAAGCATCCAGGACTTTAATTGAATTTTTCAATAAGTTGAGTTCTATAATTCTTATTACTTTAATGGGATTTTTTAATCTGAGATATGCTGAATGTTCTGCATAAACAGAATTGACATCCCAGCTATTGAAATTATATGATGTTAATTGAGGTTTAGATAAGTCTTCTTTTATTCTAAATAAATTTAAAAACTCTGCTTGTTCGGTATTGTCAACCAATACAGTATTATGAGAATATGTAGAACGAAATTTTTGTCTCATTTCAGGATCGGGAGTATATAAATAAGTTCCAGAATCAACAAAAAATCTTTTTCCTTTATAAGCGAGTTCAAAGCTAAGAATATCATTATGTCCATGTCCACCCCAGCCATTCATACCTATATCACCAAAATCAAAAAAAATAAAAAAACCATTGTGATTTAGTACAGCGTAACCACCATCTGGGAAAATTTTATGCTCGGTTAAAATTTCCACAGTCTGGATTTCAGAAAATTTTTTATATCCGTCAAGCCCAAGTAGTAATAGAACATCTACAAAATTTTTTTCAGCTTTTGATTTTAAATTTTGATCATTAAAAATTACAGCACCAATAACAAGAGTATTCCTCATTTCGCTGACTTTTTCAAAAAAATTAAATTTAATTATTCTTCCATCATCGCAATCGCCAACATTTGGTACTTCATCGCCCAAAACATAAGAAGCAATAAACTCAAACATTTTATGGAGTCTTTCTTTGAATTTAATTGAAAAAGGTTTGTTTAATCTTTCAGCCACTATATATGAGAGAGTAAGAATTTCTGTTACCAACCTCTGATAGAAAGTAGATTTTTCATAATCTACTCCATCTTCATAAACCTGGATTAAAATTTCCTTCTCAAGTTCTTTTTTCGCAAACCTGAACCAATTCCTTCCAAATCGATATTTGTAAAAAAATGCACCAATCCAGATAAGTCCCATTAAATCGCTAAGGTAATGATTTCCATTTCTCCTACCATATTCAAGATTATTTCTAATGAAAAGCCCATGCTGGTAAAGAGAATTATAAATTTTTTTAGCAATCTGTTCGTTGAAACTTTGAGAAAATTTGAAAATATGAAGAGCAAAAATCCAATTAACTGCACGAATTGCCACTTCCATTGCACAATTCCAGTTGACTCCATAGCAAAATGGATTTTGTTCGATCCAATTCAGAATTAAATCAAAAAATTTATTTGCATATTTTTCATCACTATTTATAATAAAGGCTTTGGCTAACCAGTGTGATTGATGGAAACGACTTAACTCCCATGGGACTTTAATATCGCTACCATTAATTGATTCTTTTGAATTAATTTTTGTGTAAAAAATTTTATCCCATGTTCTACCTGATTTAAAATCCTGTTGCCAGTTAATTTTTTCCCCAAGATATGTCAATTGAGAGCCAAGTGTTTGAAATTTATTTTGAATAATTAATTCAGCTTCTTCAAGAATTTTTTGCTCAGATTCAATATTTAATAATTCAATTTTTATTTGTTCATTTAGGAAGTCGTTTGAGTCGAGAAAATAATATGGAATCAAATCGGGATTCTTTTTATATAACCCCAACTTAACTTTTAAGATAAAAAAACTTTTTCGAATAAAATGTATGTAAGCGATTTTAATTTTTTGAATAAGCATTTTAATGTATGAATTTCTTTATACAAAGATATTTAAAAAACAAAAAAGCCCGATTGTTTTTGAATTACGAAAAAATTAAATCAAAATTATTATGTAGATGAGATAATTAGTGAAATTAAATTTTTATTCCAACCCAACCCATTCTATGTCCAAAGTATTTAACAAAAAAATCATGAGCTTTAAAGAAATTTCCTGATAGATCACCTGCACTTGAACAGAAGAAAAGTGGTTTGACATTATTTTTAGTCATGATTCTTTTAAGTTCCCAGGGAAAGTAATGGTGTTCGTATCCGAATGGACTTGTGCCTTTTTTCTGCATCAATGTACTTCTTAAGTATTTCCCAATGTTTAGTTTATTTGGAAGAGTGATTATAACATATCCACCCTTTTTAGTTACTCTTACTAATTCATAAAATGCTTTTTCTCTTTTATCTTTTTCTGGAATGTGTTCTAAAGTTGAGAATGAAAATGAAACATCAAAGAAATTATCCTTGAAAGGTAATTCTGTTGCGTCTGCAACAATTATCTTAATTTTTGCTCTAAAATCTGGATGAATTTCTTTATCAGCAATTTGATTAGCTACTTTAATAATTTCAGGAGCTATATCGATTGAATAAAATTCTTTTACTCTTGATGCAAAATAAATTTCATCTATCGGGAAAAATGTTCCAACATTAAGTACCTTCTTATCTTTTAGTCCACCAGGTATTTTTGAAATTAATCTGTAATCAACTTTAAACTTAGATTGAAACATGTAATTCCAATCTTCTCTAACATCAAAAACATCCTCAGGATTTAAATGTTTTGTAAACTTTTCTATAACAAGTGATTGTTTATTATTTGACATTATTTCCTCTTAATGGTTTTTCTATAATATGAATAGTGCATTAAAAAATTAATTAACATTGAAATTAATGTTGCCAATGCAGCACCGTATCCTTTAAGACAAGGTATCAAAATTAAATTCAATAAAACGGTATACAGAGAAAAAGAACCAGCTATCTTTAATAAATAATTACCTTTCCCTTTCGCACTTAAGAAAAAATTATAAGGCTGAAAAGCTCCCATAAAAAAGTTTGCTAAAACCATTGGTAAAATTAATGATACTGCTTCAGAATACTTTTTTGAAAATAAAAATTCAAGAATAAATCCACCAATTAAAAGATAAACCAGACTTGAAAATGTTAACCAGACAAAATTTATTTTGAAAACACGTGGTGGTATTTTTTCTAAGCTCGCAAATCCTTTAAATAATGAAGTACATAATGATCTTGAAAAAACTGAAATTGGAATTGTGAAAAAATTTATCAAAGAATAATTGGCGACTTCTATTTCTTTGGCGAAATATTGAATTAATAGAACATTCGATTGATAACCAATCATACCAGTAACACGACCAATATAAACTTTCAATCCATACTCTCTGGTTTCTCTGATAATTTCTCTCAGATGAATTTTAAAATTTTTGAATTCGGGTTTAGAAATTATAACCGTTACTATGGTTGCAACAAAAAATGAAAAAACATACATAAATGCAGATGACTTTAAGCTGAAAAAACCAAATAAATATATAAAGCCAATAAAAACAAAGTAAAGTAATCTTGGAAGTAATGTGTAAAGTGAAAGTTTTAAAACCTCATTACTACCCTGAAATATTAATTGAATAAAAAATTGAAAAGGAAATGTGATAGATGGAATTAATCCAATTAATATCAAATATTTGATGCTTGAATTGAAAAGATTATCAACAAAGAAAGAGATTATAAACAAAACAAATATGTAACCCAGCGAAATGATAGTTCCAATTATATAAAGCGCACCAATTATTTCTCGTTCTTTGTTGAATTCTTTTTCTAAAGCAATAAGTCTCGACCCTGCAGCAAAATATCCAAACTCAAAAATTAGTGCGATAAGTGTTAAAAGCTGAACATAAAAATTTAAAGTTCCGAATTCAGATTTTGTTAGTAAACGTGTGTTTGCGATTGTAAAAAGGAGTCCAAAAAACATTGCTCCTATTTGTGAGAAATAAAGAGCAATAGTTTGTTTAGCAGTTTTTGTCAAATTAAATAAGTTGAATTTTGATAAATAGTCCATCAGTCAATTAATTTTCCTTCGAACCAGTAATCGTACCACATGAAAAGGTTTAATAGATTCCAGGTATTTTGAATAAAATCATACCTGTTTGAAACAGGCGATTCAATTAAAAATTTTATAAAGTCCCTGTTGAAAAGATCTAAACGATGAATGTTAGAATTAAATAAATAGTTTTTTGTAAAATTAAAGAGTTCATTTTTCAACCAGAAATTCATGGGTGCAGCAAAACCTTGTTTCTTTCGGTAAATTATTTCGTCCGGGATTATACCTTCAACAGCTTTCTTTAAAATGTATTTAGTAAAATTCTTTTTGATTTTAATTTTTGAATCGATCTTGAAGGAGTATTCCACAAGTCGGTAATCGAGGAAAGGCACGCGAGCTTCAACTGAAGTAGCCATTGCCATTTTGTCAACTCTCATTAAAAGTAATTCTGGTAAACGATTTTTGAATTCGAGATAAATGAATTTCCTCAGCAGATCATTGATTTTACTTTTTTTGTTATAGTTCCTATAAATTTCTTCAATCTTCTGGTAAGAGTCATTTAAATTTTTTTGTAAAAGTTTTGACTTATGTTCTTCAGTGAAGTTAATTGCACCACCCCAATAAATTTCCTGACAATCTTTAATTCTTCTTATATAATCGATTTCAAGTAATTTACCTTCATCTTCCCATAATTTTTTAGTTAATCGATAGAATAAATTATTCCATGAAGAAGGTAATTTTTTAAAAAGATATTTATTAATCTGAGCTACTTTAAGTTCTCTTAGCATCCATGGGTACCCAGCAAATTCTTCATCGCTGCCTTCACCAACTTGCACGACAATTGTACCATTTTCTCTTGCAAGTTTTGAAACAAAATAAAGTGGGATACAAACCGGATCAGCCAGTGGTTCATCCTGATGATAAACTAATTTTGGAAAGAAGTTCAATGCATCTTTTGCATCGATTAAAATTTCGTGGTGATTGGTTTTAAATAACTTTGCAACTTTTCGAGCGTAATCGAATTCATTGTTATGTGGAAAATCTTTGAAGCCAATTGAAAAAGTATCAACAGGTCTGTCCATTAATTCAGTCATTAGTGCAACATTTGTGGAAGAATCAATTCCACCGCTGAGAAAAACTCCAAATGGTACATCACTTATCATTCTATCTTTAACTGATTGTCGAAGTAGTTTAATAATACTTTGTTTGATTTGATTTTCATCCTTTTCAAGAATTTCGTTTTCAGAGTTTAGAACATCATAATATTCTTCAATCTTTAGATCTCCATTACCGTTTAATAACAAACGATGACCAGCCGGTAATTTTTTTATTTCTTCAAACATTGTTTCAGGAGATGGTGGTATTAGAAATGTCAGATATTGTGATAATGATTTTAAGTTTATTTCTTTTTTCACTGCAGGATGTTTCAGGATTGATTTAATTTCTGACGCAAAAATGAATTTCCCGTTTTGAAAAGTATAATAAAATGGCTTTTTACCAATTCTATCACGATAGGCAATTAAAATTTTTTTCTTTTCATCCCATATTGCAATTGAAAACATTCCATTTAATTTGTGGATGAAATCAATTCCAAATTCTTCATATGCATGTAATATTGTTTCGGTATCGCTTTTTGTTCTGTATTTATAACCTTTTTTTTCGAGTTCATCTCTAACTTCAAGATGATTATAAATTTCACCATTGAAGACTATCCAGATAGATTTGTCATGATTACACATAGGTTGATTAGCAGAAGGAGATAAATCAATTATAGCAAGTCTTCGAAATCCAAATCCGACTTTTTTTGAATCGTTTATGAAAATTCCCTCAGCGTCAGGTCCGCGATGTTGCATTTCATCGCGCATTTGGATTAAAATATTCTCATCTACCGATGAATTATCGAAGCTAATTATTCCACAAATTCCACACATAAATCTTATTCAAAATTGGTTCTTAATAAAATTAAATTAATAAAAATACGCATCGTTTACTTATAAAAATTTTTCAGCTTAGATTGTAATTTATAATTATTTAGAATTTAATTATACTTATCAAACGAAGATTTTTAATTGAATTTATGACTAACTAATGATAGTCAATCTTCAAATAACTTAAATAATCTGATGAGACATTTAGAGTTATCATTTGATGATTTATTTGATCAAATAAGGTTTTGAACAAAAACGGAATAAAAATGGAGATTCAAATGGAACATAAAAAAAGACCCAGTTGGGATGAATATTTTTTAAAACTTGCAATGTTAGCTTCAGAAAGATCAACCTGTCCGAGAATGCATGTTGGTTGTGTGCTCGTAAAAGATAAGTATGTTCTTGCTACTGGCTACAATGGATCACTTCCAGGTCAACCACATTGTGATGATGTTGGTTGTTTAATTGTTGATAATCATTGTGTCAGGACAAACCATGCAGAAATAAATGCTCTTGTACAAGCATCTTTACATGGTGTGAATGTGAAAGGTGCAACAGCTTATGTAACAAATATGCCATGTACAACTTGTGCTAAAGCTTTAATCGCTGCTGGAATTGTTCGAGTTGTTGTCTTTTCTGATTATCATGATTCTCTTGGTGTTCAGTTTTTCAAAGATTCTGGGGTTGTGATTGATAAATTACCAATGCCTGAAAAGGTCATAAATTATGATCTTGAAAATTATAGTTCCGCAAGAAAAATTGATAAATAAAACATTTCAAAAATTCTTAGGTCATTACATGATAAAGCAAAATAGTTTTGACGAAATTGAATTTGTAGAGCATAAAGGAATTATATAATTTCGTTTTGTAATAAGAGAGTTAAATACTCCTATAATCAATAACCAATAAGAGGTGATTTATGTTTACAAAAAAATTTTGGCTAACCTTTGTGTTAGTCTTTGTGGTTTTAGAAGCCACAAACTATTTCTTCTACATGTATTTGCTCGATCCACTCTGGAAAGATCCAGAAGTAGCAAAAGCCTTTAGACCAGAAGAAGAAATGTTTTCTAAAATGTGGATGGGCTATATTTTAGATTTAATATGGAGCTTTTTCTTTACATTCTTCTTTGCTAAAGGTTTTGAAAATAAGGGGGTATGGGAAGGAGTGAGATTTGGCATATACATAGGTTTATTTTACTTCCTGGTTGTATCATATGGGAATTATATTGTTTTCCCGATTCCATATAAAGCAACTCTTTATCCCTTCTTGTGTGGTTTTGCTCAATCAATCATACTTGGTGTTGTTGCTGCTCTTTTATACAAACCAAAAGTACAATCTGAGGAAACCTGAGAAGATTTTATCAGTTCATTGCCTCTCTGAATTTCAGAGAGGCTTTTTTATTTTAAAGTAAAAATTTTTTCCAATTAATAATTAAAGTTTGATATGAAATCAAAGGCTGCAAAGAAGAATTATTTTCATTTAATTCGTTTTTCGGTAATTATGGTCACAATTTTTGTTATTACTCTTTTCTTCCCCAAAAATGAAATTATTGATAAAGAAATTAAAGTAGGTGATATTTGGACATCTCAGGATCTTATTGCACAATTTTCATTCCCTGTTTTAAAGTATCAAGATGAATATGAAAAAGAAGTTACAGAAGCATTAAAATATGCACTTCCTATTTTTGAGCTTGATGAAAATATTTCGATTAATGTTGAAAAGAATATTAAAATTTTTGTTGATGATTTTCGAAAAGATGTAAAATTATTTCTTGAAAATAAGATAAACACCGATTCCATAAGTTTAATTTATTCTTTAGAACTTGATTCAATAAAACTTAAAGAACAGTTTTTGAATTTAAACCAGAATTTCTATAGCGAACTTGAAATAATATTAAAAACATTTGTAGGTGGTATTTATTCAAAAGGTTATTTGAATCTAAACAAAGAAAATATAGATAGGGATTCTATTTATGTTCGAGTGAAAAATCGAGAAAGTAAATTTTCAAAAGATAATTTCTATGATGCAAGTGATATTAATATACTAATTGAAGAAATGGTTAATAATTTAAAATTTAATCAAGAAATTTTTTCTTCTTTGCTAAAAACTTTTTTGAAAAAATTTATTCAACCGAATTTAATATATAATGAGAATGATACTATCCTTTCTAGAGAAGAAGCCAAAAATAAAGTTTCTAAGAATGTTGGAATAGTTCTTGAAAACGAACGAATTGTCGCCAAACATCAGAAAATTACTGAGGATATTAAAAGAAAAATTGATTCATATAGAAAAAAGATATTTGAGAGAGGTGAAAAGTTTGATACAGTCCTTCAATTCATTGGGAAGTTTTTACATATTTCTGTAATTCTTTTAATTCTTGGAATTTACATCTATTTATTTCGTAAAAAAGTCTATAACGATATCAGCAAAATATTAATCATATCAATTGTAATTATTCTAATTTCTTTTCTGGCGTACATATCCTCAAGAATTGAAATTGATTTGCCTGTAGAATATTTAATTTTTATTCCTGCTGCCTCAATGTTAGTTACTATAATTTTTGATTCACGATTAGGATTTTATACAACAGTAATTATTTCTTTAATAATTGGTGGAATCCGAGGTAATGATTATACAATTGCAACGGCTAATTTAATAGCAGGGGCATTGGCTGTGTATTCAGTCAGAGATATTAAAAATCGTTCTCAAATTTTTCGTTCTTTACTTTTTATTTTATTGGGATATTTAACGACAATTCTGGCATTTGGACTTGAACGATATTCAACTTTCAAGGAAATTGGGAATGAATCAATTTTTGCACTGGCAAATTCAATAATTTCCCCAGTACTCACTTATGGATTATTAATTTTCTTTGAGAGGATTTTTAATGTAACAACGGATTTAACGCTCGTAGAACTTGCAGATTTTAATCATCCATTACTACAAGAGTTACGATTGAAAGCTCCCGGTACTTTTCATCATTCAGTAAATATGAGCATCCTTTCTGAAAGCGCTGCAAAAGCAATTGAGGCAAATACAATTCTTACAAAAGTTGGTGCATTATATCACGATGTAGGGAAAATTGTTGAGCCAAATTATTTCATTGAAAATTTAAGAGAAGAAAAAAGTGAACACGAAGATCTTGATCCCGAACACTCAGCTCAAATAATCTTAAATCATGTTGAAGAAGGTATTGAACTTGCACGAAAATATAAATTACCAGAAGAAGTCATTGATTTTATTCCGATGCATCATGGAACAACACAGGTTCAGTATTTCTTATCAATTGCGAAAAAAACTAAAAAGCAAATCGACGAAGATAAATTTAAATATCCTGGTCCAAAGCCAAAATCAAAAGAAACTGCAATTGTCATGCTTGCCGACGCCGTTGAATCGATGAGCAGAAATCTTGAAATTGTAAACGAATCAATTTTAGAAGAATTAATTGATGATGTAATTAGAAAAAGATCTTTTGAAGGTCAACTTGATGATTCAAATTTAACTTTAAGAGATCTTAAGAAAATAAAAGAAAGCTTTATTAATACCTTGCTTGGATTTTACCATCAAAGAATTGAATACCCAGAAAGTTGAAAAATGCCTTCAAACTTTTTAATTAAAATTTTAAACGAATTTTTAATTTACTTAAAATCAATTCGTGGATACTCGCAAAATACAATCGATTCTTATAGAATTGATCTTGTAAGATTTTTGAATTTTCTTGAAGAAAAAGGAATTGATGATTATAATGATATCAATAAAACAATATTAAGTAGTTACTTTTCAATTCTTGGAACTATTGGACTTTCGACTAGATCTATTTCAAGGAACTATTCATCAATTCGGAGTTTTTTCAGATACTTAGTTACTAATGACTACATAGAAACTAACCCTGCATTAAAATTTAAAGGTCCAAAAATCAAGGTTAATCCACCTGAAGTTTTATCCTTTAGTGAAATTAGTAAAATTTTAGATCAACCAAATACAAAGACATTACTTGGATTACGAGATAAGGCAATGCTTGAATTTGCGTATGCAACAGGTGTTAGAGTTTCTGAATTAATTAATGTTAAAGTTAATGATCTTTTTTTTAATGAAGAGATAGTGAGAATATTTGGAAAAGGTTCAAAAGAGAGATTAGTACCAATTGGCTCTTCAGCCATCTACTGGGTTAACCAATATTTAAGTAAAGTCAGGCCAGTTCTGGCAAAAAAGGTTATCTCTGGAAATTTTCTTTTCCTTAATTTCCGTGGAAGAAAGCTAAGTCGTATGGGTTTCTTCAAAATTTTAAGGCAATATGTTAATGATGCAAAAATTGATAAAAATGTTCACCCGCATACAATAAGGCATTCGTTTGCAACTCATTTGCTTGAAAGAGGGGCGGATATAAGAGTCGTTCAGGAATTACTCGGACATTCAAAAATTTCAACAACTCAAATTTATACACATCTTGATAGTTCAATGCTGAGAGAAGTGTTGATAAAATATCATCCCAGAAGTCAGAGATTATATTCATCCTAAATGGGAATAAATATGATAGAACAAATATCAATAAATCCAAAATTAGTTTTATTCTTATTATTCATACCAGTATTTTTAATTTCGATTTCTTTTCATGAATTTGCTCATGCTTTTTTTGCTTATAAACTTGGTGATGATACAGCAAAAAGAATTGGAAGATTAACTCTCAATCCTTTCAAGCATATGGATTTAATAGGTACAATCTTAATTCCAGTTGCATCATTTGCATCAGGAATTGCATTGATTGGTTGGGCGAAACCTGTTCCAGTAAATCCACAAAAATTTCGAAATAAAAGATTGGGGGATGGAATAGTATCTTTTGTTGGTCCATTTTCGAACTTAATTCTTGCAATAGCAATATTTTTGCTACTATTGGTCTTGCCAGAAATTTCTTTATTTAATGTGAATGAACGAGAAATTCTTCTATCGGGAATTCTTAAATACGGGATTTATCTTAACATATTCCTTTTCCTTTTCAATCTTTTACCAATTCCACCACTGGATGGGATTCATATTCTTCATGCAATATTTAATTCAAAAATTACAGAGAAACTGGTTAATCTGGGAATGGTTGGATCGGTAATTTTGATTTTGTTTTTGTATAGTCCTTTGTGGAAATATTTTAATCAATTACTCAACTTTTTAGTGCAAATATTTTTAGAACCTCTTGGTTAAAGAATTGATGAAAAATCTTGTGACGATATTTTATAAATTTAGATACATCATTTTAATAATATCTCAAATAGTTTTTTTCTTTATCTACAAGTTAGTCCTTGAAGATTATTTCTTAAAGGTTATCAGAAATTTCAGTGAAAGTCTAGATTTATTTTATTATCTAAAAATTTTTATTTATTTACCCAGATCAATCTTTGTTTCAATTCTGATTTTATCCATTATAATTTTACTGCGAGAGAGAATTCTGAATTCATTATTAAAATTAGATGAAAAATTATTTATCACTCTCTTACTTGTTTTTTACGTTGTTATTCAGGTTAATATTTTATTGTTCATAAAGACTGTGCCTTATTCGGATAGTAAAAGATATTTAGAGCTTGCAGAAAATTTATTTATCTCCGGCTCTTATATTAATGAATATGGAAATAAAACTGCTTTTTATCCTGTTGGATTACCTGCTTTACTATGTTTGCTAAAAAAATTTTTTGACGATATGATAATAGCTGGAAGAATATTAAATATTATTTTTTCAACGGGAACAATGTTTTTTATATACAAAGTTTTTAGACTTATGATGAGTCGTAAAGAATTATACATTTTTCTCTTGACATATTTTTTATTTCCGAATAATTTTTTTTCAGTAAACCCAATTTTAACTGAGCAAGGTTTTACTTTTTTAATATGGCTATTAATTTATTTATTTGTTAATCATAAAAAATATTTCTCGATAGTTGGTGGGTTGATTCTCGGGTTGATGTTATACTTCAGGTCATATTCTCTTTTAATTTTAGGTGTGATTTTTATTTATTATTTAAAGGAAAAAATGCTTTTAGTAAAACTAAGAGAAATTTTTCTTATGGCTATATTAATGGTATTTATGATATTACCGTGGATAGCAAGAAATTATCAGGTTTTTAATTCTTTTGTTCCGATGACAACCAATGATGGCTTTAATTTTTTGATGGGTAATCACAAAAATTCACTTGGTAATATAAATTTTAATTTTGAATATAATATCTCAAATCCTAATGAAGCTGAAGAAAGCAAAAAAGCTTATTTGAAGGCATTTAGAGAATTAAAAGAAAATCCAATTAAATTACTTTATCTTATTCCGTTCAAGTTATTTCATACATACAAACGAGGAGATGTCTATATAACATGGTCATTAAAACAAACTGAGAATGAATTAAATCCTTTATTTGTATCAGTAATGTTTTATTTAACCAATCTTATATTTTATTTTGTTTTGATAATAGGAACAATGAAATTATTTTTGATCAATAATTTTACGATGCATCAAAAATTTTTTATTTACTTGCTTATCTCATTCATAATTGTTTGTTTAGTTTATGTAGGAAATGAAAGATATATATTACCCGTGTTACCAATACATTTTTATTTCTTTTCATTAAATGTGGAAGAAAGTTATTAAAAGATTAAGACCAATACATTTTTACTTTATCTCATTACTGCTGCAACTTGTAATTTTTGTAATCCATCGTTTTTATCCATTTCAATTAAACGATGATCCATGGTTTGAGTTATTTGCAAAGAAACTAATCTTACAGGATGGTGGCCCAATTATTTGGTCTCCTGATGGAGACTTAATAACTCATTCTCCACTACAAATTGGAAAGTATTACAACTGGCGTCCAATTGGATATAGTTTGTTTCTGTCACTAATATTTTTTATTAAGACTAATGATTATTTCTTAGTTAGAACAATTTATCAAATGTTAGTTTATTCTTTTATTCCTGTTATGTTTTATAGAGTTTGTAAAAATTATTTTTCTGGCAATGAAAACTCTGAATTAAAGTCTAAAATCAGTGTTATGATTTTTATATTTAATCCTTTATTTCTTGTAGGTCATTTACAATCTCTCGACACATGGCTAAAAACCTTATTTGTCATCATTGCTTTCTTGTTAATTTTTGAGAATGGCAACAGGAATATTGTGTATTTAATTATTGTCTTTACTGGAATTTTTTTAATTGCGCCCATCGGCTTCATTTCAATTATGTTATTTCTATTCTTTGCGAAAATTCTCAAAATGATCTCTCTAAAAAAATTTTTTATTATAACTATCACTATGACTACTATAATTTTTTTCTACGGATTGAGAAATTATTATACCTTTGGAAGATTTGATTTAAGCAATTCAAGTTTTGGTTATAACCTTTGGTTGGGTAATAATGAAAGAACATTAGATTTTTTAAAAAGACATTTTGGTGACGGTGCAACAATTGAAGATAAAATACTTCCCCACTTTAAAGACAGGTTTAAATTCCTTTCGAATTATTCAGAGTATGAGAAAAACGATTTTTTTACAAAGAATGCATTGGATTTCATTCTTAAAAATCCTTTAGTAACAATAGAATTAATATTTTGGAAAGCCATTGGATTTTGGTCACCACTTAGGATAAGAGAGTCACATTATACAGAGTCACCAATCAAAACAATAATCGCTTTTATTTATCAGGCACCTCTGGTACTTAACTTTTTCATTTCATTTGTTCTTTTTGTCATCAGAAAAGAATGGAGATATAACAAACCTAAGTTATTGATCTTTTCATTTGCAATTTTTTGGTTTTTACCATATTTGATATTCTTCACACTATCAAGATACAGAACTCCTATTGAATTTCTATTGATAATTCTTTTAGTAGAGAATGCTTATAAATTTTACGAAAAAGTAAAACATTTTTTAGCTTTTAGTAAAAATAGTGTGTAGTTTTTACTTATTTCATCTAAAGTGAACATTAAAATCTCAAAATCCTTTTCAATTCTCATTTCTTGTATTACTCTTCTCAGTTAGAAATTAAATTTCATCAAAATGGAATGATGATTAAAAATTAATATTACGGTTACAAAAAAGTATTTTTCCAAGTAACAATTCCATTAGCCGTTCACTGCTATTTCCCATACTAATCAGGAAGTTGCAATCTTTTCTCAAAATTTTTTTGCACACATCATTGCTAGTGAAACGAATCAATCTTTTCTGGTTACGCCGACAACTACAGAAAAACTTTTTAGTTATTATGTAAAAGATTGCTTCATTCTTTCACGACTCGCAATGACTGCCACAACAACCAGTCATTACGAGCGAAGCGAAGTAATCTTTTGTTATTAAATCAACAATTTCTTAAGCGCATTTCCGTTCTTTTATGAAGGATTGCTCCATTGTTTCACTCTTTGCAATGACTGCCACAATAACCAGTCATTACGAGCGAAGCGAAGTAATCTTTTGTTTTTAAATCAGCAATTTCTTAAGCGCATTTCCGTCCTTTTTTGGAGGATTGCTCCATTCTTTCACTCTTTGCAGTGACTGCCACAACAACCAGTCATTACGAGCGAAGCGAGGTAATCATTTGTTTTTAAATCAGCAATTTCTTAAGCGCATTTCCGTTCTTTTATGAAGGATTGCTCCATTGTTTCACTCTTTACGATGACTGTCACAATAATCAGTCATTACGAGCGAAGCGAAGTAATCTTTTGTTTTTAAATCAGCAATTTCCAAAATGCATCCCTGTTTTTTGAAAAGGATTGCTTCAACTTTGATAAATAAAAATCTTGCAGTGATAACTGAATGGAATAGTTTTTGCGAAGCAAAGTAAAGCAATCTTTTACTTTTACCAGTTGTTACGATTGAGATAAAGTAGTCCTTTCTGTTTTTGTAAGCTTACTTTCAGAAGGCTTGTCGTTTTTTATCACAAACAAAATTCTGCAATCGGCCGAATTTATTCTAATCCATTATTCCATTGTTTACTAAAAAAAGATAGAGTTCAACGAAAAAAATAACCACAATATTTAAAATAAGCTCATTATTGTATTTATGTTTACATTAAAATTCTATCCAAAAAGTAATTTTAAAATTTCAAACACTGAACTAAATTAAAACAAAACAATTTTTTGAATCTCATAATCAAAATAAATATCAAACTATCTCCCTGTTAATGTATCCGGAAAAATCTGTTTTAGCTTTTTCATATTTTTCATTAAAGAGATTAGAAGAGATTATAAAATCTGCAGTTGAACGATTACAAGCAGTAGGTATATTGTATAAAACAGCAATTCGAAGTAATGCTTTCACATCTACATCATGAGGAAGTGGTTGCATTGGATCCCAGAAAAAAATCAATATATCTATTTCTTCATTTGCAATAAGTGCACCAAGTTGTTGATCACCACCGAGTGGACCTGACTTGAGTTTTGTGATTTTTAATTCTTTTTTAGAAGTTGTATCGTTTGTTTCTAATTTTTTCTTCAAAACTTCTTCTATTAGTTTGCCGGTTGTACCTGTACACACCAATTTATGTTCAATTAGAATTTGCCAGTTCCATTCGACCCATTCGATCAAATCTTTTTTACAGTTATCGTGTGCAACAAGGGCAATTTTTTTTGTCTCTTTCATAAAATATTCACCTTATTTTTAATTTATTCTTAAAATTATGTTCTATGTTTTAACTTATCATTTACATATTTTTAAATGATGATTAATTTAGATTTAAGCTATAAATGAATGAATTAAATTTCAATAGACGAAAAGTTTATTTCAGGATTCTAAATTATTTAAAACCCTTCTGGAGACACTTATTAGGTGTATTAATAACCTCAATATTTTTTACAGTCTTTAGTGGGCTCTCGATTTATCTAACAATTCCACTCCTTGAAACACTTTTCCAGACAGAATTGAGAGAAGAACAACATTTATCTCCTACAGCTGAGTTAAGTCAGAAATTAGAAACTCAGGCTAAAAGTGGAGGATTTCTATCAGGATTAAAACGAGAATTGTCCGAGAATCTTTATGCATTTATTGATAGGCCATCGAAAAGAGAATCACTACTTAGAATTTGTGGTTTGATTGTTTTAACATTCTTCTTAAAAGGTTTATTTGGTTATGTGCAGTCTTATCTTATGGCTTATATCGAGCAGGGGTTTATTAAAAATTTAAGAAATGAAACATTTTCGCATCTAAATAAGCTCTCGCTGAAATATTTTACAAATGAAAGAATTGGAAATTTAATCTCAAGAATTACCAATGATATCACGATGATAAACACTGGAATTTCCGCCAGTTTTGTTACACTTACAAAAGATCCATTGCTTGTAATTGTTTTCCTAATACTTGCTCTTGCTATAAGCTGGCAACTAACATTGCTATCACTTATTGTGATGCCTTTTTCACTTGTCATAATTAGCTGGTTAGGAGTAAAACTTTATAAACAGAGTTACATATTACAGAGTAAAATGGCTGATCTGACATCCTTTCTTCAGGAAAAAATTTATGGCACCAAGATTGTAAAAGCTTTCAATATGGAAGCAAAAGAAAATGAAAATTTTTTCGAGTTAACGAATCACTTTTTTAGAATAATTTTAAGAATTACAAGAATCAGAAATATTGCTCCACCTGTCACAGAATTTTTTAGTATTCTTGCTGGAGTTTTAATTATCTGGTATGGGGGAATTCAAGTTCTTGAATCTCATACATTAAAGGCAAGTGAATTTTTAGGATTCTTATTTATCATCTTTCAAATTATGCCACCAATTAAGGAACTAAGTAATGTTGCTAATAGAATTCAAGAATCAACTGCAGCTGCATCAAGAGTTTTTGAAATTATTGATGAACCTATAACTATAAAAAATAAACCAGATGCTATTCCTTTTAAGTCATTCAATGATAAAATTGTTTTTGATAAAGTTTCTTTTCATTATGATGAAAATCATAAATATATTTTGAGAAACATTTCATTTGAAGTTAAAAAAGGAGAGATTGCGGCGCTGGTCGGTCCAAGTGGAGCTGGTAAAACTACTCTTGTTGATTTGATTCCAAGATTTTATGATGTTACTGAAGGTGCAATTTATATCGATGGCATTGATATTCGTGATTATGATTTAAAAACATTGAGAAATAATATTGGAATTGTAACTCAAGATCCAATTCTTTTTAACGACACCATTAGAAATAACATAAGCTATGGAATGGAGAAAGTTGAATTTGAAGAGGTTGTAAGAGCAGCAAAGGCTGCAAATGCTCATGATTTTATTCTGCAATTACCAGATGGCTACGATACAATTATTGGTGAAAGAGGATTAAAACTTTCAGGAGGTCAGAGACAAAGAATTTCAATTGCTCGAGCTATTCTTAAAAATCCACCAATCATGATTTTAGATGAAGCAACTTCAGCTCTGGATAGCGAATCTGAGATTCTTGTTCAAGAAGCCATTGAAAATTTAATGAAAGATAGAACTACTTTTGTAATTGCTCATCGTTTAAGTACGGTTAGAAATGCTGACAAAGTAATAGTAATAGATGAAGGAAGAATCGTTCAAATTGGTACACACTCTGAATTAATTCAGGATATTAATGGATTGTACTATCGACTTTATACGCTTCAATTTAGATTTAATGAGGTTGATGAATGAAATCAAATAATGATAGAGTTATTGAAATATTAGATAGAACTGGATTTGTATTTCTTTTTATTTTCGCTGCGAGTCTTACAACTTCAATTTTTGTAAATCAGATAGGTTATTTTGGCGCATTATTAATTCTATTGACTAAATTTTACTTTCAAGGAAAATTTGAAAAAAGAAAAACAGGTTTAGAGACTCTTTTCATTTTGTTGATCATTTCAGAAATAATTTCTGCAATACTCTCTGATTATCATTCTCAGGCTTTTCATAATACATTTAAGAGAGCAATACTTTTACCTGTTGTTTATATGCCAGTTTATTATTTAAGAAATGAAAAAAGATTTAAAAGGATTCTTTATGCATTTCTTGTCTTTGCAGTGCTTGGAATGTTGATTTATCTCTACTTTGCCTATCAATATTATATATATCAACTTTATTCCAAAGAATCCAAAGGTCCTTCAATTTTTCAATATGTTATGACTGCTGGTGGTTTGATGAGTGTTGTTACAATTATTTTGGTCAGTTTCCTTTTCTTAAAAGAAAATAAACTCAGATATAAAATTATTCTTGTAATTGCAATATTAATTTCTTTTGCATCATTAATTTCGAGTTATACGAGAGCTGCGTGGCTTGGAACAATTGCTGGAGTTGTTGTTTTATTTCTTTTGCATAAAAGATGGATTTTTATTGGAATGGTTGCAATCTTATGTGGTATTTTTTTCTCACTAACTCAAATCACAAGTGAAATAGCAATTTTCAAAATTGAAAAGAACTCGAAAAAATTATTTGACGAGCGAGTTTATAACTCGAAAGGCCGAGCTCATGGAATTGTTGAGATAAAAAATGAATTTTATGTTGCTGATTATGAAGCTGGAATAACAAGATGGAGATTGGAAGATTCAACTCTTAAATTTATTGGTCAATTCTATACTCCTTCACCAGCGAAGGGTATGTTATGTAATGACTCTTTGATTTTCGTTAATCTCCTCGATTCAAGAATTTTGGTAATTAGACCATATAGGGATTCCATTGAAATGCTCGCTTCAATAATTCCTCAGAATGTTGTGGGTTCATTTTTTGTTTACAATAATTATTTATTGTTAACCGAGGGGGAGTTTGGGATTTCAATAATTAATATCGAAGATGCATCAAGACCAATTTTCTTGAAATCTTTTTCATTATCTGATGAGAAAAATAAAGTTGTTTTTACAAGCGTTGCAGTAAAGCAAAATATTTTATATGCACTACTGGATGATAAAAAATTTTTTATTCTGGATTTTAAAAATCCTTCCGATATTAAGCTTCTTAAAGAGATTCCAACTGAAGATAAACCAGCATCGATTTACATTGAGAGTAATTATCTTGTAATTGGTGATGGTATAAAAGGATTAAAAATATATGACATTTCAAAACCTGAAAATCCAGTTTTAATAAGAGGGATTAAAACGAGAGTTATTCCTAACATAATAAAATTTGATGGAGATGATATAATCTTTACAGATTTTGCTGGCAAAATTTATTTGGTTGATATTCATGGTAATGTTTATGAATTAAAGGATTTTGAATCGAAAATCTCTGGCTTGATTAAATCAAACCAGAAATGGATTGGCACTTATTTTTATCGAAGCAGGTTAAGTTCAATTTATGATCCTTATCATCCAACAAATATCGAAAGGATGAATCAAATAAAAGTGGCGTTTAAAATTTTTGCAGATCATCCCTTTTTTGGCGTTGGTAATATTGATTTTAATGAAACTTATAAAAAATATCGTGAACCTTTCGATAAGTGTACTTATGGACATCTTCATAATAATTATACTCATGTACTTGCAACACTTGGAATATTTGGTTTTGTTATCTTTATAATTCTTTTGATAAAAATTTTCTTTATCCATATTGAAACAATCAAACTAACAGCAAATAAAAATTTCTACAATGTTTTATCAAAAGGTTTACTTGCAGCATTTACAGGAATTTGTGTTAGTGGACTTTTTGAATATAATTTTGGTGATCACGAAATAGCTACTATGCTATGGTTTACCGCTGGAATGAGTCTGGCAATTCAAAAATTGATGAAAGATTAATCTTTATTTAAATTTAATTGATAAAAAAAAGGAGGATGAAAATGACTGAACAGGAAAGAAAAATTTATGACGCACTTTTTGTTCAGCTAATCCTTCAATTTCAAACCTCTGCAATGGTTGGTCTTGGTAAATTGCCTAATCCTATAACTAATAAAATTGAAAAAGATCTTGAAGCCGCAAAACTTTCAATTGATATGATAGATATGATTAAGTTCAAAACTAAAGGTAACCTTACTGAGGATGAAGAAAGACTGATAACTCAGGTCAGTAAAGATTTAAAGTTAAATTATGTTGACGAACTCAATAAAGAACAACAATCGAAAGTTGAACAAAAATAAAAGGGTTTAGTTTGAAAATTGGTATAATTGCAAATACATCTAAATATGATATTTCCGAATATTTAATAGATTTCATTTCCGAGAATATAAAAATTAATGGAAGAGAATTTTATCTAAGCAAAAATACTTATGATTTCATAAAGGCAAGCCTAAAAAAAAATAATTTAATCAAATCAATTAAAGTTGCAGATGAAAAAAATTTCAAAGGAAAAATTCAGGTTTTATTGTCGTTCGGTGGCGATGGTACGATGCTTTATTCTGCACAATATGCAATAAATGCAGATGCAATACTTGTGGGAGTAAATTTCGGTAAACTTGGTTTTCTTGCAGATATAAATTTTCAGGAACTTAATAGTGTACTTAAAGAAATTGAGAGTAAAAAATTTAATATAGAAAAAAGAATTCTTCTGGAAGGTAGAATTTTAAGTGGTAAATCAGAAAAGCAACTTGCGGTTAACGATTTTGTTATTGAAAAAGGTAGCTGGCCTAGAATTATCGAAATTGATACTTATGTGGATGGTAAATTTCTTACTACTTTCAGAGCAGATGGATTGATCATATCTACACCAACAGGTTCTACAGGATATTCCCTTTCCTCAGGTGGTCCTATTCTTTTGCCTGAAATGGATTCAATAATTTTAAGTCCAATTTGTCCACATACTTTAACTGTCAGACCAATTGTAATTCCCGGAAACTCAAAGATTGAAATTGAAGCTTATTCAGGTTACGAAACTGTTACAATAAATAAAGATGGACAACAAATCTATAAAATTAAACCTCCAGTGAGATTATTGATTAAAAAATCTGAAAAATATTTGAAACTTTTTAAAAGAGTTAACAAAGACTATTTTCAAACACTTCGGGAAAAATTAATGTGGGGAGTTGATATACGAGAACATTCACAAAATAATGGAGAAAAAAGATGAGAATTAAAATGATATTTATGATACTATTTTTTAATTCAATTTTTATTTCATTAAATGCACAGGAAAAAGATAAAAGTTACCAGCTTGTAATTGATGAAAAATCCAGTAAGCCAATGTTAATTGGTATTTGTTCAAGGGAAAATTTTCTTTCCGATACTTCGTTTTCATGGTGGTTTGAAGTTGAATACGAGTATTATGAACCGGAAGATTCGATTGTGAAATTAATTAATCTTGATTCAATAAAAATAATTTGTGTTTTGGGAACTTGGTGCAGTGATAGCCGAAGAGAAGTTCCGCACTTTTATAAAATACTCGATGCTTTAAATTTTAAGGACGAAAATTTAATAGTGTATTGTGTTGATCGTCAAAAAAAAGCAGAAGGGTATGATATTGATCAATTTGTCATTGAACGAGTCCCAACATTTATTTTCTATAGAAATGATTCAGAAATAGGAAGGATTATTGAATCACCACAAGAAACATTAGAAAGAGATTTGTTAAAAATTCTTCAAAATAAGGAATAATAAATGTTATCAATTTAGGTTAGGTGGTAATTCACTTATCGGGAATTTACTCAAAAATAATTTTTTCAGTTCTTCAGCTTTGTTGAATTTACCGAATTCAATTTCATATTGAATTCTTAATATCAACATTTGCTTTAAAATGTTCTCTAATTCATCCTTTGTCAGAAAGTTTTGTTTTCCAAAACGAATATTATACATATCATTTTTTTGTTCTACATAAGTCCCTTTTGGTACTAACTTAAATACAAGTCCATAAGGAATAAACTCAAAGTTCTCGGGAATTTTTATTTCGCCATTGAAAACTTTTGTAACCATCTCAATAGTGAAATAGTTGTTATTATCTTTCAACTGGATATTTGCAGAGTTAATTCCATTGATAATCAATTCTTTTCCTTTGCCATAAATCTTATTTATTTGATTAACATACCATTTTGAACTTAATAATGGATAAGTGAGCATTATAACATCAGCTCTATGTTTTTCCACTAATTGAAAATAAAGTGACATTGAATGAAGCCAGGAACTATAATTTATTACTTTAGCTTTATTTTCAAGATTTTGTGTGATGCTCTTAAAATAATCTTCTTCTAAAAAATTTTTACTTTGATCAACACGATTAAAATTAAAAACGAACTGAATAACGATTAAAATGAAAAGCAAAATTACCAAAAGATTTTTTAGAAGTTGTTTTGAGGTCAATCGTAACAGGAAATAAATTCCTGAAGTTATAAAAAATGATAAAGTGAAATAAGCAGGTATGTAGTACGCATCAATATCCTGTATGCTATAAAGAGATGGTACAAATATGAAAATCCAAAGAGATATGATAAAAAATGTAAATAACTTTTTTGCAGTAAAAAAAAGAAAAACAAAACCAGGAATAACAAACAAAATATTAAGATTAAACTCTGATGAATTAAAATCAAACCGATTGTAATGAAAATTTAATGACGAAAAGAAGAAGGCAAGATTTTTAAAGAAACTTTCTAACGAAGAGAAAAAAAATTGTTGATAGATTTTGCCAGTAATATGTTCGAAGGTTTCGGAAAGATTTTGGGGAAGACCAAAGCCAGCAAGTGCCCCCATCGATCCTCGAATCCAGATATAAGAATAAAAGATCAAAGCAATTAAGAGACTCAGGGTTAGATATTGAACCAGAATTTTTATTTTCTTTGAATAGTTACTTGAAAAGTATAAATATAGTACTGGAAAAATTATTAACGAACCCATGGTATGATTGGTTAGTATTAATCCAAAAGTTATAAAAACAGCAAGCTGATATTTATTCTTAAACTGAGTTGATTTAGAAAAATCCATTGAATGTAAAAATGCTTTTAAACTGTAGTAAACGATTACAGATATAAATACTATGTTTAATGAATAAACTTCATAATTTGTTGATTGAAACCAGAAAGTTTTACTGAAAGCAAAGATTAATCCTCCTGTTAAAACCACAAAATTTTTTTCAAAGTCGTTTAAGTTTCTTAAAGCTTTGAAATTTGTATTTGAAAATTTTGTTGATTCAAATTCGAACACAAGTAACTTTAATGATTTTAGAAGAAAAAATACAGCAATAGCTGAATAAATTGACGATAGAAAGTTTAATTTTTCAATAACTCTTAATGGTATTGGTATATGTGAAACGATATAACCAATTATCGTAAACAATGGATAACCTGGAGGATGTGGAATACCAAGAAAATATGAAGTAGCTGCTAACTCACCATTATCAAGTGAAACAACACTTCGACCAAAAGTGAAATAATAAATTATTAAAACAAGAAAAGCTAAATACCACTCAAAATTTTTAATAAGATGAGATTTCATTTTTAATGTCAACCATTTAAGTAAAAGATTAAAAGCTTAAAAACAAAAAAATTTTTATGCAATGTTAGAAAGGAATTCTTTGTATGAATATCTGTATTTAATCACTTCTCTTAAAATTTGGTGTTCATTCTTTTGTAAATCAGGATCTTCTTCAACGAGCTTAAATGTAAATTCTCTGATAAGTTCAATTAGTTCCTGATCTGCAAAAATATCAACAAACTTAAATTCAGGGATTCCACTTTGTCTTGTTCCGAAGATATCACCGGGACCACGAAGCTTAAAATCAATTTCCGCAATCTTAAAACCATCAGAAAATTTTTTCATTGCTTTCAGTCTTTCACGGGCAATGCTTTTCTGTGAATTTAAATCAAATATCTGTCTTAGTGGTCGAGAGTCATCAATTTCTATATCGGATACAAGAATACAGTATGATTGTTTATCACTCCTTCCAACTCTTCCTCTCAATTGATGAAGCTGAGAAAGTCCAAAGCGCTGAGCCTCTTCAATTACAATTACTGTTGCATTGGGGTTATCAATCCCGACTTCAATTACAGATGTAGAAACAAGAATTTGAATTTCACCTTTTATGAATTTACTCATGATTTCTTCTTTTTCATCAGATGATAATTTTCCATGAAGCATTCCAACACTTATATCTGTAAAAATCTCATTCTTTAACTTATTATAATTTGATATTACATCCTCGAGATCCATTTTTTCAGATTCTTCGATCAATGGATAGATGATGTATGCTTGATTTCCTTTTTGAATTTCTGATCTAATAAAATCATACAAACTATTTCGTTTTTCGGGAGTAATTACATGTGTTCTTATAGGTTTTCGATTTTTCGGCATAGTTTTGATGAAAGAAACATCCAGATCGGAGTAAATAGTTAATGCAAGAGTTCGGGGAATAGGTGTAGCTGTCATTACAAGAAGATGAGGATTTCGTCCTTTTATTTTAAGTTTTGCTCTTTGAATGACTCCAAAACGATGTTGTTCATCAATTATTACATATCCAAGATTTTTAAATTGTACATCTTCTTCAATTAAAGCATGAGTTCCGATCAAAATATGCAATTGACCTGTTTCCGCCATTTCAAGATATTTCCTTCTAATATTGTTGGGTGTGCTACTGGTTAATAGACCCACATTTACAGGTATGTCTTTCAATAAATGTGTGAAATAATTATAATGTTGAAAAGCCAAAATTTCTGTTGGTGCCATCAAAGCAACTTGAAATCCATTATCAACAGAAATTAATGCGGTGATTAGAGCAACCAGGGTTTTACCACTTCCAACATCTCCCTGCAAAAGACGATTCATAGGATAACCACTCTTAAAATCATTAAAAATTTCACGAATAACTTTTTTCTGATCTTCAGTTAACTCAAAAGGTAATTTGTTTTCAATAAAAAATCGGGCATTTTCTCCAACTTTTTTATAAACGATGGATTCGTCAAATTTCTTAACCATTGACCGATTTAATGCTGCAAGTAATTGATAATAAAATATCTCTTCAAATTTCATTCTGTGTTGAGCCTTTTTAAGCATTTCCTGATTTTCAGGGTTATGTAAATTTTTAATTGCTCTGATTAAACCAATCAGACCAAATTTTTTCAAAATATAATCGGGTAAAGTTTCTCGGACACTTGAAAGATATTTACTCAAAGCATTTTGTATAATATTTCTTAGAGTATGTGAACCAAATGCTTTTGTCTTTGCCTGAGAAATTCCTCTAAGTGAATATCGAGGGACAATTTTGTTGGTATTTTGAAAATCAAAACCTTCTTGCTCTTTAATTATATCGAAAGTTGGATGAATTAAGACAGGAGAACCATCTGTTCCCTGTTGAATCTTACCTGAGAATGCGACTAATAAATCCTGTAAGAAAATTTTTTGGAAGTAATTAATTCCCTCAAAAAAAATCACTTTAAGAAACCCCGTTTTATCAAAAAGAACTATTTCAAGAAATTGACGACGATAAGTTTGTACTTTTCTGACTGATTTTATTTTACCAATGAAAGTAACCTCCTCATTTAAACCTGATGAGACCAAGGAATAAGCCTGTGAAATTCTGAGTACCGTTGTTCTATCGTAATATTTATATGGGAAATAGAAAATTAAATCCTCAATTGTGAAAATCCCGAGAGAATTGAGAATTTTCTCTCGAGCCTCTCCTACGCCTTTAATAAATCTTAACGATGGCAAATTTTCATTCGGAATGTTTAGCATGACAAACTATTTAATATTTTTACAAAATTAAATGATTATTGGCTATAAAATTATAGTTTTTTCTTGAAAACAAGAACTGGATTAAAGGTAGAAGATTGCTACCCCGATTTTCATCGTGACACACAATGACTATTCTGTTTAG
>CALDZP010000018.1 GCA_937944105.1 uncultured Ignavibacteria bacterium
AAAAAATTGATTTTTCATACCTCTGTTGTTTTGCTACTTATTTTTCATCCAGAATTAAATTCACAGAGCTTCACTAATTATTTACTTTATCCGTCAACTATTTCGCAAACAGAACCTGTGATTGTTCGTCATCCTTATGAAATGAATACACTTTTTGTCTCGGCAAATACAATCAGGTTCTATCCTTTTTTCGTTTCAGAAGGTGTTTATGTATCTGAAGATGGTGGATTAACATGGAGGGGTTCAGATACTTGTAAAGGTGAGTATATTAATTTTCATGGTGGCGATCCATCAATTGCAATTGACAGGACTGGAAGATTTATTTTGACAAGATTAGGAAGATATCCATTTGTTGGTTTGTATGTTCATACATCTGATAATAAAGGCGAAACATGGTCATTTCAGAGGCAAATTAATGATCATGATCTTGAACGAGCAGTTATTGCTGCAGATAATTATACATCGAGTCCTTTTTTTGGAAGAGTTTATGCTGTTTGGGTTAGATTCAATCCGCCTTATGCAATTTATTTTTCTTACAGCAATGATGGTGGAGTAAATTGGTCAGAACCAAGACGGGTTAATAACCCAACACAGAGATGTGCAGGTGGTGATATTGTAATTGGAAAAAATGGTGAGTTGTACATTGTTTGGGCGGTTGTTTCTTCGATATCACCATTTAGTGAACAATTTATTGGTTTTGCAAAAAGTACTGATGGTGGAAACTCGTGGTTTGTGAATGAAAAAGCTTTTCAAGTAAATGGAATTCAAGGACAGTTATCTGAAAAACAGAATATTCGTGTGAATGGGTTACCGAGAATTTTGGTAGATACAACTGGAGGAATAAGAGATGGGTGGTTATATATTTTGACAGCTCAAAAAAATTTTGGTGCTGCTGGAAATGATCCTGATATAATTTTAAATCGTTCTACAGATGGTGGAATAAGCTGGTCAAATCCTGTAAGAGTAAATCAGGATAATTTGAATAATGGTAAAATTCAGTATTTCCCGGCTGCGTGTATTGATAAATTTGGAGCATTAAACATTTTATATTATGATGATAGAAACACTACTTCTGATTCGGTCGGAGTATTTCTTTCAAGATCAACCGATGGTGGGATAACCTTTAATGATTTTCAAATAAGTGATCACAACTTTAAACCCGTTGCAATTGGTGGACTTGGTCAGGGTTATCAGGGTGACTTAATTGCTATCACATCTCTTGAAAATTTTTTAATACCTGTATGGATGGATAACTCAACAGGAATTTATCAATTATGGACAACAAGAGTTGAAATTGATCGTTTAGTGAATGTTGAATCGAATATCATCATCCCCGATGATTATGAACTATTACAAAATTTTCCAAATCCATTCAATTCTGAAACAAAAATTGAATTTAGTGTTCCTGAATCAAATTTAGTCACTTTGAAAGTTTATGATTGTCTCGGTAGAGAAGTAAAAACTTTAATAAATAATGAGATGAAAAAGGGGAGGCATTCAATAAATTTTGAATCAGGTGATTTACCTTCAGGAGTGTATTATTATGAGCTTAAATCGAGTGGATTTAGAAGTATAAAAAAAATGATGCTCTTGAAATAAAATTTATTTTATCACAACCAATTTCTTTACAATGAAATTTTTATCTTGTTTAAACTTAAGAAAATAAATTCCACTTTTTAATTGACTTACATTAAAGGATAATTGATGTAATCCTGACTCAAAATAATTTTCAGCTAAAGTCATAATTTTCTCACCAAGAATTGAAAAAACATCTACCTTTACAAAACTCGACGAAGCTAATTGAAATTGAATTTTAGCTATAGAATTGATTGGATTTGGAAAAATATTTACTTCAAAAATTTTTTCGGAACTCTTACGATAGGAATGGTTATCATATACTGATGTTTCAAATTTAGGTTTGTATTTTAATACATAACCACTATCACAAACAGCATAACCATGAAGGGAATCAACAAAAATTATTTTATTTGGTTGTAATGAATCAGGTATAAGATATTCCATCCATGTTCTTCCTGAATCAATAGTTACAAGAAATTTTCTTTCTCCTTTAAGATTTAACCAACCTTCTTTTGGATTTCTGAAAGCAACTGAGTTTGCAATACCAAAAATATCTAAAGTTCGATAATCCCAATTTAACCCCATATCTGTTGAATGACTTACTGCAGTTCCATATTCGTAATCGCCACCTACTGCAAAAACAAAATCCTCACTTATGATTTGAAAATCATTTATTGGTTCTGGACCAATCGGGAACGAATCCCAGAATTCGCCACCATCTGTGGTTCTCCAGATTACACCAAAAATATCTATCACACCACCACAACCAATTCCAAAATTTTGATTAAAAAATCGAATCTTAAAGATTGGAAATTCAGAAAATTGGACACTTGTAAATTTTACTTCTCTCCATTCACTGCCACCATTGTTAGTTCTAAGAATTGACCCAGGATAACCACAAACCCACCCGTTAAGTGAGTCATTAAAAATAATAGAATAAAAAAAAGTAAAATCTTTTTGATATTGTTCAATGCTCCAATTCAATCCTCCATTTGTTGTTTTTAAAAAAGTTGTTCCAAGTGGACCATGCATATTCTGATGCCATGTTAATCCCCATCCATGAAGTGAATCCAGAAAAAATATATCATGAATTGTTGTGTTAACATTGCTATGTTGTAAAATCCAGCTGTTACCTCCATCTGAAGTAAATAGAATTAAACCTGAGTCACCACCTACCCAACCTTTCAAACTATCAATAAAAAAAATACTTTTAAGGTTTTTGTGTGTAGGTTGTTGAATAATGGTCCAGCTACCTTGAGAATAAATCAATTGAACAAAAATAATTATGAGCAAAAATGATTGATAAAATTTTTTCACTTTAGTTAAGCTGTTTTTTGATTTTAGAATTTTATTTTTATGAAAATTAAACTTTTCCAATTCTTAATCTTACTGGTTCCCAGGAAATTAAATCGTGAGCCGCTCCAATTTGCATATCCTGAGAATCAATTATTTCATCTTTATCAGAAGGTTTCACTAAGTGATAAACGCCATCTTTGTCAAGAATTCGAGCATTAACATTATCTGATAATTGTAATTTGAGAATATTATTGTAGATATAATTACCAATGATTCTGGATTTAATCGGATAAAGAACTTCAACTCTTCTATTTAGATTTCTTTCCATCAGGTCAGCACTACCGGAAAAAATTCTGGGATTTCCATTATTATAGAAATAAAAAACTCTTGAATGTTCAAGAAATCTACCAACAATACTTATAACTCGAATATTTTCACTTACATTCTTCAAACCTGGTCTTAGCATACAGATTCCACGAACAATCATATCAATTCTTACACCTTCGCATGAAGCATTGTAAAGCATTTGAATAATATCAGGATCAGTAATAGCATTAACTTTAATAATTATGTAGCCATTTCCAAATTTTTTATGTGAATCGATTTCTGATTGTATTAATTCTTTAATTTTCTCTCTCATGTTAATTGGTGCAACAATTAAACATTTATAATTATCTTGCTGCGAATAGCCAGTCAGGTAATTAAACAATTCAACTACATCATCGGCAATATCTTCGTCACATGTAAAAAGTCCCAAATCACAGTACTGTCTTGCTGTTGAAATATTATAATTGCCTGTTGCTAAATGGACATATCGTTGTAAACCATCCTTTTCTTTTCGAATTATCAAGGTTACTTTACAATGAGTTTTCAATCCTATTAAACCATAAACAACATGAACACCAACTTTTTCAAGTCTTCTTGCCCATTGAATATTATTTTCTTCATCAAATCTTGCTTTTAATTCAACCAGAGCAGCAACTTGCTTTCCATTTTCAGCTGCTTCAATTAAACTTTCAACAATAGGGGAATTTGAGCCAACTCTGTAAAGAGTTTGCTTAATGGTTAATACATCAGGATCTTCTGATGCATTTTTTATAAAATTTACAACTGGCATAAATGAATGATAAGGATGACTCAGAAGAATATCATTTTTTCTTATCGCCGAAAAGATATCTTTTTGTTCTTCAAAAACTCGAGGTATGGCAAATTGAAACGGTTTGAATTTCAATTGATGAAAAGGTAAATCATAAAGTGAAATTAAATCTCCAAGAGCCAGTGGTCCATTTAAGATTTGAATGGATGAATCAGTTATTTCAAGATTTTTTTTAAGAATATTTAAAATTTGGGGTGGTAGCTCCTCTTCAATTTCAAGTCGAACCACAGCACCAAACCTTCTTTGTTTAATATTCTCTTCAATAACCTTTAATAGATCATCAGCTTCATCTTCTTGAATTTCAATATCCGTGTCTCTTGTAACACGAAAACGATAAGAATCAATTATGTGCAATCCCGGAAACAATGTTTCAAGATTTGCTTCAATTACCTGTTCAAGGTAAGTTAGTCTCAAGGTGCCTGAAACTTTTTGACCAGAATTAAATTTTTCTTTTATAGAATTTATATTTATGAATCGTGGTAAATTTTTAGGGACCTTAACTCTCGCAAAGTGTCTTTCACCTGTTGTCTTTTCAATTCTAACTCCAAGATTTAATGAAAGATTGGAGATATGTGGAAATGGTCTACCGGGATCAAATGCTAAAGGTGTTAATGTTGGGAATATTTCTTTAAGATAAAATTGTTTTAATAGGTTTTTTTCTTCAATGGTTAATTCATCGTAGTTACTAATTTCGATTCCATTTTCTTTTAACTGTGGTAAAACATCATTCAAGTAACAATTCATATGAGTTTTTAATAATTCACTAACCTTTATTGAAATTTGATTTAATGTTTCGTGAGGTGTAAGTCCGTCGACACCAATATTAGTAATTCCTGCAGCAATTTGTTCCATTAAACCTGAAACACGAATCATGTAAAATTCATCGAGATTAGTGCAGAAAATAGAAAGGAATTTTACTCTTTCAAGTAAAGGTAAAGATCGATCAAGAGCCTCTTCAAGAACTCTCTTATTAAATTCAATCCAGCTTAAATCTCGATTAAAATAGAATTCAGGATTTTGAAATTTTTTGATGTTTGTTTTCATAAAAATTATTGTGCTTAATTTTAATCAAGAATAATTAATTTTCTGATAAATTTCTAAAGATAATAAATCTAAGATTTTGAAATAATTCGGTTTATGATGAACATTTTAAAATGAATAATTTATTGCAGATTGTTATCCAGGAACACAAATAAAACTGTTGAGAAAATTTATAAAATTTAAACTACTATATTCTCACGACCTATCGGTAAAAAATTATCCTTTAGAAAGAAGTTTCTTTTCTCTTTTTATCTTCGTTTATTTATAAACGGAAATATAAGGTTGTATTAATTTTACAAATGAAAATTTTGAAAAAGCAGTTTGAGTGCGAAAAAGTAACATACAATAAATAATAAAAAATATTAAAGTTTTTCATTATAACCTTCCTGTTGATTTTTCAATTGAAAAAGTTTGATAAATATTTTCTCTTTTTTCATTATGATGGCTTAATTTTTACAACCAAAGCTCAAACTGATTTATAATATTTTTTCAATCAAGGAATTTTGACTGATTATTTGGATATTAATTAAATTTTTTAATCTATAAATTTTAATCGATGTTCAACTTTTTTTATCTTTCGAAAAAGAAAGGAAAAATTGAACACATTAGAAATATTATTTATCGGTGATATAGTTGGAAAACCTGGAATCCAAATCCTCCAAACTTTTCTTAAAAACTTAGTCGAAAACAATAAAATTGATTTTATTATAGCTAATGGTGAAAATGTTGCAGATGGTAAAGGTATCACTGAAAAAGAATTAAAAATACTAACCGATCTAGGTATTAAAGTAATTACTGGTGGTAATCATATTTTTGAAAAACAACAATTCCAGGAAATTGCAAAAAAAGAAAAAATTGTTTTAAGACCATTAAACTATCCTAAAGGTACATTCGGTCAGGGTTATGTTGTAATGGATTGCGAAGGAGTAAAAATTACTGTTGCTTCTTTGCAGGGAAGAGCTTTCCTCCAGGCAATTGATTGTCCGTTTAGAACTGCCGAATGGTTAATTGAAAAAGTTAAAAAAGAATCCAACATTATTATTATTGATTTTCATGCAGAAGCTACAGCTGAAAAAATCGCTCTGGCTAATTTTCTCGATGGAAAAGTAACCGCTATTGTAGGGACTCACACTCACATTCAAACTGCTGATGAGAGAATTTTACCTGGTGGTACTGCTTATATTACAGATGTCGGAATGACTGGTCCATATGATTCTGTAATCGGAATGAAGAAAGAAGCTGCTATAAATAGGTTCCTTTATCAAACCCCACAAAAATATCAAACAGCTCAGGATGATGTTCATCTCGCTGCTGTTATAATCTCGGTTGATAAATCCACAGGAAAAGCAAAAAAGATTAGAAGAATTTTCTTTCCTGAATTTCATACGGAATTAGTGGAAAATGAAAGCTAAAATTCTGGATGGTAAATCAGTTGCAAGTAAAATTCGTAATCGAATTAAAGAAATAATAGAAAAAGACTTTAAACCCAAAAACTTTCAACCTGGTTTAGTTGCCATTATTGTTGGTGAAAATCCTGCTTCTAAAATTTATGTAAGCTCAAAGGCAAAAGCTTGTAATGAAGCTGGAATTCTTTCAAAAGTGATTGAACTCCCTGAGTCTACATCACAACATGAATTAATAAAAATAATTAAACAATTAAATGTTGACCCAAAATTTCAAGGAATTTTAGTACAGCAACCTTTACCTCACCATATTAATCAAGAATCAATTAATGAAACAATCAATCCCGAAAAAGATGTTGATGGTTTTCATCCGATGAATATGGGAAAACTTTTACTTGGTGAAAGTGGATTTATCCCGTGTACTCCATTAGGAATTGTAAAATTACTTAATGAATATGGAATCAAATTAAAGGGTATGGATATAGTTGTAATTGGAAGAAGTAATATAGTAGGAAAACCTTTAGCAGCTTTGCTTATGCAAAAAAATGAAAGCACTAATGCAACTGTAACCATTTGTCATTCTGCAACGAAAGATATTGAAAAGTATACTAAAGATGCTGATATAGTAATTGCCGCACTTGGTAAACCAGAGTTTTTAAACTCAAAAATGATCAGAGAAAATTCTATTATTGTGGATGTTGGAATAAATCGAGTGGAAGATGTAAATTCACAAAAAGGATATAAAATTATTGGTGATGTGAAATTTGATGAGGTAGCTGAAAAAGCTGCTTATATTACACCAGTTCCAGGTGGCATTGGTCCAATGACAATTTCCATGCTCTTATACAATACTTTGATTGCAAGTTCAAAATTTTATGGGATTGATATCAATGTATAAAGCTTTAATCGATCGTGTAATTCAAGAAGTTTTAATTGAACATTCACTAAAAAAGTCGTTTTGTGATGAAGGTGTTTGTGCAGGTTGTGGTCATTGCCTCTTTCATAAAAAAGAAGCTGTTAAAAATATAATTGATAGTGGTGCAGAAAGAATCTCCACATCATTAGGAATTCCTGAACCAGTTGAATATGAAATTGCTCGAATGATTGACCACACATTGTTGAAACCAGAAGCAACAGTTGATGATATTAAAAAATTATGTGAAGAAGCTAAACAGTTTCATTTTGCTTCTGTTTGTGTCAATCCATCGTTTGTAAAATTTTGTGCGAATGAATTAAAAAATACTGATGTAAAAGTTTGTACTGTTATTGGTTTTCCACTTGGAGCTACAACAACTGAGACTAAAAGATTTGAAGCAGCGCAGGCAATTGAAAATGGAGCTCAAGAACTCGATATGGTAATCAATATCGGTATGTTAAAATCAGGAAACTATGATTATGTTTTTAATGATATTCAACAGGTTGTTCTAGAAGCAAAACCAAATCGAATAATTGTCAAAGTAATAATTGAAACATGCCTTTTAACTGACGAAGAGAAAATAAAAGCATGTCTGATTTCAAAAGATGCTGGTGCTGATTTTGTTAAAACTTCAACTGGTTTTAGTAAAGGTGGAGCAACAGCAGGTGATGTCGCATTAATGAGATATGTAGTCGGAGGAAGTATGGGAGTTAAAGCAAGTGGTGGAATTCGTTCAAGAGAAGATGCTGAATTGATGATTGCAAGCGGGGCTGATAGAATTGGAGCAAGTGCAAGTGTTAAGATTGTTCAAAACTTAAAAGATGAATCATCAAAGGGTTACTAAATGAAATTTGTAATTGAAATTAAAAAAGAATTGGATGGATATTCTGCCCGTGTACCTGAAATTAAAGATTGTGAAGTGTGGGCAGCAGAACACGAAGTAGCTTTAAGTAAGATTATTAATTTACTCGCTTATTTCTTAAAGCTTGATCAAAATTTTTATTATAGACTCGATATAACAAAAAACATGAAAGATTTTGTTAGTTATACAATTAATATCATAACTGAAAGATGAATCTTACAATTAGAACTGAGGAAAGGATTAATAGAATAAGAACAGTTCTAAATCAAAAACAACCACATCTAACTGTTGTCTTAGAAAATATCCACGATCCTCATAATGTTAGCGCAATATTAAGAACATGTGATGCTGTTGGTGTTCTCGAAGTTCATCTCTTATATACTTCTGAAGAATTTCCAGAAATTTCAAAAGCAAGTTCAGTTAGTGCAAATAAATGGATAAAATTAATTAAACATTCATCATATGATGAATTTAAAAATTACATGAAATCAAAGGGATTTTTAATTGCGGCTTCACATCTTGATAAATTTTCCTGCACACACGATCAACTTGATTACACTAAACCAATAGCGCTTGTATTTGGTAACGAGCATCGAGGTGTGAGTGATGAGTTATTAAAACTTTGTGATGTTACTTTTAAGATTCCTATGCATGGAATGATTCAAAGTTTAAATGTTTCGGTAGCAGCAGCGGTAACTTTATATTATGCTGAAAACATTCTTCGGAAGAAAGGTTTTTATGATATAAGACAAATAGATGAAAACACATTTAATACTTTATTTAATGAATGGTTAAAGAAATAGAGGTATATAAAAATGGCTGAAGTGAAATTAGTAAATGTGAGCAAGATTTATGATAATAATGTCATTGCAGTTAACGATGTAACTTTTACTGTGGAAGATAAAGAATTTGTTGTGCTTGTTGGACCTTCGGGATGTGGAAAAACTACAACACTTCGAATGATTGCAGGATTGGAAGAAATTTCTAAGGGTGAGTTATATATTGATAATGTTTTTATGAATAATGTTCCTGCAAAAGATCGAGACATTGCAATGGTATTTCAAAATTATGCTTTATATCCGCATATGACAGTTTTTGAAAATATGGCGTTTGGTTTAAAAATCAGAAAACTTCCCAAAGATGAAATTAAAAGAAGGGTTGAGGAAGCGGCAAAAATTTTAGGAATTGAAAAATTACTTGATAGAAAGCCAAAACAACTAAGTGGTGGTCAAAGGCAAAGAGTCGCTGTGGGAAGAGCAATTGTAAGAAAACCAAAAGTGTTCTTGTTTGATGAACCACTGAGTAATCTTGATGCAAAATTTCGTGTTCAAATGAGAACGGAAATTTCAAAATTGCATCATAGATTAGAAGCTACAATGATTTATGTAACACATGACCAGACTGAAGCAATGACAATGGGTGATAGAATTGTTGTTATGAAAGATGGTATTGTTCAACAAATAGATACTCCATTAAATCTCTACAATTTTCCTGTGAATAAATTTGTTGCTGGTTTTATTGGTAGTCCAGCTATGAATTTCATTGAAGGAAAAATTATTCAGGAAAATGGTTTGAAATTTGTCTCTGAAAAAGGTGAATTAATATTTTCAATTTCGAACAATATAGAAAATTTAAGAAATTACATTAATAAAAAAATTATAGCTGGAATTAGGCCTGAAGAATTTCAACCAGCTGAGAATCAAAATGCTAAAGAAAATGTTAATGTTTTTGTTGAAGTGGTTGAACCAATGGGGAATGAATCATTTATTTATTTTTTAATTGATGAGATTCAATTTGTTGCAAGGGTAAGTTCAATTGTTCAAGTACGACCAGAACAAAATTTTCAATTTTCATTTGATCCTTCCAGAGTTCATTTCTTTGATTTTGAAACGGAAAAAAGGATAAACTAAAAAATACAATTAGAATTTTTTTGCATTTTTATAAAACAATTAACTTTTTCAATTGTCTCATCATTAAAACATTCTTATTAAATTTGCAACATGTTCAAATTCATTATTCACGGTGGTCAAAAATTAAAAGGCGAAGTAGAAGTTAGTGGTGCTAAAAATGCACTTCTTGGACTTTTACCTGCCACAATTCTTGCTGATGGTGAGTATAGTTTTTATAACTCACCAGAACTTTTAGATGCTCGAAGCATGATTAAATTGCTCGAGAATATGGGCGAAGAAATAGAGTTTAGTAATCATACCATTAAAGTGAAAAACTATGGGTTGAAAGTGTTTGAAGCTCCATATGAATTTGTCAAAAAAATGAGAGCATCTATTTATGTTCTTGGTCCAACTCTTTCTCGTTATAAGTATGCAAAAGTTTCAATGCCAGGTGGATGTGCCTGGGGACCAAGACCAATTAATCTTCATCTTGAAGCAATTCAAAAACTTGGGGCAAATGTTGAAATTGATCAAGGTTATATAATTGCAAAAGCTGATACCTTAAAAGGGGCAAAGATTGTTTTTAACATTCCCAGCGTTGGTGCAACTGTAAATACAATGATGGCCGCTGTTTATGCAAAAGGTACTACATTGATTTCAAATGCGGCAATTGAACCTGAAGTAACTGCCATTGCTAATTTTTTGGTTAAGATGGGAGCAAAAATTTCTGGAATTGGAACAAAGTTTCTTGAAATTCAGGGAGTAGATTCACTTCACTCTGCTGATGATACTGTAATTCCTGATAGAATTGAAGCAGGAACGCTTTTAATTGCAGGTGCTATAACTCAAGGAAATGTCAGGATTACCAGATGTAGACCTGATCATCTTGATGCTTTGTTAACAAAATTAACAGATGCTGGTTTCTCTATTGAAACTGGTGAGGATTTTGTTGAATTGAATTCTTCCGATAAAATTTTACCAGTAAATGTGGAAACTGAAGTTTATCCTGGTTTTCCAACTGATTTGCAAGCACAATGGATAAGTTTAATGACTATTGCAGATGGTGCATCCGAAGTTACTGATAACATCTATTTTGATAGATTTAATCACGTACCTGAATTAAATCGTCTTGGTGCAAACATTATAGTTAAAGGAAATACTGCAATCATTAAAGGCGTTGAGAAACTTAAAGGTGCAAAAGTTATGTCTACTGATCTGAGAGCAAGTGCTTCTCTTGTTTTGGCAGGATTAGTAGCTGAAGGAACTACCGAAGTATTAAGAATTTATCATCTTGATCGGGGTTATGAAAAAATAGAATTAAAACTTAAAAAATTGGGCGCGGAAATTGAACGCGTTCAAACTGATGAATTTTAAGTCTTTCTTAAATAAATATAAAATTTTCTTCTCATCTTCTTTTATAATTCTAATAGTAATTCGAATTCTGCTTATTCAAGTTCCTCTTTTTAAAAATTTAGATTTAGAACTTTCAATTTTATTCTCTCTTATTTTCTCTCTCTTTTCTTCTTACTCAAGTTTATTTTTACTGAATAGAAAAGTAAAAGTTTTATATGTAACGATTCTAAATTTAATGATGGTCTTTTTTCTTTTTTTAATTTTTTTGTTTATCGAAATATTTTTCTTTAGATGTCCTGTTACGAGTGGGGTTCTATTTTTCCCTGTTTTTGTTTTTACTTCGACTTTATTTGGCTTAAGTATCGGTTTAATATTTTCTACTTTTGGCAAAAAGAATTCATACATTTTTTTGACCGTTTTTATTCTGATTTTATTTTTTTACAGTCTGATTGAATATTACTTTGAACCACACTTATTCCTGTTTAATCCTTTAGTTATCTTTTTCCCCGGGCTTGTTTACAATGAAATTTTTGAACTGGACTTGAAAATTTTGTATTACGTTGTAATGATTTCTTCAGCATCATCATTAATAATAATTAATTATCTTTTGAGTGAATTGACTAATAGGAAATATTACGATAAATATAATTTGCATCTTAAAATCGTCTCTTTATTTTTATTTAGTATACTCTTTATAACCGCTGAAGAAACTGGTTTGAATACCTCTCAATATCGATTATTAAAATTTTTCCCGACAAAAATAAAAACAGAAAATTTTGATTTATATTTTGAGAGAAAAGATTTAGAACCTATAGAAATAAGCATATACAAATATGTTACTGAATTTCACTATAAAGAGCTGGTAAGATTTACTGGTCTGAGACCAAACAAATTTCAAGTTTTTATTTTTAAGGATAATCGTTCTAAAAGAAAATTACTAGGAGATGAAGTTGCCGATTTTACTAAACCCTGGTTAAGACAGATTTTTGTTACAGAACGAAGTTTTGAACAAACTGTTAAACATGAATTGGCTCATATTTTTCTCGGTGAAATTTCTAATAACATTTTCAAAGTAGCCGGGAAATATAATCTTGGTTTGATTGAAGGTGGTGCAATGGCTCTTGAATGGGAATGGCTTGAAAATTCACCGTTTTATTATTCAGTTTTAATTAATCACTTTGTTAATAAGTTTAATTCAAGTGATTTTTTTAGCAATTATTCATTCGCTACAAGGCAAAGTTATCTGAGTTATTTAATGTCTGGTTCTTTTTGCAGATATTTAATTGATAACTACGGTATTAGATCGTTTTTGATTTTCTATCAATCAGGTGATTTTGAATTAACTTACAATAAATCTTTAGAAATTGAATTTGAAAAATTTATTAATAACTTAAAAGAAATTAAACCTGAAACTGATGATAGCTTAAAAGCAAAAATATTGTTTGGTGGTAAATCCTTCGTTGAGAAAAATTGTCCGCGTTCGCTGGCAAGATTACATAAACAAGCCATGAGCTTTTTTAATAAAAATGATTTTGAAAATGCTGAAAGAATCTTTCTTAAAATTTATAACAAAAGGAAGGATGTTGAATCTTTTGCAAATCTTATAAGAATAAAATTTTATCAGAAAAAATTTGATGAAGTTATTAGATTATTCAATAGCTCGGAAATTACAAAAGAACTTAATGGATTTAGTTCTGTTCAGACTTTAATTTTTTATTCTTTGAGTTTAATAAAATTGAACTTTATAAATGAAGCAAATGAAATATTTATAAAACTTAATAAACTTAATATATCAACTGATTGGACGAATTATATTGAGTTGATGTCTTTTTTAATTAATCATCCCGAATTGATTGACCAATTAATCACTATGAATTATAATGATTTTAATCGTCTCTTATTAAAAAAATTTCCAGATGAACCAGTAGTATTAAAAACTAACTTAGAAAACATTAACTCAGAAAATTTAGATTTAATATTCAGAAATTCTATAGACAATTTTTGGTTATTAAAGAAGTGTTTTTTTAGGTATCTGAAGCTTGGTAACTTTGTAAAAGCAAGAGCTATAATAGAAACTATCAAAAAAAGAAATTTAATTAAAGATGAAGTTCAAAGTTATCAGTTCAATTTAATGAATTATGTTTATGATAAATTAACTAAAGATGGATTTTAATTTAATGAACATTTTAGAGTTTCCTGCAATTGATAAAAATACTGATGACTTAATTAGATTAATTGGTAGAATTGCTGACAAAAATAATTTTGAGGTTTATGCTGTTGGCGGTTATGTACGAGATAGAATTTTATCTCGTGAACGGAAGGAAATTGACTTATTAGTTGTTGGCGATGGATTAACATTTGCTCAAATTGTTAAAAATGAATTAAATGCAAGTGATATTATCATTTACAAGAATTTTGGAACAGCTTTAATAAATTATTTGAATTATAAAATTGAAATTGTTGGATCAAGGAGAGAATCATATACAAAAAATTCTCGTAAACCTAAAGTTGAACCTGGATCTTTTGAAGACGATATAAAAAGAAGAGATTTTACTATTAATGCTCTTGCTTTTTCAATTAATTCGAAAAATTATGGTGAAATCATAGATCTTTTCAATGGCTACGAAGACATAAAAAATAAAATTATTAGAACACCTTTAGAACCATCCATTACTTTTAGTGATGACCCTCTTCGTATAATGCGAGCAATTAGATTTGCAACTCAGCTTGATTTTCAGATTGAGGAAAATACCCTTAAAGCAATTGAAGAAATGAGAGAGCGTCTGGCGATTGTTTCACATGAAAGGATTGTTGATGAGTTTTTTAAAATTATGATGGCTCATAAACCTTCAAAGGGTCTTGCTTTAATGTTTCAAACAAAGGTGCTGGAATTTCTTTACCCTGAAATTGCAAATATGGCTGGTGTGGAACAACGAAAAGAGTTTCACCATAAAGATGTTTTCTGGCATACTCTTGAAGTTGTCGATAATGTAGCTGAAAAGTCTGATAATTTATGGTTAAGATTGGCTGCTCTTTTCCATGATATTGCTAAACCATTAACTAAAGCTTATGATGAAAAGATTGGTTGGACATTTCATGGTCATGATGAAATTGGCGCTCGAATGATTAAAAAGCTTTTTGCTAAATATAAATTCCCGTTACATAAGATTGATTATATTCAAAAACTAATTCGTTTACACCTGCGCCCAATTGCACTTGTTGATGAACAGGTAACTGATTCTGCAATAAGACGATTAATCGTTGCGGCTGGTGAAGATTTAGAAGATTTAATAACACTATGCAGATGCGATATTACTTCAAAAAATCCCGATAAAGTTCTGACTTATCAAAAAAATTATGATATTGTAGTTCAGAAAATTCATGATGTACTTGAAAGAGATAAACTTCGTGCTTTTCAATCTCCTGTAAAAGGGGATGAAATAATGAAAATATTTAATCTACCTCCCTGCAAAGGAGTTGGGATAATAAAAAAGAAAATTGAAAATGCTATTCTCGATGGTGAAATCCCAAATACTTATGAAGCTGCAATTGATTATATTAATCAACATTTTGATGAACTTAATAAAGAAGTTGAACCTTTTCGAAACAATTAAAATTAAATTTCGTAATAAGTGAAAAAAATTTTTGGAGAACTGATGAATTGTAAAAGTATTTTTATCCTCTTATTCTTACTCCCCATTTTATTAAACTCACAAGAAAAAAAATCATTAACTTTACAAGATGCAATTCAAATAGCTTTACAAAAGAATGTTTTAATTAAACAAAATGAAAACTCACTCGAACTAACTAAATCAGATATTTTACTTTCTTATGGTAACCTACTGCCAACTTTGAATGCAAGCGGCAATTTCAACTGGTCAAGATCTGAAGATGAAGGAGGTCTATTTACTTTTGGTAATTTAACTATTCCTCTTCCACCCACAAAAACTGAATCAAGATCTTATTCCACATCAATAAGTTCAAATTTGAATTTATTTGATGGTCTTTCAAGTTTCTATACGATTTATCAATCCAAATCAAATTTTGAAGCAGCAAAATATAGTCTTGAAAGATTAAAACAGGATATCGTTTTCCAAACGATAGCTAAATATGTAAATGTACTTAAAGCAAAAAAACTACTGGATGTTCAAGAAGAAAATCTTAAATGGAATAAGAAAAGTCTCGAATCAATCGTAGAAAGAAATAAAATAGGACAAATTACAATTGCCGATGTATATCAACAACAAGTCAATTACGGTAATGCTGAGCTTCTCTCAATTCAAGCTAATAATAATTATGAAATTGCAAAGAATGATCTTCTCGCATTCTTAGGTCTGGATGTTACTCAGCCGTATGAAATTGAAGATTTAGATCTAGAAAAATTAGTTGATGAGGCAAGAACTGATCAGCTTGAAAAAAATCATTTGAATTTCGATGAAATTATTAATTCAGCATTAACACATCGACCCGATTATATAGCTCAAAAAATTAAATTAACTTCTGATGAATATGGCATTTATATTGCCAAAGGAGGTCATTATCCAAGATTAACTGCATCTATAAGCGCAAACACCAGATCAAATCGATTGAGTGATCTGGGAAAATCAAGAACATATGTTGCAGGTTTCAGCTTGAATATTCCAATTTTTAATGGTTGGATGGTTTCAAATCGTGTGCAGATGGCGGAAGTGAATTATAAGAATAATCAATTAAAACTTGATGATTTAGAAAGATCGATAAAAGTTAGCTTGAAGAAAGCTTTACTTGATTTAGAAGCCGCAAGAAAAAAGATTGATGTAAATAATAAAAACTTACTGGCAGCTTTTGAAAATAAAAGAATTAATGAGGAAAAATATAACCTTGGATCAAATACTTTACTGAATTTATTAATTGTAAACTCTCAATACGTTCAAGCTCAAAATGATTTTATCAATTCATCCTTCGATTATTTAGTTATCAAAAAACAAATAGAGTATCTTTTAGGAACATTAAAATATTAAAAGTTAAATTTTTCAAGGAGATTTAATGTATGTCTAATAACAAGAAACGAAATAAAAAGAAACTAATAGTATTATCAATTCTGGGTTTGCTAATTTTAACGGTCGTAGTACTCACTATACTTGGAACCAAAAAAGAAGAAGTCATTATAGTTCAAACTGATTTTGTTAAAAAGAGAAACATAACTCAAACTGTAACTGCAACAGGCAAGATAGAACCAGAATTTAAAGTTGTTATAACCCCAGAAGTATCAGGTGAAATAGTTTATCTACCAGTGAAAGAAGGACAAAAAGTTAAAAAAGGAGATATCTTACTTAAGATAAAACAAGATCAATATATTGCTCAGAAAGAAAGGGCAGTGGCAAATTTATCATCCGCTAAAGCTAACCTTTCAATTCAAAAAATTCAGCTTCAAAAAATTGAAGCGGATTATAATCGTGTAAGGGAACTTTACTCCAAAGGCTTATCAAGTGAAGCTGAACTGGAAACAATAAAAGCTCAATATGAAACTGCAAAGGCACAAGTACTTGCAGCGGAATCATCAGTTTCGCAAATGGAAGCGGCGGTTAAAGAAGCGAGTGAAAATCTTGCTAAAACGATTATAACTTCGCCAATGGATGGTGTGGTAAGTCAGTTGAATGTGAAATTAGGTGAAAGAGTTTTAGGTACAGGATTTACTCAAGGTTCTAATTTGATGACAATTGCAGATCTTTCAAAAATGGTTGCGGTTGTAGATGTTGATGAAAATGATGTTGTTTTAATTTCTTTTGGAGATACTGCTAAAGTTAAAGTCGATGCATTTCCGGGAAAAGTTTTAAAAGGAATTGTTTATGAAATTGGAAACACAGCAAAAGCAAAAGGTCTTGGCACTCAAGAGGAAGTTGTAAATTTCGAAGTGAAGATTAGAATTTTAAATTCAGAGGTTTCTCTTAAACCCGGAATGTCTTGCAATGTTGAAATAATGACTGAAACAAAAACAAATGTTCTGGCTGTACCAATTCAATCCGTGACAATTCGAGGTTACGAAAAAGAGAAAAAAGAAAATAAATCATCTGAAGAAGATATCGTAACAATAGAAACTAAGAAAGAGGAAATTGATACTAAAGCCCTTGAAGGAGTTTTTGTCGTCGAAAACGGAAAAGCAAAATTTGTAAAAGTTAAAACTGGAATTTCGGATGATACTTATATTGAAATTATTGATGGCTTGAAAGGTAATGAAGAAGTGGTAATTGGCAGTTATCGAGCAGTAAGTAGAGAATTAAAAGATGGTTCAAGAGTTCGTATAGAAAATCGAAAAAATAAATCAGAGTCAAAATCATAGGTTTTTTATGGATGATAAAAATTCAGTGATAATTGAAATGAAAAATATAACTAAAACTTATGTTGTTGGATTGGAAGAGGTTCATGCTTTAAGGGGTATTTCCTTAACTGTAAAAAAGAATGAATATATAGCTGTGATGGGTCCATCAGGTTCAGGTAAATCGACATTGATGAATATCATCGGATGTCTCGATACACCAACAACCGGAATATATTATTTTAATGGTATTAATGTTAGCGATATGGATGATAATCAACTTGCAAAAATTAGAAACAAAGAAATTGGTTTTGTATTTCAGACATTTAATTTAATTCCAAGATCAAATGCAATGCATAATGTGGAACTTCCACTTATATATGGAAATGTTTCCAAACATGAACGAAAAGAAAGAGCAAAACAAGCATTAATTAATGTTGGTCTTGGTGATAGAATCAATCATAAACCAAATGAATTAAGTGGTGGACAAAGACAAAGAGTAGCGATTGCAAGAGCTTTAGTAAATAATCCTTCAATTATTTTAGCTGATGAACCAACGGGTAACCTTGATTCTAAAACTGGTGAAGAAATTATGCAACTTTTTGAAGAGCTTCATAGAAAAGGGAATACTATAATTTTAGTAACGCACGAAGAATATATTGCGGAACATGCAAAAAGGATAATTCGAATTAAAGATGGATTAATTGAATCAGATGAAGTTGTTAAAAATAGAAATATTTATTCTGTAGGTGTTTAATGTTCAACCAAATTAAAGAAGGGTTTTTTATTTCTTTTAATTCAATTATTGCTAACAAATTGAGATCATTTCTTACGACTCTTGGTATTGTTATTGGAGTATGTTCGGTTGTATTAATGTCAACCGCAATTAAAGGAGTTGATAATTCATTTCAACAAGGAATAAGCTCACTTGGTTCTGATGTTCTTTATATTGATAAATTTGCTTGGTTTGGAAATGAAGAATTTTGGAAAATGAGAAATCGTCCTAACATTACTTTTGAAGACTATTTAAAATTTAAATCTCTTGCAAAAATTCCAATTGCAGTTGCTCCGCAAGCAATAAGTGTTAGAAGTGTAAAATTTAGGGACAGAACTGCAGAATCGGTTTTTATTACAGGTTCAACAAATGACTATCTCGAAACAACTAATTTTAACTTTAAATCAGGCAGATTTTTTAACGAGATCGAAAGTGATGGCGGTAGGAATGTTGCTGTCCTTGGTTTTGATATTGCTGAAAATCTCTTTCCTAATTTAGATCCAGTTGGAATGCCTGTTAAAATTGGTGGACATACATATTATGTAATTGGCGTATTGAAAAAGCAAGGAAGTACATTACTTGGTTCTTTTAATCCTGACAAACAAGTCTATATTCCAATTAAATCTTTATTCCAACACTTTGGATTAAATTGGCGATCTATCACAATTGTTGTGCGTGCGCCAAATTCTCAGCTTCTTGAAGAAACAAAAATTGAAGCCGAGCAAATAATGCGACAAATCAGAAGATTAAAAGCTTATGAAGATGCAAACTTTTCAATTAATCAACAAGAAGGACTTACTAAAATTTATGAACAAACTGTTGGTGTAATTCAAATTGGGGGATTATTAATTACGGGTCTTTCACTTTTTGTTGGTGCAATTGGAATTATGAATATTATGTTTGTCTCTGTAAAAGAAAGAACAAGAGAAATTGGAATAAGAAAAGCAATTGGCGCAACAAGAAGAGCTATCATGATTCAATTTTTACTTGAAGCTTCAATTATCAGTTTAATAGGTGGTTTGATTGGATTATTATTAGCAATTATTTTAAGTTATGTTGTTAATCAATTTATCCCAACCTCAGTACAAATATCAGCTGTTGTTATGGCAATTTTGATTTCATTTATAACTGGAATTTTATCCGGGCTCGCTCCTGCTTATACAGCAGCTAAACTTGATCCCGTTGAATCATTAAGATATGAGTAAAATATGGACTATAGTGAAGTATTAAATCATTCCTTCGACTCTTTGAAAGCTAATAAACTTAGAGCTTTTCTGACAATTTTAGGAATTGCAGTAGGAATTTTTTCAATCATTGCGATAATGACGATTGTAACCATTATGCAAAATAGCATTGAGAGTGGTTTATCGCAGTTAGGAACAAATACATTTCAAATTCAAAAATTGCCTGCCTTTAGAAGTGGTGATCCCAAAGAAAGAGCAAAATTCGCCAAAAGAAGAAACATAACTTACCAGGAATTCGTCCGATTCAAAGAATTGATGAAAGATGCAAAGTTTGTTGCAGCTGAAATATGGAAATATGGTTTACAGGCTAAATTTTTGAATCGTGAAACAAATCCAAATATTCCTGTAGGTGGTATTACTCCAGAAGCAATGTATACTAATAATTGGTCAATTGAATATGGAAGAGCAATTAATCAGCTCGATGTTAATTATACTGCTGATGTTGCTGTTATTGGTTTAGATATAGTAAATAAACTCTATCCTAACATTAATCCAATTGGACAAACAATTACAATTGGTGGTAAAAAATTTGAAGTTGTTGGGGTATTTGAAAAATTAGGAAGCGTTTTTGGACAGAGTAGGGACAATTTTATTGTTATTCCAATTTCTACCTTTGAAAAATACTTTGGGACGATTGATCCTTTTGGTTGGGGCGGTAGCATTAATATTACTGTGATGTCAGAATCGAAAGAAACTTATGAAGAAACAATAGACCGAGCGACTGGCTATTTTAGAATTGTAAGAAAATTAAATCCAGGTGAGGAAGATGATTTCTATATTTTCTCAAATGAATCTTTAATTGAAGAGATTAATCAAGTAACATATGGTGTTAAAATTGGAGTTTTTGCTGTTGCTGCAATTGCATTGTTAGCAGCAGGTATTGGGATAATGAACATTATGTTAGTTTCGGTTACTGAAAGGACAAAAGAAATTGGAATTAGAAAATCTGTAGGCGCAACTAAAAAAGATATTTTAATTCAGTTTCTTGTAGAGGCAATTATACTTTGTATAGTTGGTGGATTAATTGGGATAATTTCAGGAATTGGGGTAGGTAACATCATTGCTTCATTTATTGGTGGTTCATTTACAATCCCAGTTCTATGGGTTACAATTGGAATTATACTATGTATATTAGTCGGGGTAATATTTGGAACTTATCCAGCATACAAAGCAGCCAATTTAGATCCAATCGAAGCATTGAGATACGAATAAAGATTATAAAAAAGTCACTTCAAAAATAATTTTCTCAAAAATTTATATTAATTAAAAACAGTAAGTGATTTCTATAATTTTTGATCTTATCTTATTTGTCATAGATTTAAGTGGATTTAATTACGGTTTTAGATCTTGCCAAACAATTTATTTAGAGATTTTTGGTCTACAAAATTGAATATTTTTTTACAATTAAAATTATTTATATACCTTCGATTGCATTCTCTTTTTTTTAATGTCCAAAACAAATAATTAAACTTTCACTTTATATTTGCCAATTAAGATTATAATTTCTTTGATTGGTATTATTAAATTTATAAAGATGCCATCTATATATTTTTTCAGGAAATAATTATTCAATACAAAGCATCATTTCATATTTAGTTTTTGGTTTTGAAAACAATTGAATGATGTAATCTTTTTGAAAAGACTTAAAAAAATTTTCATTTGCCTCTTGACTTATTCAAAAAAATATTTTATTTAACAAAAGTAAATTAATTTAATAAATAAGAGAGTTTAGTAATTTTTAACAATTTAAAACAAATCTGGAGGTAAAATGAATAGTTTCTATAAAAGAAAGCTTCTAACGTTTTTATTTTTCCCTCTGGCAGCTTTCCTCACAAGTTGTGTTGATACAAGTAATCCTGTTATACCTTCGAGTATAAATTACTCAAGTCAGATGAAGGTAGTTAATTTGGTTGCAGGATCTGGTAATACAACTTTCACATTAAATGGACAAAACTTTGGTTCTGCAAATTTTGGTGAGGAAACTCCAACAGGAGATTTTGCAACTGTTTCCTCAGGTAGCAAAACGCTTAGTGCCACTTTTGCCAATAGTTCTACAAAAAGTTTCAAATTTGCAGCACCAACTGAATACAA
>CALDZP010000019.1 GCA_937944105.1 uncultured Ignavibacteria bacterium
AACAATTTGAGAATTGGTCATTCAACCAGAAAGGATTGCTTCGCTCCGCTCGCAATGACTATCCCATTTAGCAGTCATTGCGAGGAGTGAAACGACGAAGCAATCCTTCACAAAAGAACAATTTGAGAATTGGTCATTCAACCAGAAAGGATTGCTTCGCTCCGCTCGCAATGACTATCTCATTTAGCAGTCATTGCGAGGAGTGAAACGACGAAGCAATCTTTTACAAAAGAAAAACATGTTGAATTTTTGTAAACTGTTGGCGTAACCACAAAAGATTGCTTCCCCGCCTTTGGCGGGTCGCAATGACTGGCAAGAGTGAAAAGATTGCTTTCCCGATTTGCAACGGGACTCGCAATGACTGGCAAGAATGAAAAGATTGCTTTCCCGATTTACATCGGGACTCGCAATGAATGGGACGAAAAAAAGATCACTTTATCGATTTTTATTAGGATTTACAATAACTGTCACACTTAACTGTTGTTATGAAATTTCGATTTATCGAAATTGAATTAATATTTTCCTAAACAAAAAGTGGTCTATCAATTTAATGCTTTGTTCCGTTGAATTATTTCATCAAAAAATTTACTTATAATATTTCTATTTAGATAATTCAAATCAGTTTTAAGAATTTTAAAATTCCCCTCAGGCATATTTTGTTCTATTAACCATTTTGACCAATATTTCTTCAAAATATCAAAATCTTCAGGATGACCTTTAGCAGGATTTATTTCGGCAACAATTGTATACAAATCACTCAAATCATTTTTTAATTTTATCAATCCATAATCCCCCTTATCAAATTCCATTTCCCAGTTATTCTTTCGTCTGAACCTAATTACATGTTGCGCCACCTGACCAAGGTAACTAAATCTATTTCCTTGCTGAACTTTTACATTCTCATCGTAAATATATCCATCCGTTAATATCACAAGTATATTAATAAATCTTTCATCGTTAATTATACAATCATCAATGACTCTGTGTTTAAAGAAATTAAATAAGTCAGAACCAGGATATTTGGTTTGCTTTGATGCATCGTCGTAAACTATCTTAAGTTTAGTTAAGTATAAATCATTTAATTGCATATAAATTTTTTTTCTGGTCATAAAATCGTATTCACTAAAATCTATATTAAGTTTTTCCGCTACTTCCTGGTAAAAATCATTATTATTTAGTGGATAAAAAATAACTTTAATTCGATCTTCACTCTGCACAACACCTTTTTTTGATAAATAACTTTTAAATGAATTAATAACCGATGTAATTATGTAAAGATCTTTTTCAACCTGACCAGGATTCTTTTTGTTTGATATCCTATCTGATAAGTCAATAAGTATTGTTAAATTTATATTTTTATAATTTTCATCTTTTGTGCTTTTTTCATTACAACCGATAACAATGAAAATAAATACACTCAAACAATAAATAATCAATTTATTCATCTTTTATTACTCCAATTTTTACATAAAAGTTATTCAATTCACTTTCTATTTCCTTTATCTGACTTTCGGGATATTTACCCTGTTTAAGAAATGTAATCCAGCCTTTTGTATAAAGAGATAAAATCTTTTTAATTTCAATCGGTGAGTAAAAAACTTTATCGAATTCTTTCTTTAATTCTAGAATCTGTAACTCGCAATTTTTCATTTCATCATTCACAGACGAAATTTTCTCTTTAATTCTGTTGATTTTTTGTTGCGCTTCTTCTTTTATTTTTTCCAATTCTAACCTGCTCTTTTCATACTTTAATGAATTTGTTCTCAATTCATTATAAAGAGAAAACACAATTCCGAACAAAATATAAACACAAAATCCAAGAGCAATTATAATCCAGTAATTCAAATCAACTAAGGCATCAGATAATGTATAGGGTTTTAGTGTTTCAAACGAATTGATTGCTTTTGAGTTGTAAATCCTTTCGGAGATATGATATGCCAGAATAGAATCGAGAATAAATGCAAAGAATAATCCAGTAAAATATTTCAATTTTCTTTTTGGATCATCAAGTTTTTTCTTAAATGTATCTAACACAATTCCAATAGCATAAAAAATAAAAGGAGCAAAAACTGTAAGCATAAATGAAGCAACTCCCTTTTGCCATGATTCTTCTAAAGCTCTTGGATAAAAAATAGAATTATAAATTGTGAATTTCGATATAGTTACATCTCGAAAAATTGCAGAATAAACTACTGAGCTGTAAAAGAAATAAAGAAAAATCATTAGAGTTAATGCGGAAAATCCATAAATCCATTGTAAAAAAGTGTCCTTTTCTTCACGAACAAAACTTTTTGGATTCTTATAAAAATCGGAAAGTTCTTTGCTAGCATCTTGAAATTCTTTCTGAGCTTCAGGTAAATCTTTTTGCTGTAAATCATCCCGCTCTTTTAGTTTTAATGCTAACTTATTTTTGAGTTCTTCTATCTTTTGTTCAATTTCAAAATTTTTTTCTTTTATTTTATCCTTCTTCTCACTTTCCTGTAAAATCAACTTTGAATATAAATGAACAATTGAATTTCGAAAAGCAGGAGCCATCCCATCCACTTTAGCTGCATCCCTGAAACCCTGTGTTTCATAATCTTTGATATCACTGTGATTACCACCAGTAATACCATCAATAACAGGATCGAGAATCTCACTATTTAGA
>CALDZP010000020.1 GCA_937944105.1 uncultured Ignavibacteria bacterium
ACTCCAGTTGGTCCTAAAAAGAGAAAGGAAGCAATTGGTTTATTTTCATCAGAGAGTCCGGCTCGGGCTCTTCGTAAAGCATTCGCGGCAGCTCTAATTGCCTCTTCTTGACCAACAACCCTTTGACTTAAAATTTTTTCAGTATTCAATAATTTTTCCGCTTCATCTTCCATCATTTTTCTTACGGGAATTCCTGTCCAGCGGGAAACAACTTCAGCAACATCTTCTTCAGTGACCGCATCTTTAATAAAAGTAACTTTAATTTTTTTCATTTTATTTTCAATCTCCGAAAGTTCTTTTTCAATTTGGGGAATTTCACCATAAATTATCTCAGCCACCCTGGTAAAATCTCCATTTTTCTCAGCTTCTTCAGCTTCAATCCTTAAAACTTCTAATTTTCTTTTCAGTTCCTGGTATTTTTCATTAGCTCTTTTTTCAATATTCCATTTTTCATAAACTTTTTCTCTTTCTTTTCTCAATTTTTCTAATTTAGTTTCAATATTTCTAAGTTCACTTTTAGAAGAATTTTCTTTAGCTAAGGCTTCTCGCTCAATTTCTAATTTTCTAATTTCTTTTTCCAAATCTTCTATCTCGGCGGGTACTGTTTCAACTTGAATTTTTAAAGATGCCGCGGCTTCATCAATAAGATCAATAGCCTTATCCGGTAAAAAGCGATTGGTAATATAACGACTGGAGAGTTTAACCGCAGCCACAATAGCCGCATCAGTAATTCTAACACCATGATGAAGTTCGTATTTCTCCCTTAGTCCTCGCAAAATTGCAATAGTATCTTCAATGCTTGGTTCTTCAACAATAACTGGTTGAAATCTTCTGGCAAAGGCGGGATCTCTTTCGATGTAAAGTTTATAATCACGAAAGGTTGTTGCTCCAATAAGCTGAAAGTCTCCCTTGGTTAAAGCAGGTTTTAATAAATTCGAAGCATCGATTGCTCCTTCAGCTGCTCCAGCTCCAACTAAAGTGTGCATCTCATCGACAAATAAAATATACCTACCAGCATTGGTTTTAATTTCTCGAATAATAGCTTTTAATCGATCTTCAAATTCACCACGGTATTTTGAACCCGCAATTAAAGCACCGATATCTAAGGAAACAATTTCTCTTTTTTGAATTGATTCAGGAACATCGCCATTAACAATTCTCTGAGCTAAACCTTCAACGATCGCTGTTTTACCGACACCAGCTTCACCTATTAAAACCGGGTTATTTTTTGTCCGTCTTGATAAAATTTCAATAATTCTTCGTATTTCTCGATCACGACCAATAATTGGATCAAGTTTTTTTTGTCTAGCTAATTCAGTCAAATTAACACTGTATCTTTCTAAAGCTTTATATTTAGCTTCAGGCATCTCATCAGTAATTTTTTGACCTTTTCGTAAATGAGATAAAACTCTTTGGACTCTCTCTGAGGTTATTCCAAATCTTTCTAGAATATATTTAGCGCTTGATCTTACTTCAGTTAAGGCAGTTAAAATATGTTCTAATGAGATGAATTCGTCACCCATTTTTCTGGCTAAGTAGCTGGCTTGATCTAAAACTTGATAAGCTTCTTGAGAAAGGTAAAGATTAGCTAAACTACCTCCAGAAAAAATTTTAGGAATTCGATCAAGTTCTTCTTCTAAAGTATGGAGTAGAGCTGATTCATTAGCTTTTAGTTCTTTTAAAATATCACTAACAATATTTTCATCAACATTTAAAATACCCCACAAAATATGAACCGCCTTCACTTCAGAGTGATGAAGCTCCAATGTCTTATCATGAGCCTTCTGCAATGCTTCCTGCGCCTTTAAAGTAAATCGATTTAAGGGAAACATCTCAGGTTCAACCGCTGGCCGTTAGCCGTTAGGTGTTAGGCCTTAATAATATTATATCACAATTTTAATTTTAAACTACGGATTAAACCGTTAAGTAATTTTCCGATTTTATTTATTCTTTCATTAACTTCGTCAAATTCATTTTTATCTATATAACCAAGATCTTTGGCGATAATCATCAAATTACCAACTTCACTAAGAGATCCTCTCGCTTGATAATAAAATTGAAGCCTTTCTTTGGTATGATGTCTTGAAAAACCTTCAGCAATATTTGAAGTAATTGAAACAGCTGCTCTTCTTAACTGATTAGTTAAACCAAATAATTCCTCTTTAGGAAAATTTTTAGTAATTAAATAAATTCTTAAAACTAACTTATGTCCTTCTTCCCAAACTTGTAATTCTGAAAATTTTTTTATCATCCTAACGGCTAACGGCTAAGGGCTGATGACTAACGGCTAACGGCTAAGGGCTAAGGGCTGATCTTAATTCTTCGAACGGCAGGGTATTCAAAATATCGCGTGACGAGGCCCAGCCACGACGGGCTTGTGAGACTCCCAAATCTAAAAATCCTAAATGTAAAACTGAATGAGCATCAGTATCAATTACCATTTTGACTCCAGCTTCAACACATTTTTTAATATGCTCATCTTTTAAATCTAATCTGTCTGGATAAGCATCAATTTCTAAAATTTTTTTATTTTTTTTAGCAAAATCAATTATCTCATCAATATCAACTTCATAAGGAGGTCTTTTGTTAATCACTCTTCCAGTTGGATGAAATAAACAATGAACATAAGGATTGCTTAGAGCTTTTTTAATTCTTTCAGTTTGAGTTTTTCTTGGTAAATTAAAATGGCTATGAATAGCAACACCAACAAAATCAAGTTTTTCCAAAATTTCATTACTTAAATCTAAACTCCCATCTTTATTAATATTAACCTCAGCACCTTTTAAAATTGTTATTTTCCCTTTATATTTTTTATTTAATTTATCAATCTCTTCCATTTGCTTTAAAATTCTTTCTTCATCAAGTCCGCCAGCAACTGCTAATGATTTTGTATGATCAGTAATGCAAATATATTCTAAA
>CALDZP010000021.1 GCA_937944105.1 uncultured Ignavibacteria bacterium
ACAAGTGGTACATATATTTATAGAATAACAGCTGGTAATTTTATACAGACGAAGAAGATGGTGTTGATTAAATAATCAACAAGTTTATATGTATTATTTAAACCCTCTGAGGAGAAATCTTCAGAGGGTTTTTTGTTTTAATTTTATTTGGGTTTCTTAATTAATAAATTATAATGAATACTTTAACAGTTATTTTTTTGTGATTTTTATGGCAATCGAGAGTGTTTTTTTGAATAATACAAAATTCATTTATAGTAATTTCAAAGAGTTATAAAACCGAATGAAGCTGTTAAGGAATTTTTCTTAAGATGATAAGAAAAAATATAAATCGCAATCCGGATGATGAAAAAAATTTATTCTTTTTCTCAAAATAACCGTTCAAGTTTAAAACGTTTCAATGTTTTTAAAATTGGATTATTATCTTTTAATTCACCAAAAATCTTTATTCAGAAAAATATAGTCACTATGAATATGTTTATAAATTTTCAACCTGGAATTAAAATAGTTGAACTTATTGATAATTTACTTTTCAAATAAACCTATGATTAAATCTGCAACATTAGTGAATGTGCTACCTATTTTGATGAGAGAATTGATTTGTTCAAAAAAATTGTAGGAATCAAAATTGTTTAGATAATCTTCAACATTGATTCTGGAAGATTTAATTTTCTCAAGAAGTTGATTTGTTATATATGCACCTGCCGAGTCTGTAGGTCCATCGTTCCCGTCGGTTGCTACGGAAGCAAGCAAGAAATCGAAATTGAACTCTAAATTTTTGGAAATGATCTCATTCAAAGTGTGAAGTATAAGATGTGAGTTACGGCCACCTAATCCAGAGGCTTTAACCTCAACATATGGTTCTCCACCAAGAACAATAATATTTCGAAAAGAATCATGTAATTGATTGATTTTATTGAACTCTTTAATTAAAAAATCAGAGATATTTTCGACCGAATCTGAGATTTCTTTTTTTACTAAACAAACTTCATAACCATTACTTTTAGCTTTTTCAATAACTGAATTTACAGCATCATTGTTTGAAACTATTATAAAATTAAAAACTTTATCGTGAAAGTATTTAACAATTTCTTTTTCGAAATTACTTTCCATAATCAAATAATTTAAACTTGATACATCTAAATTTTCATTTAAACTGCGTTTAAATTCGTTTACATTTTTTATTTGAGGTGTAGTATTATTTTGTGAAATGAATGTTGGACCTGATGCAATGGTTGATAGATCATTTCCAACTACATCAGATATGATTAAAGAAATACATGTTGAAGGATAAATATATCTGAGCAGTTTACCACCTTTGACTTCAGAAATACTTTTTCGATAGAAATTAATTTGATTGATGGGAATTTTCTGTTTAATTAAAAAATCATTTAAAGTCTGTAAATCTTTTAAACTGATGCCTTCAGTTAAAACTTCAAATAAAGAAGAGCCACCGCCTGATATTAAACATATAACAAGATCTTTATTGGTAGTTTTGTGTAGTAAATTAATTACCTCACCTGAATATTTAATTGTATTTTCATCTGGCACAGGATGTCCTGCTTCAAATATTTTAATTTTTTTTGTCGGTGTTTTAAACCCGTATTTTGTGATAACAATTCCTTCTACTATTCTATCATACAGGTACTTTTCAATTTCTGTTGCCATGGACGAAGAGGCTTTACCAAAACCAATCACATATATTTTTTCAAATTGATTCAGATCGAACCTAAGGAATTCATATTCAAGTAATGCTTCATTGATTTTGACTTTGGTTTTGAAGATTTGTTCAGGTTTGACGCTATTAATTGCAGAATTGATAAAAGAAAAAAAATCTTCAACTAATTGACCCATGTTAACTTAAAGAATAAGGTCTATTATGAATTTAGTTTTGAAGATATTTAATGCCATCTTCCAAATTAGAATATATATTAAAAAGTCTATCGAGTTGAGATATCACGAATCTATCATAAACACCAGCAACGGTAACAATGCATGTTATTTTCCCATTGTATTTTAAAAGGTTCTTATACGCATATACTATCGCCCCTAAGAATGAACTATCGATAAAACATACCTTTGATAAGTCAAATAAAATTTTTCTACAGACATATTTATTTATCACTTCATCAATTGTGTCTTTTAACTTTCCTGCAATAGGGGCAGAAGCAAGATGTACCAATATCTCAATTTTACATATATCATTTAATTTTTCGATTCTAAATTCAGCTGAGTTCATCATTTTATATTTGTTATTTTAAGCTAATTTAATGTTAATTAATCATATTTTCATAACAGTATTTTGACTTCAATGGTTATAATTAACGAATTACCATTAAAAAAGTAATATCATCGAATTGATCTAAGCCGTCAGAAAATTTATTAATAGACTCTGGAAGTATTTCAAAAATTTTTAACGGATTTTTGTAATTATCTAATAAAATATTTATTAAGTTTTCGGTACCAAATCTTTCATTGTTTTTGTTATTTGCTTCGGTTACACCATCTGTATAGATAAAAAGGAAAGAGTCATTATCAAAAGCTAATGAAGAAGGTATATATTCAAAATCATCTAAAACACCCATCATTATATTATTGGATGGAAGATACTTTATTTCTTTTTTGGAATTTATGATTAATCCTGGTTCGTGACCACAATTGAAATATTGTACAAAATTTTCATTAAAATTTATTAACCCAAGGAATAGAGTAACAAACTTATCAAAGGGTGTATTAAATGCAAGGAATTTATTTAAGTTGTTGGCAATAATATTAAAATCAAGTTTTGATTCTATTGCTGCCGAAAGATATGCTTTAATAGAAGCCATAATTAAAGATGCTTGAGCACCTTTACCTGCAACATCACCGAGAACAATTAAAACTTCATTTTCATTTATAATGAAAAAATCAAAATAATCTCCGCTTATGTATTTTGCAGGTTTATAGAAGCCTTTTATAAGAACATTATTGAATTTAAGTTCATTTTTAGGTAGTAGTGATTCCTGGATTTTACTTGCGATTTTTAAGTCTGTCTCAATAGTTTGTTTTTCAATTAGCTGAGAAAGAAACCATACTTTTTCCAAAGTTAATCCAACTAATCGAGCAAATTCAGTTAGTAATATTTCATCTTCTTCAGAAAAGTGATCACCATTTTTTTTATTTAAAGCCTGAATAACACCAACAATTTTCTCAGAAGTTTTAAGTGGAACGGTTAGAATATTTTTCGTTTTAAATCCAGTTATGCTATCAATGTGAGAATAAAACCGCTCATCCTTAGAAACATCTGTGATATTAACAAGTTGATTTTTAGCAGCTACAAAACCAGCAAGACCCTGACCAAGAGGGACTTTAATTTTCTCAATTTCTTTTTTGGAAAGGTTGGTGGCGACTTTTAATTCAAGTTTTTCTGTTTTTTCATTAATTAAAAAGATTGAGCCTGCTTCAGCATCAAGTAATTGAGAAATTTGTTCAAGGACTAATTTTAGAACTTCATCAGGATTAAGCTGTGATGAAATATATTCAAATGCTTCAATTAACGCTTCTAAATTTTTTCGAGAAAGTTTTTTAATTGCTTGATTCATTCTTTGACCAGTACAGGAAGTTTAACAAAAAAAGTTGTACCTTTATCAATCTCCGATTCGAACCATATCATACCATTATGATTTTCTATTATTTTTTTACAAATATCAAGACCCAAACCAGTTCCACTTGATTTGGTGGTAAAAAATGGTTCCCAGATCTTTTCTCTAATTTCATCGGGAATACCTTTTCCGTAGTCACGGATTTTAATTAACCAATAATTTTCTTCTCTCAAAAGTTCAATCTCAATTTTGCTTTTTGGAGGGGACGCATGTCCCGCATTACGGATAAGATTAATCAAAACTTGTTGAATTTTATCGGCATTGATAAGGGAGAGTGGTTGCAAACTCTCATCTGGTTGAAAAATAATTTTAATGGAATCTAGATCTTTATCAAATTGA
>CALDZP010000022.1 GCA_937944105.1 uncultured Ignavibacteria bacterium
TGCACAAGAGATGAATAAAAGCAACAAATACCAAGTACTACCAGCTTGGGGAATGAAAGCTCTCGGACTTTTTGTCCCAATTTTGAAAGAAATGTATGAGATGCGTTATCAATACGATAGAGATTATTACTTTGACAGCACCAAGTTTATTAGAAAATTTAATTATTATCCAACTGACAATCAAACAGCAGTCAAACAGACGGTTGAAAAATTAAAAAAATAGCAATGCAAGCCCATAACACGGGTTTTGCGTCAGGCGGGCTGGCGTGCAAACTTAAAGCTTTGTGTTTCTATTCAGGTGTAGTGCTGGTTGACAGTTTTGTGCTCCGAAACCCGCCACTACGCCAAGCTGCGAAACGTTATGCGCAATTCGAAAACCTGCTTTTTCACGGAAAGGAGACCGTAAATTATGACGATGTTGTTGCCTTCGTTTAACTTCATAGGACGGAAAGAGAGAATGAAATTGCTACGCAACTTTCATCTAACGAAAGTTAAACAAAATTTTTTCTTATTTTTGAGGGCGGTGGCTTTATGGACTTAAAAAGAAAAAGATTTATAATAATGATAACTCTTACTTTATATTATGGCGGTTAATATGAAAAATAATAATATAACCTTATTTGATTTTGATAGCAATTCTGATAAAAAAACTAATTGGAAAACAGAAGCTATCATCAATAAAGATATGTTCTTGGAAGTTTTATCTAAAATTGAAGAATTACAGGAAAATAACAAAATAAAATTTGAAATACTAAAAGTTATTGAAATTATTAAAAATCCAAGAAAGGATAATTTAGGATTATTAAATATTTCCTATAATGGTGATACTGTAAAAGTAAATAAAGATGTACTTTTAGAGGATTTAAACCAAATAGTTGATGCCCAAACTATAGAAAGAGCAAAATATTATATTAACCGACTCAAAAAAAGTTTAACTGAAATCAAAACAAGTAAAATCAATGATTTAAACTTAAATCGCTGGAAAGAGTATGATGATATTTTAACTGAAAGTTTATGGATTTTAGATAAACGAGATAAATCAGGTGCCCACAATGCTGGTTACTGGGGTAATTTTATACCACAAATTCCAAATCAATTCTTAAGAAGATATACTAAACAAGGCGAGTGGGTTTTAGATCCTTTTTTAGGAAGCGGGACTACACTAATTGAATGTAAAAGGTTAGGAAGAAATGGAATTGGTGTAGAGTTATTGCCAGAGGTAGTAGCTATAGCAAATAAAAACATAGATTCTGAAGAAAATAAATTTAATGTTAGAACAGAAGTTATCAATGCAGATAGCACAGAATTGGATTTTAAACAAGAATTAGAAAAGAGAAATATCAAATCTGTTCAATTTTTAATTATGCACCCACCATATTGGGATATTATAAAGTTTAGTAAGAATAGTAAAGATTTATCAAACGCTAAAAGCATTGAAGAATTTCTAAATTTGTTTGGCAAGGTTGTAGATAACACATACGAGATTTTAGATAAAGGGAGATATTTTGCTTTAGTAATTGGGGATAAGTATTCACAGGGTGAATGGATTCCTTTAGCATTTTATACTATGAATGAAGTGTTAAAGAGGGGTTATATTTTAAAATCTATAATTATTAAGAATTTTGAGGAGACAAAGGGAAAAATGAATCAAAAAGAATTATGGAGATACAGGGCATTAGTTGGAGGATTTTACGTTTTCAAACATGAATATATATTTTTATTTAAGAAGGTGAAAAAATGACAACACATGTTTTTATTGTAGATACGACTACATTCAAGTATCATTTAGAATATCTTTTTGCAGGAACAGGTGCGAAGGATAACATTATTGATTTTAATAACAATTCAAACACAACTTTGAATCATACAACCGAAAATAATTTGGTGGGAATGATTGCAGACTCTCAAAGAATCAGAAAAGGTGATTTTATTATTTTTTATTTACAACAAAATTACTCTGAAAAAGTTTGGGAAGGTAAGTTTTACGGAATTTTTAAGGCTAAAGAAGATTTATCCTTTTTGGACAATAACGATTCTGGGCAATTCTTAAAGAATGAATTAAAAAAATCTTTAACATTTAGGACATTACTTGAACCTTTTGAAGTTTATGCAAAAGGTGTTACAGAATGGGAAGCATTAGACGAAATAAAGCATATCCAATCGCCCAATCAAATGCTTTGGAGTTTAATCTATAGAAAATTAAAGGGTAATCGCGGAAATACAATGATTACAATTTATGAGAGTGAAAGACTTTTTAAATTGTTAAGAGATAAAAATAATCGTCAAGCACTTTCTGGACAAAAATTTTCTTTTGATGTTCAGACCCAAGAAATAAAACAAAACAATACATTACATAATTACACGGGAAGAAAAGAAAACATAAATATTCTTCTAAGATTGATTAAAAAATACAGAGATAATAAAGCATTTGAAACTCATTTACAGGCATATATTGTCCAGAATATTGGGAGAGGCACCAATAAGAGCTTGGATGAATCCTTATTAAATAGTGGATATAAAATAGAGTGGTTGGGAAATGAAGTTTCTTGCGGCGTAGGAATGCAAAGAATTGATGTGATGATTTCATTAGTACATAATAATGATTGTCAAAAAAGGATAATATTACCTATTGAACTAAAATCCGTTGAAGCAAATCCGGACAATGTTATTCAGATACAAAGATACATTGATTGGTTAGAACAATACTATATTCCAAACAGAATAAGCGATATACAACCTGTTTTAATTTCTAAAAAAATAGCCAACAAAACATCGGATAGCTATAAAAAAATTATAGAAAGTTTTAAACAATTTAACGAAAAAAATAGTCGGTGCATGCCAATAAAATACATTGAATATGAATTGGAGGAAAACAACCTTAATTTTCAAGAAATAAGTTACTAAAGCCCTCAGCCCTTACGGAGAAAATTAAATGATTGAAAATAAGAAAAAACTACGGCAACAACGGAATTTACGGCAGGTTTTCGAACTCTGTGGAAGCCTTCGGCTTCCTTGCCACGTTGCACTCTCGCCTGACGGCTCGGGGCACATAACAGCGGATAAACGGTTCGGCTCTTGCAGAGCCTTACCCAAATTGCCTACGCTTCGCTTCGGCAACTTCTTTTATCCGCAAACGTTATGCAAAATGTTAAACAACACAAAACAATAAACAATTATGGAAAATGAAAACAAATCAATTCACGAGTTTGACATAAATTTAATTTGTGAATATTTTTTAGCAATAGAAAGACAAGGACCTGGAAGTGAAGAAGCAACTAAGAAAGCATTGAGTTTTATTACAAATTTAAGTGAAAAGTCAAACATATTAGACATTGGATGTGGAACAGGAGGACAAACAATAACAATTGCACAAAATTCAGTAGGAAATATTTTGGGTGTTGACTTATTCCCCGATTTTGTCAATAAACTGAATGAGAACGCTAAAAAGCTTAATTTACAAAGTAGAATTAAAGGAATTGTTGGTTCAATGGAAAACTTATCAGTCAATAATGAAGAGTTTGACTTAATTTGGTCTGAAGGTGCTATTTACAATATTGGCTTTAAGAGAGGTTTAAAAGAATGGTATAAATTTATCAAAAAAGCTGGATATATTGCTGTTACTGAAGCTTCTTGGTTTACTCAACAAAGACCAAATGAGATTGAGGAATTTTGGATGAGAGCTTATTCTGAAATTGACACTATTCCCAATAAAGTAGCACAACTTCAGGAATCTGTATATATACCTTTGGCGACATTTATTATTCCAGAAAATTGATGGACAGATAATTTTTACATTCCTCAAGTTAAAGCTCAAGAATTGTTTTTGAAAAAATATAAAGGAAATAAAACTGTTGATGACTTAATTGCAAATCAAAAACATGAAGCACAGCTCTATTAAAATACAAAGATTATTATGGATATGTTTTTTATATTGGACAAAAGATTTAAAACACTTTGCCAAACAGCACCTACACGCAAGCGGGGGTTCAGTGTCCACCTGTGGCGGATGAAGGGCTAAACTCAAGATCTGAACTTTCAATGAAGTT
>CALDZP010000023.1 GCA_937944105.1 uncultured Ignavibacteria bacterium
TAAGTTTTTGGAATTAAAAGATAACTCTAAATAGCCAAAGACAATTATAAATAGAACTGAGACTAAATAACAAAAAAAATAAAATTCTTTAGAATATTAAATTTTAATGCCTTGAAAAGAGAATTGAGTCAAATAGAGAGATTTTTCAGATCAAAATATGCATTTCTTGGATTGATTTTACTTCTTGCAAATGAGATGATAATTATTGTTGATGCTATATTGGAATTTGAATTGACTCAAAATTTAAATGAATTCAATTTTATTAAAATGATTTTAAATGCGATTTTGTTAATTGCTTATTATGTATTTTATCTAAGATATAAAACATAAAAAATGAGTTTGTTAATTGTTGTTTCTGAAACTATTAACTAATTGATTGACAACGGTAGATAATTTTAATTTTTTCTCAAAAATCAAATTGATATTTTCATCTAATAAATTATTCCTTTCGAGAGTCCACAATTCTTTTTTCAATTGATTTGAAATTAACTCTTTAATTCTGGTTTTAAATCTTTGTTTTCTTTTGAGTTCTAATAAGTTATTTTTTAATAAGAAATTTTTATGTTCTAAAATTTTATTATACAAATCATCTATACCTTTATATTCTGAGGCAATTGTTTTAATAATCGGTGGAAGCCAGCTATTTTCATTATGTTCTCTGAAAGATAAAATAAATTGCAGAGAAGCCACTGCTTGATCAGCTCCAGCACGGTCAGCTTTATTCATTACAAAAATATCTCCAATTTCCATCAAACCTGCTTTCATAGCTTGAATAGAATCACCTGATTCAGGAACAAGTACAACAACCGTTGTATCAACATTATTAGCGATATCAAGTTCAGACTGACCAACACCAACAGTTTCATAAATAGTGAAATCAAAACCAGCATAGTCAAAAACATCACCAGCCTCTGATGCAAATTTTGTAAGTCCACCAAGACTACCCCTAGAAGCCATACTTCTAATAAAAACATTTGGATGAGTTCCAATTTCTGACATTCTAATTCTATCACCTAGAAGAGCACCACCAGTAAAAGGTGATGTAGGATCAACAGCGATTACACCGACATAATAATTCATCTCAACTAATTTTTTCAGAAGTGCATTTGTCAAAGTACTTTTACCTGCACCGGGTGGACCAGTGATTCCAATTCGATAAGATTTGCCAAAGCTCGATGAGATTTCGTCAATAATTTTTTCTGATAATTTTGAATTATTTTCAATTTCAGTGAGAGCTCTGGCTATTGATCTTTTATCCTTTTCTGCAATTTTCGTAAATAAGTTATTAATCATTTATGGATAGATATTGATTTGTAATAGTTGATTGTCTCTTTTAAGCCATCTTTGAGTAATGTTGATGGTTTCCAGCCAAATTTTTTAAATAGTTTATCTGAAGTTATAACGCTTCTCATTTGTTCGCCGGGTTTAGCGGGACCGTGAACTTCTTTTATCTTGTTTTCAAAATTTTCGTTAATTAATTCAAATAATTTATTTACACTGGTTTCAATTCCAGTTCCTACATTATAAATTTCTGATTCTTCATCATTTAAAGTTAAAAGATTGGCTTTTACAACATCTTTTACATAAACATAATCTCTTGTTTGTTCACCACTTCCATTGATAATAGGTTGATCACCAGCTAAAATTTTATCGAGGAAAATACAAACAACACCTGCTTCGCCAAGTGGATTTTGTCGTGGTCCGTAGATATTAGCATACCTTAAAATTGTGTACTTCAACCCATGCACTTCTTTATAAAAGTAAATATATTTTTCCACTGCTAATTTTGAAATTCCATAAGGGGATAGAGGTTGTTGTTTATGATTTTCATCAGCCGGGAAATAGTCTTGCTCGCCATAAACAGCCCCTCCAGTTGAAGCAAACATAAATTTTTTAACATTATATTTAACACAGTTTTGTAAAAGATTAAGTGTTCCTATGATATTAACATTTGCATCATAAATAGGATCGTTAACTGATCTTCGTACATCAATTTGTGCGGCATGATGATTAACAACATCAAATTTATGTTTCTCAAAAATTGAAGATAAATCATCTCGAATATCAATTTTATAGAAAATAGCTTTTGGATTGATGTTTATTTCACGACCAGTTGTTAAGTTATCAATTATAACAACTTCATGTCCTTCGTCGATGAGTGCATCTACTATGTGTGATGCAATAAAACCAGCACCACCAGTTACAAGAATTTTCATTGAACCTCCATTATTTATACAGATTTTTTTGAATTATATAATTTTCCACAGTTTCAGGAACCAGATATTTTATACTTTGTCCTTTTTTTATTTTTTCACGAATCATTGTGCTTGAAACCTCAATCTGCGGGATTGAGCATGTAATAATTTTTTTTCCACGAATTTTTTTTGGTATTCGGATATTAATACCACCACGATTTGTAACAATTAAGTTTGCAATTTTCAGAATTGTATCAGGTTCTTTCCACCTGTGAAATTCTTTAATGTTATCTGCACCAATCACAAAATACAAATTATCATATTTTCTTTTGAAATATCTTAAAGTATCTACAGTATAAGATTTCCCTTTTCGTTTGATTTCTATATCAGAAAAAGTAAATTTTAAGTTATTTTGAATTGCAATTTTAATCATCTCAAGTCTATGATCTGCTGATGCAAAATCAATATTAGACTTCAAAGGTTGAATATAACAGGGGACAAAAATAATCTCATCAAGAGATAATTCTTCAAGTACAGTATTAGCTAAAATTAGGTGTCCGATGTGTATAGGATTAAATGAACCGCCAAGAATACAAACTTTTTTCAATTATACTTACCTTTTTATCAAAAATATTTATAAGTAATAAATTTTTTACTTTGAATTTGAAATTATTTTTGATTCATGTTCGAGCTGCATTAGTTTATTTCTTAAGCTAATAATTTCATTTTCGTATGTTTCTTTTAATTCTTTCTTCTGAATATATTTTAATTGGTTTTTTCTAAATGCTAATGTAGTTGCGATTTTTATATAATCTTTTCTAAAATGTTCATCTATCCATCCAGGTAAATTTCTGAGCTTATAATTTGGAATTATGGATGCAAATTTATCGCTTAAATAACCATTTTGTATTTCGTCATTCATTTCATATAGTAGAATATTTCTTTCAAAATAGAGTGATAATTGAAGTAAGGCAAACATTACAATTAAAGAAATGATAATAAAAAAGATTCCGACTAAAAACGTAAAGCTATATGAAACTGTAAAATTCCAAATTGCATGAATACCAACACTAACTATATAACCTGACAAAATATAAGTAATCTTTGACTTGATAGGTCTAAATTTACTAATTGCTATAAAAGCTCCAAATGTTGCTGATGCTAAAAAATGTGTCGAAACTGAGAAAAGATTTCTTAAAATCGCGAGGTAAATTAAATCAGAAAAGGAATTAGTTCCAAAGAAAAAATAAAGAAAGTTTTCAGTCATTCCAAAGCCAAGTCCTATTGAACCACCATAAACAATTCCATCCGTAAGATTATCAAAATTTATTTTCCTAAAAGTGAAGATTAAAATAATTCCTTTGAATGCTTCCTCAATTAAAGGTGCTGAGATAATGGTTGCAAACAATTCACTTAATTCTGGATCTAAAAGTTTTAACAAAATGAATCTATAGAATATTGTACTGAATAATCCACTTAAAAAAATTGCTCCAATCATTCCCCATAAGAAATGTATGAGGACAAGTTTAATTGGTTCTCTTTCATATTTATCAAGCCACCAGAGAATATAGAGATAAAATAATATTGGAATAACCGAAAAAAATAAAGAAAACCAAAACATCCCTAACTCTTTAACCATTTTAATATATCAGCGATGTTGGGAATTTTACCATAACTCAAAATCGCAACTCGAAATATTTTACCCGAAAACCAGATAGAACCAAATATTGATAATATTAGAATTAAAAGAGTTATGAGCTTTTCAATAGATGAAACTTCAATTAAATTTATTCTCATTGTCATCATTGGAGCTGTAGTAAGAGGAAAATATGATAAATAAGTTCCAATTGTAGATTCTGGATTTTCAAAAATAAGTGAAGATAAAAATATGGGCATCATAATCAGCACGGATAGCAAGCTCATTATGGTTTGTGATTCTTGTTCGTTATTAGCAATTGAACCAATTCCAATGAACAAAGAAGCGTAGAATAAATAACCGAGAATAAAATAAATAAGCGATAATCCAAAATCCTGTACCTGTATATAGTTAAGAATAACAGGTCCCCCAGCAGAAATTGCAATGACTATCCAGACTAAAATTTGAGTAAGACCGAGAGCACTTAATCCTAAAATCTTCCCAGCCATCAATTCATTTGTTGTACAGGAGGAAAGTAAAATTTCAATTATTCTGTTTGATTTTTCTTCAACAACACTTCTTACAAGTAATCCTGCTGACATAATAAGTGAAAACATTAAAAACAATATGAAGAAAAAAGTACCAAGAAATACTTTCTCTGTTTCAAATTTTTCTTTGCCTTTTTCCGAGAGCTTGACAAGTTTCAGAGAAACTGACCTGGTTAGCCCTTTTATTTTATCAGGTTCTAAATCTATTAATTTAAGTTTTTCATTTATTAAAACTTGATTAATAACTTTTTCAAATCTCGCAATATCTTTAATAGAGGCAAATTTTTCAGTGTAAAATTCAACCAAGAAAGAATCAGATGAAACTTTTTCAATGTATAAATAACCTTCAATTGCTTTTTCTTTAATGAGTTTGGTTCCAGTCTCTAAAATTTTATTGGGATCATCAATTCCAGAATTAATATTTCTTAGAATGTAAGTAGGTTGACCATCTTTAGTTTTATAATCAAGTAAAGATTTTTCAAGGTCATCATAAATATCGATGTTTTTTAATACGACACCAATAACTTTTGTGGATAAATCTTCTTCTCTTTCAAGTAAAGCTGGTAGGAGAGCCAATCCAAAAATAATAAGGGGAAAAAAGAAAGTCATGAAAATGTAACTTTTATTTTTAATTCTTTCAAGATACTCCCACTTTGCTACAGTAAAAAGCTTATTCATAATTTTTCACCTGATTGTTTAACTGCAGAAAGAAAAATTGAATGCAATGACGGTTCTTTTAAATCAAAAGAAGTTATATCATAGTGCATTAAAAGTTTTTGTATTATTTCTTTGACATCAAAATGATCTTTCAAATATATTTCAGCATAATTTTCATATAAATCAATTGATTCAAATTCACTAAAATTTTTGAGATTTTCGTCGAGATTTGTTCCTTTTATATGAAGATTAAGTCTACCAAATTTTTGTTTAATTTCATGTAAGGTTCCATAGAGTATTTGTTTTCCTTTATTAATTAGAATTATTTTATTACACAATTTTTCCGCCATTTCCATTTGATGCGTTGAAAGAATTACAATTTTACCTTCATTCAAAAAACCCTTAATCAGATCTTTGATAAGTTCTTGATTGATCGGATCAAGACCAGCAAAAGGTTCATCGAGAATTAAAATTTTAGGATCGGCAACTAACGCTCCAATAAATTGTATTTTCTGTTGATTACCTTTTGATAATTCATTTATCTTTCGATTTTGTACATCTTCCATATCAAGTTTCTTCAGATAATAAAAAATATTTTTTCTTAGAAAACTTTTTGGTTTGCCTTTTAATTCTCCCAGATAAAAAAGAACATCTATCACTCTACTTTTAGTATAAAGTCCTCTTTCTTCAGGCAGATAACCAACAATATCCTTAATGTTATAATTTTTACTTCCATTAAAAATAATATTACCTCTATCAGGTTGAATAATGTTCAATAAACATCGAATTGTGGTTGTTTTCCCTGCCCCATTTGGTCCAAGTAAACCGAAAATTTCTCCTTCATTTATTTCGAACGAAAGATTATCAATTGCTACTACATTCACGAATTCTTTATGGAGATTTTGAACCTTTAACATTTCAGTATAATCCTAATTAATTTAATTTGTATCCAAATTAATATTAAAATTAATAAATTTCATTTATCAGTTACGAAATGAAAATACTTCAGGTTACAAAAAATTTTTGAATTCAAGTTTAATTTTTATCATTTAATGAAAGCAAATTTTATATCCCTATTTTCTTTAAATTTGAATTAGAAAAAATTTGGTGATTTTATGTACGAAGAAGAGCGTGAAAAATTAATAAAAGAATTAAGGCAGCAAGGAATTCGTGATGAAAAAGTATTAGAAGCAATAAGAAATGTGCCAAGAGAACTATTTGTTCCAGAAGTATTAAGGCATCAGGCTTACAAAAACATAGCTCTTCCAATTGGAAAAGGTCAAACCATTTCTCAACCTTTAACTGTGGCTATAATGACAGAAGCCCTTAAGGTTACTAAAAATATGAAAGTTCTTGAAATTGGAACAGGGTCAGGATATCAAGCTGCAATTCTCGATTATCTTGGTGCTAAAGTCTATACGATTGAGAGAGATTTTGATTTGTTCAAAGAAGCTCGCCAGCGATTTCAAGATCTTGGATTAAAGATAGCAACATTATGTGGAGATGGGACAATTGGTTGGAAAGAATTTGCTCCTTATGAAGGTATAATAGTTACCGCTGCAGCACCAGATATTCCTAAACCTTTAAAAGATCAACTTGCAGTAGGCGGAAGACTTGTGATTCCAGTTGGTTCAAAAACATCACAAATTATGTATATATTAACCAAAATCGATCAAAATGAATTTGAAGTTGAAAAAATTCCTGCGTTTCAATTTGTTCCATTGATTGGAATTGAGGGATGGAAAAACGAGTTTTAGCAATTGTGGGTCCTACCGCTTCTGGAAAAACTAAACTCGGAGTTATTGTAGCTGAAAAATTAAATACAGAAATTATATCTGCAGATTCAAGACAAATTTTTAAAGAACTAAATATTGGAACTGCCAAACCAGATAAAAATGATTTAAAAAAAGTAAAGCATCATTTTATTAATCACATCTCAATTAATGAAAAATATGATGCGGGGAAATTTTTTCAAGAAGCTTCTAGGGTTATTAAATCTTTGCATCAACAAAATAAGATTCCTGTTGTAGTGGGTGGAAGTGGTCTTTATGTTAATGCCTTATTGTATGGAATTTTTGAAGGACCTTCGGCTGATGATCAGATAAGAAAAAGTCTTGAAAATGAATTAGAAAATTCAGGAATAGAATTTCTTATAGAAAAATTAAAAATTGTAGATCCAGAAACCTATGAGAAAATAGATAGAAAAAATCCGAGAAGAATAATCCGTGCACTTGAGGTTTTTTATCTTACTGGCAAACCTATTTCTTCTTTGCAAAAAGAAAGGGATCGAAAAAATGATTATGATATTTTTCTTTTTGGATTAAGCTGGAATAGAAAAATTCTATATGAAAGAATAAATAACCGTGTCGATAAGATGATAGAATCCGGTCTTGTTGATGAAGTAAAAATGATTTTAGATAAATATGGAGAAAATGTAAATACCATTCTTCAAACAGTAGGATACAAAGAGGTAATTCAGTATTTAAAGAACGAAATAAGTTTTGAAAGAATGGTTGAATTAATAAAACAAAATACTCGAAGGTATGCAAAGAGACAACTAACCTGGTTTCGCAAATATCAAAATATAATCTGGTTCAATCTTGATTCAGAAAATGAATTACTAAATATATCAAATAAAATTTTAGAAATAATCGATGGAGGTAAAAGTTGAAAGAAAAAATTCGCATTGCCTCAGGTCAGGGATTCTGGGGGGATTTACTCGAAGCACCATATCAGCAGGTAACAAAAGGTCACATTGATTATCTTGTCATGGATTACCTTGCTGAAGTTACAATGTCAATTCTTCAAAAACAAAAAAAGAAAGATTCGAATCTTGGTTATGCTCGGGATATTCCTGATTTAATGAAAAGAATTTTGCCAATATGTGTTGAGAAAAATATTAAAATTATAACAAATGGCGGAGGTGTTAATCCATTATCCTGTGCTAATGAAGTAAAAAAAGTTGCTGAGTCTCTTGGAATTAAGAATTTGAAAATAGGTGTTGTTTTAGGTGATGATATTCTTGATAAAATTGATGAATTTTTAAGTAAAGAAATTGATTTAAAAAATATGGAAACAGGGGAAAGTGTTTCTAAAATAAAGGATAAACTCCTTTCTGCTAATGTTTATTTTGGATCTGAACCAATTGTTGATGCATTAAAACAGGGTGCTCAAATTGTTATCACTGGAAGAACAACAGATACTGGTCTAACTCTTGCTCCAATGATTTTTGAATTCGGTTGGGATTATAAAAATTACGACTTAATGGCAGCCGGAACCGTTGCCGGTCACATTCTTGAATGTGGAGCACAATCTACAGGCGGAAATTTCCTTGGTGATTGGGAATCGATCCCAAACATGGCTGAAATAGGATTCCCTATAGCAGAAGCTTATCCAGATGGTGAAATAATTATTACGAAACATGAAAATACTGGTGGACTTGTTTCTATTGAAACTGTTTCTGAACAACTTGTTTATGAAATAGGTGACCCAACAAATTACATAACACCAGAATGCATTGCCGATTTTACTTCAATTAAGTTAGAACAGGTCGGTAAAGATAGAGTTAAAGTTTATAATGTAAAGGGCAAACCAGAAACAAAATTTTATAAAGTATCTGCTTCATATTTTGATGGTTATTCAGCTGTTGGTACATTAACATATTCATGGCCGAAAGCATTAACAAAGGCAAAAGCGGCAGATAAAATTTTAAGACAAAGACTCGAATTGTTGGGATTAAAATTTGACGAAATTAGAACCGAATTTTTAGGTTATAATGCCTGTCATGGACCTCTTGCAAAAGAGATCGATGAAGATTTAATTAATGAAGTTGTATTACGAGTAGCAGTTCGTGGTAAAGATTATAAATCTATTGAAAGATTTGGTAGGGAAATCGCACCTTTAATTTTAACGGGACCACCAGGTGTTACCGGATTTTCTGGTGGTAGACCAAAACCAAGCGAAGTTGTTGCTTACTGGCCAGCATTGATACCAAAAAGTATGGTTAAACCACAAATTCAAATAGTGGAGGTGTAGAATGAAAATTAGATTAATTGATATTGCACATGGTAGAAGCGGTGACAAAGGCGATTCAGCAAATATTGGAATTATAGCATATGATGATAAAGGATATGAACTATTAAAAAAATATTTAACCGTTGATGTAGTAAAAAAATATTTTCAGGGAATTTGTTTTGGCGAAGTTGAAAGATATGAAATGCCAAATATTCGAGCCCTTAATTTCATTCTTCATAATGCTCTTGGTGGAGGTGGAACAGTTTCTCTAAAGCACGATGCGCAGGGTAAAACTTTAGCGTCAGCTTTGTTGAGAATGGAAATAGAAATCGAAACCGAAAAATAATTTAATTTGATATCACTAAATTTGAATAGCGTTTTAATTATATAACATCGAATAAAATATTTAAAATTGGATTTTACTCATAAAAATGAATATGCATCTCCAAAGTAAAATATTTATTAGAATTAGCTTTCAAGTTTAGGTAAAAATAATTACAATCACACTTATAATTCTTATTTCTTCGTTCAATTTTAGATTTATAAATTGTATTAATAATGATTATTCTGCTCCTTAATTAATTTTATTCGTAAATTTGTATTTAAAAATCGGGAGATTTATGTACGAAGAACAAAGAAGACAATTAGATGAATTAAATCGAAGACTAGTAGATTTACGAGGTTATCTTTGACATTGATAAAAGAATTAATTTAATAAAGGAATTAGAAAATAAAACCCAGGAACCATCTTTTTGGGAAGACCAAAAATCCGCTCAAAAAATTTTGCAAGAAATCAAAACTAATAAAGAGATTATAGAAAAATTTCAGAAAGTTGAAAAAACAGGAAAAGATTTAACTGAATTAATCGAACTTGCAGATTTAGAAGAAGATGAAAATTTCCTTCCAGAAATTGAAAAAGAAATTACTTTATACGAAAAACAAATTGAAGAACTTGAATTTCAAAATATGCTGGGCGGAAAAGATGATCCTAAAAATGCAATTTTAACAATTCATTCAGGTGCTGGTGGGACAGAAGCTCAGGATTGGGCTGAAATGCTTTTGAGAATGTATCTTAGATGGGGTGAACGGAATGGTTTTCAAATGAACATAATGGATATTCTTGAGGGTGAAGGTGCAGGAATTAAAAGCGCAACTGTTGAGGTAGTTGGTCCATATGCATATGGTTATCTAAAAGCTGAAAGTGGTGTTCATCGCTTGGTTAGAATTTCTCCATTTGATGCAAATAAAAGAAGACACACTTCTTTTGCTGCAGTTTTTGTTATTCCTGAAGTCGACGATGAAATTGAAATCGAAATTAATCCTGCTGACCTAAAAATTGATACATATCGTTCAGGTGGTAAAGGCGGTCAAAATGTAAATAAAGTTGAAACCGCTGTGAGAATTACACATATTCCTACAGGAATTGTTGTTGCCTGTCAAAGTGAACGATCACAATTTCAGAATAGAAACAATGCAATGAAATTACTAAAAGCGAAACTGTATCAACTTGAACTTGAAAAATTAAATCAACAAAAAAATGAAATTGAAAAATCTAAAATGAAAATTGAATGGGGTAGTCAGATAAGATCTTATGTTTTTCATCCATACAATCTTGTAAAAGATCATAGAACTAATTATGAAACTTCTGACATTCAATCCGTAATGGATGGTGAAATTAATGAGTTCATTAAAGCTTATCTAATGCAATTTAGCAAAGAATCTAAGTAGAGGTTAAAAATGAAATTTCATACTGAATATCTCTGGTTTAACACAAAAAAAAGAAGAGAATATATTAACATCACACGAGAGGTTGAAGAAGCCGTTTCAAAGAGTGGAGTAAAAGAAGGGATGGTTTTGGTTAGTGCAATGCATATTACGGCTGGTGTTTATGTAAATGATGCCGAAAGCGGTTTAATTCAAGACATTGACGAATGGCTTGAAAAACTGGCTCCTTATAAACCTGATTATAGACATCATCGAACCGGTGAAGATAATGGAGATGCTCATCTGAAAAGTTTATTAATCCATCATGAGGTTATCGTGCCAATTACAGATGGTCATCTCGATTTAGGTCCATGGCAGCAGATTTATTATGCTGAATTTGATGGACAGAGAAGAAAGAGAGTTATTATTAAAGTTATGGGTGAATAAAAATTTTTATGATTAAATATCAAAAATCTTATAGATAACTAATATTAGGAAAAATTCTTGTTTTATTTACAAAGGCTGTTAGTTTTTAATTTCATTAAATATATCAGTTGGTTTGAAAAACCTTTCAGGTATATTTATATTGAATAACAAAATTAAGTGAAAAGATGATGAAAAAAGCAATATTATCTTTAATTATAAGTTATATATCTTGTTTTTCACTCATTGCACAGGACCATCAAAAACTTTCTAAAGTATTAAAAGATGATAATTCAAAATATACTAATGTTGGCAATATTGGCTTGACGATCACGAATTTTGGAATGTATGGTCATGGATTTACTCTCTGGCCCAGACAACCAAATTGTGAATATCCAAGAGGTAGCGGTATTGAACATATTTTTGATGGAAGTCTATGGGTTGGTGGAATTGTTGATGGTCAAATTCGAGTTACAACTGGTTCAGTTGATGCAGCATCAGTCGGTACAAGAGGTGGAGGATTTGAATTTACCAATTCTCCTGAATCCAAAATCATTGAAAGATCTTCGTTATTAACAAGTAAATTCTATGATCCCAAAGCTATCAGCCATCAAGATTTTATAGCCGAGTATTCTGATACTTCCACAAGATTACTCAGTGGTGAAATAATACCTGACCACAATCCACTTGGGATTTCAGTTAGGCAGGAAACTTATGCCTGGAATTTCCCTTTTGCTGATTTTTTTGTAATAATGAATTATTGGATAAAAAATGTTTCAAATAAAACAATTGAAAACATTTATGTTGGATTATGGACTGATGCTGTGGTAAGAAATACTAACATCACTTCACCGAGAGTAGGTTCTCCGTTTTATACACATGGTGGCAATGGATATATTGATTCTTTAAGACTTGGCTATGAATTTGATTATGATGGAGATCCAGGATTTACAGATTCTTATTTTGCAGTAAAATATCTTGGTTCGGTCCCACAAGTAAATACAGCTTATTTTCAATCATGGCAATTTAGAAATACAACTGATCCCGTATATTTTTCACCACAAGATGACAATCAGAGATATGAAAAACTCTCTCAGTCGCTAAGACGCGATAGAATTGATCCTTTAAGATTAACTCCCAGCAATAGATCTTTTCTTGTTTCCACAGGTCCATTTGTTCGATTAGAACCTGGTGATTCTATTAATGTAACTTTTGCCATAATTTGTGCGAAAAAATATGGAACCGAACCTGCTATGTTTGATACAGAAATTCAACGTAAAATTCTTTATTCAAATGCACATTGGGCACAATTAGTATATGACACAAAGTACAGATTTCCTGAACCTCCCGTTTCGCCAAGAATTAAAGTGGTTCCTGAAAATAAAAAAGTTACACTTTACTGGGATAAATCAGCAGAAGAATCCATTGATCCTCTTTCAGGTAAAAAAGATTTTGAAGGATATCGGATTTATAGATCTCAAGCAGGAGCAGATTTAACACAGGCTCAGGACTTAAATCAATTATTAATTAAAGTTGCAGAATTTGATAGTGCAGGAAACGAGTTTGGTTATAACACAGGTTTTAATTATATAAAATTACCAACTCCTAAATTCTTTGATGGTGATTCAATTGCATATTACTATAAATTTGAATTCGATAATTTATTAAATGGTTGGCAATATATCTTTTCAATTACAGCATTTGATAAAGGTGATATTGAGAATAATATTGAAAGTCTTGAAAGTAGTCCAATAGCAACATCGGTTAGGGTATTTCCGGGAACAAGTCCAAAATCTATTGATGAAGCTGAAATTGGTGTTTACCCTAATCCTTATTATGCAGGTGCAATCTGGGATGGACCGCAGGAAAGACAAAGAAAAATATATTTTTACAATTTACCCGAGGAATGTGAAATTACAATATACACTTTAGCGGGGGATATTGTAGATGTCCTGGAGCATAATAAAAATTATAACGGAAGTAATATTAGATGGTTTGAAACCTATTCAAAAGAAGGAAATCAAATTTTATCTGGCGGTGAACATGCATGGGATTTAATTACGAAGTATGATCAGGCAATTGCATCGGGACTTTACCTTTTTACAGTAAAAGATAAAAAGACCGGAAAAATTAAAACAGGAAAGTTTTTAGTAATTAAATAAAGGAGTAAAGTAATGAAAAAGATTTTTGTTTTATCATTTTTGATCATAACAATTCAATTATTTGGTCAATCAAATTATCCAATTGTATCCATAAGAGATATTCAATTTCAACCTCAAGATTCTTTAGCAGCAGGTAAAGATAACTCACCAAAATTAGGGGATACTGTTACTGTCATTGGAGTTGTGATGGTTTCTCCACTCGATAATCCAAATACTACCAGAAGACCAATTATGTGGGCAGGTGCTCGATGGCAAACATATATTGCTGATACAAACTATAGCTTAAATGAATGGGCTGGTTTAAATGTTATTCAACACGATACAAGTGTAGCTGGACAATCAACTTATTTTGATTTACTTGATACCTGTATGATCGTTGCTATTACAGGAAGAATCGAAGAATTTGGTACAACCTACCGTCAAACACAACTTGCGGTTTTACTGACCTCATCGGTGCAAATCCTTGGTCAGAAAGATTCTAGACCTTCACCTGTGCTTGTAAATATTTCTGATTTTGTTAGTGGAACTACACCAAATTTAGTTACTGGTGAAAAATATGAAGGAATGTATGTTGAATTTAGAAATGTAATTACTTCCGATGCCAATGCTTCAAATGGAACTTTTGCAATAAATGATCCCAGTGGAAACAAATTATTTATTCATGATCAATCGGGGTATTTTACAAGGAGGACCCATCAACTTAGAACATGGGATCCACCTGTAAATGGAACGGTGTTAGAATATATTCGAGGAGTTATTGGAACTGGAAGTCAAGGTTATGTTTTGAGACCTGTTTATCCAAATGATTATAAAGTAGGACAAATTATTCCACCAGCAATTTCTGCCATTAGAAGAGATTTAAGCACTGTTGGTCCTAATCAACCAGTTAATATTACTGCAACAATCACTGATATGGATGGAACTGTTGCTGGTGCAAAAATTAAATATAGAGTGAATGGTGGTCAATTAAATGAAATAAATATGTCACCAGTATCGGGGACTACATGGAGTGGTACAATTCCAGGTGTTCAGGACTCTGCATTAGTCGATTATTTTATTTGGGCTGTAGATAATGCAGGGAATACTTCTATTAATCCAGTTGATACTTCAAGATCAAGATATTTTTATCTTGTATTAAATCGGGATCTTACAATTCAAGATGTCCAATATGCTCCATTTGGTAATGGTTTAGGTGGCTATTTAAATTATAGAGTTACAGTCAGAGGAATTGTAACTGCTGATACTTCTGATCTAAGAGGTGATGGTGGTTCAGTTTCAAGAAGAGCATATATTCAGAACGGTACAGGCCCATGGAGTGGAATCTGGGTAGCAGGACTTTATGGGGATGAACTAAGGAAAGGACAGGATGTAACAATCTCAGGTCTTATTAGAGAAATAAATTCTCATACTGCAATCGACTCTGTTACTTCTTTAGTTGTGAATTCTAGTAATAATCCTGAACCTCAAGCTCAATTAGTCACAACTGGTGAAATAGGTGGTAAAACAAAAGGAACTCTAAGTGCTGAAATGTGGGAAGGAGTTTTAATAAAATTTAATAATGTAACTGTGACCAATACTAATGCTGATGGAAATCCTGGTCCTTCTGGTGGTGGGAATAGTAATTTCGGTGAAGTTTTAATTAATGATGGATCGGGTAACCTGAGAATGGAAACTCAAGAAGGACCACACAGATTTCACAATAATTGGACTTTAAATCTTCCACCAAATAAAACAATACCGCTTAATGTAGGTGATAGGTTTAATACAATCAAAGGCATTTTATTTTATTCATTTGGAAATTATAAAATTGTTCCAAGAAAAGATGATGATTTTGAGGGTTATCAAACAGGCATTGAAGATGAATTATTACCTGATAAATTTATTCTGAAGCAAAATTATCCCAATCCTTTTAATCCTTCTACTATTATTGAATACAATCTTCCTGAAGCTTCTATTGTAACACTTAAAATTTATGATATGTTGGGAAGAGAAGTTAAAACGCTTGTTAATTCTGAATACCAATCGAAAGGATTATATAAATATTTCTTGAATGCTCATGATTTGTCAAGTGGTGTTTATATTTATAAAATCAAAACAGAAAAATTTTCATCCACAAAAAAGATGATTTTAGTCAGATAATTTTTATTTGGGAGATGCAGAAAAATTCATGCTGCATCTCCTGATTTATGAATTAAATTAGAAAAGATTATGAAGAGCAAATTAATTTTTTTATTTGTCCTTTTAGGAAGTTTATTTTATATCTCTTGTTCAGAATCAATAACCGGTACAAAATTGGAAAATCTTCCTCCAGAGACTAAAATTTTTCTATTCCCTGATTCAACTGATGCAATAAGTAAGCAAAAGAGCAAACTACGCATTTTCTGGTGGGGTGACGATCCCGATGGTTTTGTTATTGGTTATTATATTAAGTGGGAAAATCAACCATGGGCATTTACAACGAAAACAGATTCTACTTTTACTTTGTCAATTACCGGAATGGATACGAATTACACTTTTTATGTTGCAGCAGTAGATAATAATGGAAATAGTAAGTATGATAATCAAATAATAAGAAATAATATAAATTTTGGACCAGAACCTTTTGTAGATAAAAACGCCAACGGTATTTACGACGATGGTGAATTATTTATTGATATTGGAAATGTCGATCCTACTCCTGCTCAATTTAGATTTCCTATTAAAAATTCACCTCCTGAAATTTCATTTCAGAAAAATTCAGAGGTTCCAGAGACTACTTTTACTGCCGCAAGTTTTGCATGGACAGTATCGGATATAGATGGTGATGAAACTGTGGATAAAATTTATATTGCTCTAAATGATACTTCGAATTTTGTAGAACTCCCAGGTCATATTTCCTTTATTACTATTATTGCTAATCCTCCTTTTAATTCTGATGTGGTAGAAGCTAATATATACTTTGGCTCTTCAATAAATCAACCGTATTCATTAAAACTTCCTAACCTAAAGCTTAATTCACTCAATAGGTTTTATGTTAAAGCAAAAGATATTGCTGGTGCTTTTAGTAAAACTATTTCTATGCCTGATTCTTCAAGAATTTGGTATGTTAAAAAACCAAAAGGTGAAATTTTATTAATTGATGATTATACCATTGCAGATAATGCCGAACAATTCTACCTTAAAATGTTAGATAGTATTTCACTGGGGGGAAAATACGATTATCTTGATATTAAATTTGGTAAAACATCCACAACGCCAGGAATCTTTTTACCTAAATTTATTAATCCAACTTTCACCGCCACTATGAGATTATTTAAGGTTGTATTTTGGTTTACTGACAATAATCCAACACTTGAAGTTGCTCAACTTTCAATTAGAAATTATACCGAAAGTGGTGGCAAGATTTTACTTTCAATGATTTTTCCACAAACTTTTGATACTAGAAGCTTGGGAGATTTTTTACCAATAGATAGTGTTTCACAGACTCCCATCAGTTTTATTCCATTTAATACACCTGTTAATGTCACATCTGAGGGACAGGCTATTGGATATCCAGACCTTCAAAGGGATAATCAGGGAACAGTAGCCAGAATTAGGACTTTTTATCCAAGTTCAGCAGCTGCTACAAAACTTTATACTTTAGGTGTTTCTGGTAATCCAATTATTGGTTTTAAAGATAATGATTCAAGAAGGATATTTATTGGTTTACCATTGCATAGACTTAACGGTGGTCAATCTAATGTAAAAGAATTTTTCAGAAAGGTATTTATTGATGAATTTGGAGTTAGACCATGAAAAAAATTTTCTTATTATTCTTCTTTTTGATTGCAACACTCTTCAGTCAGGAAAAAGCTATATTAACCGGAAAAGTCGTCGATTCAAAAACAGGTGAACCATTACCGGGTGTTAATGTTGTAATTAAAGGAACTTATTATGGCGCAGCAACTGATATTAATGGGAATTTTATTATCAAAGATTTAAACCCCGGAATTTATAACATTGATGTTTCCCTAATTGGTTATAAACTTGTACAATTTACAGGTATAAAAATAAATCCAGGAGAAAGGAAAATTTTAAATGTTAAAATGGAAGAAACGGTTTTGACTCTTGGTAAGGAAGTAGTAGTTATAGGTGAGAAACCCTTAATTGATGTCGAAGAAACTTCGAGTAGAAAAACTATCTCAAAGGAAGACATTGAGGTTGCTCTTGTTGAAAATGTTAAAGATGTAGTAACTCAACAAGCGGGGGTTGTTTATTCAGATAATGCTGTTCACATTCGTGGTGGCAGGTCTTATGAAAATGCATTTCTATTGGATGGTGTCTCCATACAGGATCCTTTAGCAGGGACAGGTTTTGGTTTGCAATTAAGCGCTTCTTCTGTTGAAGAAATTGAAGTTATAACTGGAGGATTTAATGCTGAATTTGGGCAGGCTACATCAGGAGTTGTTAATGTTAGAACTAGAGAAGGTGGTAAAGATTTTAGAGGTACTCTATCATGGAAACAAGATCATTTTGGATTTAATAAAAATTCACCTTATTCATTTAATTCAGATATCATCGAGGCGAGTTTAAGTGGACCCGAACCTTTTACAAATTTTGTTTTACCTGCAATTGGTTTAAGAATACCAGGTGAAGTTACATTTTATGGAAATTTTTATATGGGAATTTCAGATGGTATCACTCAAGGGTGGGTAAAAACAAAAGCTACTAAATTATACTCTTCAATATTTTATGGTTCAAGATTTGCACTTCGTCAGGAAAATTCATATTTCTGGTTGGGAAAGTTAACCTGGAAAATAAATCCATTAATTAAATTATCTTACTCCTTTAATCAGTCAGTCAGTATAAATCAAAACTCTCAATCACTCCAGACAAATCTTGAATACGTCGAACCAAGTCCAGGTTATCAATACGAATTTCAATATAATCTCGATAATGCAAATGTTTATACTCATAATAACTTATTCCATATCTTTAGTTTTACACATACTTTAAGTGCAAAAACTTTTTATGAAGTTAAGCTTTCAAGATTTTTCACTCATTTGAGAGCTGATGCAAACGGACTTGATTGGAAAGACTATCGAGAGCCAAAGGACATTACAAATCCACCACTTGAATATTTTAACACAAATAGAGATACAATTGGTGTAATTCCTGGAGATGGATTCTGGGACTTTGGTAATCCCTTCACCTGGCATGATCATCATGTAGAAGAATATAATTTTAAGTTTGATCTTACAACTTTATTTACTGAAAAGAGTAAATTCAAAACAGGATTTGATTTAAGTGTTAGAGAAATGCAACTGATTGATATTTATAAACCATGGATTGGAGAACTTGGTTTAAATAATGATATTTATAAAGTTTATCCTGCACAAGGTGCAATCTATGCTCAGAATAATATAAATTTCAGTGGAATGATTTTAAATTTTGGCTTAAGATTCGACTTTTGGTTACCGGGGAAATTTGTCGATGATGCAGTAAAAAATCCAGAAGTTGTTACAATCCCTGATGAAATTCGTAAACGATATATGCAAAAAACATATAATTTATTCGGTCGTAGGATGAAAGCCCGATTGAGTCCTAGACTTGGTATTTCTCATCCGATTTCTGACAATCAAACTTTATTTTTCAGTTATGGACATTTCAGTAAATGGCCAAGACCACAATTTGTCTATGCAAAAATGACACCTGCTGCAGCAAAATCATCATTTCAAAAATTTGGTAATCCAGATTTAAATCCTGAAACAACTGTTGCATATGAATTAGGAATTCGGAATCAATTTACTTTAGATGATGTTTTCACATTGACTGCTTACTACAAAGATATTTTTGATTATGTATCAACAAGAACCGCACGAATTCAAGATCCAAGACTTGGTTCGAGAAGTTTTATAACTTATGTTAATCAAGATTATGCAAGATCACGAGGTATTGAAGTAGAATATAAAAAGAGAATTGGAAGATGGTTTAATGGTTCATTTTCTGCATCGTACTCGATTGCAACCGGAAAAAGTTCAAGTGCTGATGAAGGAGTTCTTGTGTTGAGAGGTGATATTGATGAATCAATTAAAGAATATTATATGATATGGGATCGGCCATTCCAGGCTTCGGTGAATTTAAACTTTTATGTTGAAAAAAATAAACCTTTATTTAACTTTGGTTCGGGAATTCTTGACGATTATAATGTTTATCTTAGAATCTTTTATCAGTCAGGTAAAAGATATACGCCGTACATTTTCACTGGTCAATATCTTGAAGATGGTAGACCTGTTTATTCCATCAACAGGAAAAATAGAAATGGCGCAGTTGGAAAAGATTGGTTCTGGGTTGATTTAAATTTTGAAAAATTCTTTACTTTAAGTGGATTAAAATGGTCAATTAGAGTCGAAGTAAATAATGTATTTGATTTCAAAAATTCTGCTATTATAAATCCGGTAACTGGAAAAGCTTATGAATATGGTGATCCAACTCCATTAACCTGGAATGATCCATTGTACCCAAGCTATCAAGCTCCACTTGATCCATATCCATTTAATCCAGCAAGATATTTAACACGGAGAAATATAAAAGCTGGAATTACAGTGAGGTTCTAATATGAATTTAAAACTTAAGAATTTTTGTTTATACATAATTTTGATTGTCTTCATAATGTTCCATCAAATGAAAGGGCAATTATTACCTGTATTGGGTGGACAAAGAGCTGGTATTTCAACAATGCAATTTCTTAAAATTGGTGTAGGTGGTAGAGCTGTAGGTATGGGAGAATCTTTTATTGCTATAGCTAATGATGCATCAACTTTGTATTGGAACCCTTCAGGAATTGTTAATTTTTCTGAACATCAAGCAATCTTCTCTCATACTCAATGGATTGCGGACATTAAACATGAATTTGTAGGTTATGTCCATCACATTAGTGATGTCGATGCTGTTGGAATATCTTTTATTTCACTCCACATGGATGATATGCAGGTTACCACTGAACTTATGCCGTTCGGAACTGGTGAATATTTCTCTTTTGGTGATTTTGCAATTGGACTCTCTTACGCTCATAAGTTTACTGAACAATTTAGCTTTGGATTTACAATCAAATATGCACGTGAAACTTTAGACAAACTTCACATGGATGGTTTCCTTTTTGACTTAGGAACTTATTACTGGACAGGTTTAGGTACATCAAGATTTTCCGTTGTTGTTTCTAATTTTGGTAGTAATATGGCACCTAAGGGTGAGGTTATTCTATTAAATGGTAAAAAGATTTCTGATTTTCAATCATTTTCTCCACCGACTATGTTCAGGATTGGTTTTGCCTTAGAACCTATATATACAGAAAATCATAAGTTAACTACATCCATACAGATTAATCATCCTAATGATAATTCAGAAAATTTAGCACTTGGACTCGAATATAACTGGCAAAACATTTTTTCATTAAGAGGTGGTTACAAATTAAATGTTGACGAACAAAAATTCTCATTCGGTGCAGGTATTAAAGCACCTATTTCATTTGCAAGTCTCTCTTTCGACTATGCTTACAATAGTTTTTCTCGATTGGGGAATACACATAGATTTTCAATAATTCTGGGAATATAATTATGAATAAATTTTCGTTATTCATTCTTTTTGCAATGTTTTTAGTTGGTTGTGGAGAAAAATTAGATTTAACAGAATTTACATCAAGAGCAAGACAAGGAACTTCTTCTACAGATACAGCTTATGTTTTGATCAATCCACCATGGACTGGTTTTAATAATCCAAACGATATTATGGTAGGGCGTGAACCTTTTATTTATATTGCAGATACTGATAATAATCGAGTTGTTGTTTTGAATCTTGCCGGTCAATTCATTGGCTCAATTAACGTTAAACATCCTATCGCTCTCGCTCAGGATTATAGATTGAATTTATTTATCTGCGCTGAATTTGATACAACTATAAATGGAGTAACAAAAACTTTCGGTGCTCTTTATAAAGCCGATTTATTTAGTGTTCAACATAATTTTAATCAAGTCAAATTACAGAGATTGCTACCAAAAACTTCAATTGATTTTTCAAAAGAGCACCGTAGATATACAGGCGTGGCTATTTTTTATGATAACTCTTACCTTGTTACCAGAACTGGTCCTGATAACTCAAGTTTCATAGATCCGGATAATGCAATTCTTGAGTTTGTTCAAATAAAAAATTCTGATGGAACAATTCGTGATTCATTAATAGGTAGGTTACCAAATTTCGAAGCAACAGGAAGTGGTTTGATGTCGATTAATGAGCTTTCTGGAATTACTTCTTTCAATCGTAAAAATTATGATATAGTTACAACTCAAACTGGAAATACAAACTTTAAAGTCCAATGGCTCAAATTTATTGTGACTAATGAATACGCAGGATATGTCAGTAAATTTGAACCAGGTGATCCAAGAGTTGATATGTTGAAAATTGATAAATTTGGAAAACCCGAAGATGTTACTGTGGATAATAATAACAATGTTTATGTGATTGATAGCGAAAAAGATAGTCTATTTAAATTCAATCAATATGGCACTGAAATGCATTCATTTGGTGGAAGTAAACTTTTTAAGAATCCAAAAGGTGTTGCATTTTTTGATAAAACATTATACATATGTGATTCCGGTAATAATCGCATATTAAGATTTATTCTCTCCACCGATTTATAGAATATTACATAAAATAAAGGTATGTTCAATGAAAAAAATTTTAGTCTCCTTTGTCCTTTTTTTAAATTTTGTTGGATTTGCGCAAGTAACTTACACACCTATTTCTCAACTAAGATTTAATAATTCTAGTGGTGTTCCAATTGATTCAGGAAACATTTATACTATTACTGGTATTGTTACTGTTGGAAATGAGTTTAATAGCCCATCATACATTCAAGATAATACAGCCGGAATTGCTATATATGCAAGAGGAAGTGGACAATTCTCTGCTTCTGTAAAAATAGGGGATTCGGTTGCAGTGACAGGTAAATTAACTCATTTTCGTGGATTAACTCAATTTGATCCAGTTTATTCGTTTCAAAAATTTGATTCAAATAAGGTTGTTAATCCTCTTATTTTGACCATAAATGATATTAAGTCTCAAGATTGGAATGGATATGAAGCGTACGAAGGTATGTTAGTTCGAATCAATAATGTAACAGTATCTGCTTCGGGCAACTGGAACGGAAATACAAATTATACAATAACAGATTCAACAGGTTCAATGACTTTAAGAATTGTGAATGGAACTAATCTTGTTGGTCAGGCAATACCTTCAGGAAAATTTGATGTAATTGGCGCTCTTGGGGCATTTAAAACTAATCCACCTTATGATGCAAGCTCTTATCAAATTCTTCCAAGAAGTGTTTATGACATTGTTACTGATTTAAAACCATTTATTCTAAAACCAATTGTTGTTTCTCAAATAACCCAAAATTCCTTCAAAGTTTATTTTGAGACAATGCATGAAGGTAATACAGAAGTAAGATATGGTCTTACACAAGATTTAGAGATAGGTTCTTTTATTGATCAAACAATGACCAAATATCATCAAATTATTGTATCAGGCCTTCAACCAGCTACAAGGTATTATTATAGAGTCTATTCAACTAATCAATACGGAACAAGTGAAGGTCCACTTGAGACAGTTACTACTTCTTCCAATGGAACATCCACTGGAAAAATTAATGTTTATTTTAATTCGACTGTTGATAATACAGTTGCAATACCAGGAAATGAAGCGATGGGAAATGTCAATTTAACTGAAAAACTTTTAGAAAGAATTAATTCTGCTGAGTATTCAATTGACATGTGCGTTTATAGTTTTTATAATCAACCAACAATAGTTAATGCGCTTATCGCTGCTAGAAATCGTGGAGTTAAAGTTAGAATTGTTTATGATAAACGTACAACACAGAATTCAATGCAACAATTAATAAATCAAGGATTTTTGATAAGCAAAAGGCCCGCTGGTGATGGAATTATGCATAACAAATTTTTTATCTTTGATGGTCGTGATTCTAATCCCGCAAATGATTGGGTATGGACTGGAAGCTGGAATCTTTCTGCTGATGAAAGTGCATGGTTAAATAACGTAATAGAAATAAATGATTTTCAACTTGCTCAGGCATATACGAAAGAGTTTGAAGAAATGTGGGGAAGTAACACAGATATTCCCAATTCCACTCAAGCTAAATTTGGACCTGCTAAGTCCGATAACACTCCACACTATTTCACAATTTCCAATAAAGAAATTCAATTATATTTCAGTCCTACAGATCAAACAACAACAAAAATTAAAAACACTTTAAATACAGCGGATTCATCTATTTATTTTGCTTTATTAACATTCACACGATCAGACATTGCCAGTACAATCGCTTCGAGAGTTAATTCTGGTGCCCAGTTGAGAGGAATTATAGATAATGTTAATGATTCTGGTTCTCAATATCTTTTCTTAAAAAACTATGGAGAAGTTTTTGATTACAATTTATCTGGTACATTACATCATAAATATGGAATAGTTGATGCTTCATGGCAAAATCTGGATCCCTATGTCATTACTGGTTCACATAATTGGTCTAATGCTGCTGAACAAGTTAATGATGAGAATACATTGATCATAAAAGATATTTTCATTGCAAATCAATATATGCAAGAATTTAAAAGACGATACAATGATTTGGGTGGAACAGGGATTTTTACTATTCCAGTTATTCAAGAAGTAAAAGAAAAATATATTCCTTATAAAGTTGAACTACATCAAAATTTTCCAAATCCATTTAATCCTGTTACAACAATTTCATTTACACTGCTTGAAAAAACAAAAGTCAAAATTGTTTTATATGATTTATTAGGCAATGAAATAAAAACTATTTACGATGGGATAGCAGATGCAGGGAAAACAGTTATCGATTTCAGAGCAGATGGATTATCATCAGGTGTTTACTTGTATACTCTATATGCAAATAATGTTTCGATTTCGAGAAAAATGATTTTATTGAAGTAAAAATTTAGACTGGTTAATTTGAATCACTATTTATTATTTTTTAACTTTGAAATTAATTTTGGTTAAAACAAAAACATATTGAGGAAGTAAATGAATAAAGGCAAAATTGTTCAAATAATTGGTCCTGTAGTTGACATTGATTTTTCTGGTGGAAAATTACCCCAGATACTCAATGCGGTTAAGATACCTCGAGTTACAGTAGAAGGGAAAGAAGAAGATTTAATATGCGAAGTGCAACAACATTTAGGTGAAGATAGAGTCAGAACTGTTGCAATGGACTCAACAGACGGACTTGTTCGTGGTATGGAAGCATATGATCTGGGGAAACCGATTGAAGTTCCCGTTGGACCAGAAGTTTTAGGTAGATTACTTAATGTGATTGGTGAACCAATAGATGGTCTTGGTCCTATTCCAGCTTCAAAAAAATATCCAATCCATCGTGAAGCTGTTGATTTCAAAGAATTGAGCACAAAAAGGGAAATGTTCGAAACTGGAATTAAAGTTATAGATTTACTTGAACCTTATTCCAAAGGTGGTAAAACTGGTTTATTTGGTGGTGCAGGTGTCGGTAAAACTGTCGTTATAATGGAATTAATCCATAACATTGCTAAATACCACGGAGGTTATTCTGTTTTTGCTGGGGTAGGAGAAAGAACTCGTGAGGGAAATGATTTATGGCTCGAAATGAAAGAGTCTGGTGTTTTAAGTAAAACTGCTTTAGTATTTGGTCAGATGAATGAACCACCTGGAGCACGTCAGAGAGTAGGATTAACTGGTTTAACAATTGCTGAATATTTTCGAGATGAAGAAGGTAAAGATGTTCTTTTGTTTATAGATAACATTTTTAGATTTATACAAGCTGGTAGTGAAGTAAGTGCATTACTCGGAAGAATGCCATCGGCTGTGGGTTATCAACCTACACTGGGAACTGAAATGGGTGAACTTCAGGAACGAATTGTTTCTACTAAAAAAGGTTCGATTACATCTGTGCAGGCAATTTATGTCCCTGCAGATGATTTAACAGATCCAGCTCCAGCTTCAGCATTTTCACATCTTGACGCAACAACTGTTTTAAGCCGACAAATTGCGGAACTTGGAATTTATCCCGCAGTTGATCCATTAGAATCTACTTCAAGAATACTTGAACCTTCTGTTGTAGGTGATGAACATTATTATGTAGCTAAAAAAGTTAAAGAAATTTTACAAACTTATAAAGATTTGCAAGATATTATTAATATTTTAGGTATTGATGAATTATCAGATGAAGATAAAATTATTGTTCAACGGGCACGAAAAATACAAAAGTTCCTTTCTCAACCATTCCACGTAGCTGAACAATTTACTGGTAGGCAAGGTCGTTATGTGAAACTCGAAGATACCATAAAAGGATTTAAAGGCATTATTGAAGGTGAATATGATGATTTACCTGAAGCAGCTTTCTATATGGTAGGAACAATTGAAGAAGCTCTTGAACAGGCAAAGAGGTTACAAAGTGAGTGATAAAACTCTTTTTTTAGAAATTATTTCACCAAGTAAAATAATTTTTTCTGGAAAGATAAATTCAGTATCAGTTCCTGGCGAAATTGGAAATTTCCAAATTCTTTATAATCATGCACCAATAATTAGTACTCTTACCATTGGTGAAATAAAATTTATTACTGAATCAAATGAAACTTTTCGTTTTGCTACCAATGGTGGCTTTGTAATGGTACTTAAAAATAGAGTTACAATTGTAAGCGATTCACTAATTAAATCCACAGATATAGATGTTAAAGAAGTTGAAAGAGAGCTTTCCAAATTTAAAGAAGAAATTAAAGAAAAAAGAAAAAAGGGTAATGTTGAGAATCTTGAAATGTTGATTGCTCAACTTGAAAATAAAATAAGAGTAGCATCAAAAGCTGATTAATAATGTAAATAAATTTCAATTTATCCCTGAATGATTTAATAAAAATTATTCAGGGATTTTTTATTCAATTAATTTTGCTATGTCCTTTTCCCTACCGAATATAATCAAAATATCATCCGCCTCAATTACTGTACCTGGTCCAGGTACCCCAAGAATTTTTTCTTTTATTTCTTCCTGCTTCGTAGCTTTATTAATAACCTTAGTAATTTTTTTAATTGTAATTAAATTAACATTGTATTTAGTTCGAATGTCAAGTTCTTGAAGTGTTTTTCCTACAAAGATTTCAGGAGTTGGTATATAAGCAATTGTGTACTCATTGCCCAATTTAATCCACTCAAGCACGTCTTCGTACATTAATGAACTCGCTAATTTATCAGCTACTTCTTCTTCTGGTGAAATTATATTATGGACACCAACCTTCTCAAGAATAATTTTGTGAATTGGTGTTGTAGCACGGGCAATTATTCTTTTAACTCCAATATTTAAGAGATTCATCACTGTGAGTATGGTACTTTCAAATTCCTGTCCAATTGATATTACGACTGCATCCATTTCTTGTACTCCCTGAGCCTTCAAAGCTTTTTCATCAGTCGCATCAAGTCTTACTGCAACAGCTACTGAATCTTTAATTTCTTCCACTTTGTCAAAATCGCTATCAATTGCAAGTACTTCTGCACCTTTTTCAGTAAGATGTTTTGCTAAATTCATTCCGAAATCACCAAGACCAATTATTGCAATTTTTTTTGCCACTTTATTTTCTCCTTAAACTGTTGATATATATTCTGATGGATAATCGTATTTTGGTGGGGTTATTTCTTTTGAAAAAGAAGTAAGGAATGTAATTGGTCCAACTCTACCAATATACATTAATAAGACTATAATTAATTTACCTGCGTTACTTAAATAAGGAGTAATTCCTCGGGAAAGTCCCACAGTACCGAAGGCTGAAAATTGTTCGAATAAGATATCAATTAAATTAAATGGTTCTGTAAGTGTAAGAAAGATGGTTGTAATAAAAAGAAAAACGAGAGAGAAAGCAATTTTGATAAATACTCTGTGTATAATTTCGTCTGGAATTTGACGTTTAAATATTTCTATTTTTTTCTTTCCTCTTATGAAATCATATATAGCAAGAGAACTGATAAAAGCCGTTGTAGTTTTTATTCCACCTCCAGTACCACCAGGAGAAGCACCAATGAACATTAATAAAATATAGATTAGTGAGGTTGGAATTAGAATATTATTGATCGGAATTGTATTAAAGCCAGCTGTTCTGGTTGTTATTGACTGGAAAATTGATGCTAATATTTGTTGATCAGTAGTTAGATTTTTAAGAGTATTGTCTTTTTCAAGATAGTAAGTTAAAATTGAACCTATCACTATCAAAAAGATTGTTGTAATTAAAACAATTTTAGTTTGAGAAGAGAATAGTCTGATTTTTTTTGATTTTTTTCTAAAAGGTATAAATAAAATTTCTCCAATATTCGATAAAGTATGAAATCCTATTCCACCTAAAATTATTAGTGTACCAATTGTGCCAACTGAAAGATAATTGTACCTTAAACCGTCGTACATCAAATTTTCACTAAAAGTTGAAAAACCCGCATTACAAAAAGCAGAAACTGAGTGGAAAATTGAATGAAAAACTTTTTCGCCAAAAGACATAGAAATATTTTTCATACTGTAGAAAAACAATAAAGCACCAATAGACTCAAGAATAAAAGTCGTTAAAATAATTTGTATTAAAGTAAATTTTATTTTACCCAATTTTTCTTCTTCAACTAAATCACCGATTAAGACTCTCTCCTTAATCCCTAAACCACCAGCAAAGAATAAAGCAAAGAAAGTTGTAAGTGTCATCACTCCAAGACCACCAATTTGAATCAAACCAAGAATAACAAGCTGACCAAATCTTGTGAAATATGTTGCTGTATCAACTACGGTTAATCCAGTTACGCAAACTGCACTTGTCGAAGTAAAAAGAGCATCAATTAAAGTTATATCTCCGTTTACAGTTGATTTGGGAAGTAATAATAATCCAGTTCCAAAAAAAATAATCAATAAGAAGCTAATTAAGAAAATTTTTGCTGGTTGAATTTTATATTCAGCGATTATGTGACTAAGCCTTACCGATTTAATTACTAAACTGATTAGTATATAAATCTGAATAACAATAATGTAAAAAAGATTAAGATCAAGAACCTGGAAGAATTTTGCCATTCTTGTAAAAAATTTTGGAAAAAGTAGAAAGAAAATTGTGTGAACTATTATCAAAATTAATATTAGGATATCGAACCACCTCGTTTTCAAATAACTTTTTCTATCCTCGGCATAAATTATCCTACCAATTTGATAAAATATAAACAGGAAAAATACCACAAAATTTACGGCATTAAGAAAATTATTTAATTCATCGGAAATATAAAATCCATATTGAATAATAAATATTGAAAATGCAAGCAACGCAATAAAAGCTAAAAATCTTCCAGAATATTTTTCAAAGAATGTTTGCATATTAATTAATTATTTTGTGTCTAAAATAATTGGTAAACCATCTTTACCAGCACCAATAATAACAATTTTAGAATTTGGGGATGCGGCTAATTTTTCAGTTGCTTCAATTCCTTTCCATCTCAATAGTGGTTCACTTATTCCTCTTGTGACAATATCTTGAAAGTCTGCAATCCCTTTAGCCTCAATTCTTTTCCTTTGGGCTTCTTGCTCTTCTTTCTGAAGAATAAATTGCATTCTTTGACTTTCTTGCTCGGCTTGTAATTTTGCTTCAATTGCTCTTGATAAACCCTCTGGAAGTACAACTTTTCTTAAAGGTGTTGCTTCAATTGTTATTCCTCGTGGACCAACATTTTTTTGTAATTCATCTTTAATAATTTGTGCAAGTTGCTCTCTTTCAGAAGTATAAAGTGCTTTGGCTTCGTAGCTTGCAGTAACTCCACGACAAACTGATCTGAAATTAGGAATTAAAATTATTTGAGCGTAATTTTCACCAAGTGTTTTATAAACGAGAGAAGCTTTCTCAGGATTTAGGTGAAATAATACAGAGATTTCTAAACCTACAGTCAGTCCTTCTTTAGACGGTACATCCATATCTTCTTTTATTTCCTGAGTTTTAATTGAAAATTTTATAACTCGTGCAAATGGATTAACAAAATTAATTCCTGATTTCAATGTATTATCTGAAACTACTCCAAAAAAATCTACTACTCCAACATGTCCTGCGGGTATCACCGTTAAACATTGACCAAATGCAAGTAAACCAAAAAAAATAATTCCTACAATGGAATATTTTGAAAATGGATTGTGGACCATTCCTCTTGTCCTAATAAAAATCAATATAGAAAAGACAAACAGTAAAAATAGAATTACAAATAACATATAACCTCCTCTTTTGAACTATAATTTATTCACATTATTGTATAACATTATGATACATCACAAAATTAAATAAAAATTATCAATGTAAATCAACACTTAAATTAATGATTGAATTTTCTGAATTGTCAAAGGCGCAGATCCTTCGTAGTGATTGTTTACATTAACATAAGTTTCAACTCTACGTTTTTCTAAATCTTTTATTATTTCAACGACCTCTTTCAACTCATTATCTTTTGGGAATAAAATTCTGTTCCATTCACCTTTACTCATTTCCTCAATTTTATCTCTATCGGGACCAAGTAATCTAATAACTACTTTTCCTTTAATTTTTTCTCTAAATTTAGAATATAAATTCCAAATTGGTGGCATGTAATATCCCTGTATAAAAACATGATAAATCCCCATATCGTTTATGAAATCGAAGTATGATTCAGTGAGATAATTTGGATTTCTAATTTCTATAGCTCGGGGCAAAGAAGGAGAGCTTTGTTTTAAGAAATTTTTCAACCGACTTAAAAATTCAATTTGAGAACTCATTTTTTGTTTATTAAGATATTCAAATTGAAACATAATTAACCCAATTTTAGGATGAAGTTCTTTAATTGAGCTTAGAAATTCTTCATATAATTCTGTTGATAAGAAAAATAAATTTGGTTTAAATTCATCTTTGCTTGTTTTTCTATAATGATGTGTTAAAGTAATACTATTTGGGGCTTTAATTGTGAATTTAAAATTTTGAGGGACTGATCTGCTGTACTCAACTACATCTTTAAGAAGAGGCAATTTAATTTTATTACCAAAAAGTGACCAGAACCATTGATCAATTTCTACTGTAGAATAATATTTAGAGTATTCTTTAAGGTAATTGAAATTATTAGACTCAGGGTAAATCAATCCTTTCCACGAATCATACTTCCAGCTACAAGTTCCAAAGTAAATATATTTTAATTTTTTCATTCGAATACTATAAATTTTATGACTAAGATAAGTATATTTAAGAAAAAAGGAATGAAAAATGAGGACATATATTTTAATACTATTCCTATTTACAATTACTTTACCAGCTCAGAAAAAGTTACAACCAATTGGAACTGATGTTCATAATTTTGGAATAATTACAAAGGGTGAAATTGTTAAGCACACATTTGAACTAAAAAATGTTACAAAAAAGACTCTCAACATTGAAAAAGTAGAAAGTTCGTGTGGTTGTACTGCTACTTTGTTATCTAAAAAGACTTTAAAACCAAATGATAAAGTGAAAATAACAGCCGAATTTAACTCAGAGGGATTTATTGGCTTCCAGGAGAAAAATATTTATGTATATGAAAAAGATAATCCTTCACCAATCTATACATTAAAAATTCAAGCAACCGTTCAAGTTGAAGTGGAGGTTACTCCATTATACATGGTGTTTGATAATGCAATTGTAGGTGTAGATAAAAAAAGTTTAATTCAATTAATTAATAGAACAAATAAAAAAATTAAAATTTTGAAAATTGAAAATCCTTATGATAATCTTCATCTAACAATAGATAAGTATGAATTAAATCCAGGTGAATTCACGACGATAGAAGGAATTTTTACACCAAAAGTTTCTGGTTTGATTAGAGGCTCATTTAAAGTTTATACAGACTCTAAACAGAAGGTTATTGAGATTAGATTCTATAGTAATGTTAAGGACAAACTTTGATAGCTATCTCTTTAATTCAATATTATAGATTAAACTCTGTTTATAGGTAAAAAAATATGTGTTGCAACATTTAATGTTATAACATATTATGCAACAAAAGAATATAACTATTAATCAAAAAAAAGGAGAACTTAAAATGAAGTCAATAAAAATTCTTTTGTTGCTTTTTGTAACATTTTCATTTCTGACAGCTCAGAATCAAGAATCAGTCTGGGTAGTTGATAAAGCTCATACAAAGATTGGTTTTGCGGTCACTCATCTTCTAATATCTGAGGTAGAAGGTTACTTCAAGGATTTTGATATAAAAGTCATCACTAATAGAGATGATTTTGAAAATGCTAAAATAGATTTCACGGCAAAAGTTGAGAGTATTTTTACTGATAATGAAAAAAGAGATGATCATTTACGTTCTGATGATTTTTTTAATGTTGAAAAATTTCCTGAGATGAAATTTGTTAGCAAATCATTCAAAAAAGTTGGTAAGAATAAATATAAACTTATTGGTGATTTAACTATTCGAGACGTTACAAAGCAAGTAACTCTTGATGTTGTTTACAATGGAACAGTTAAAGATCCTTGGGGAAATTTAAAAGCTGGTTTCAATGTAACAGGTCAATTAAATCGATTTGACTATGGATTGAAGTGGAACGCATTAACTGAATTAGGTGGTGCTGTTGTGGACAAAATCGTGAAACTCAGGATTCATGTTGAACTAACAAAACAATCATAATGCGACTTGAAGAGGAAATAAAGCAAGAGTCGTTTAGAAATGAATATCATAAGCTAGCTGTGAATTTAATATTTACTCACAGCTGGCTTATAAGTAAAATAGAATCTATTTTAACAGAGTTTGATATTACACCTCAACAATTTAATATTCTTAGAATTTTAAGAGGACAATATCCTTCCCCAGCTAGTATAACATTACTTAAAGAGAGAATGCTGGATAAAATGTCAGATGTTTCTCGTTTGGTGGATAGATTAATTCAAAAAAGTTTAGTAGAAAGAAAAGCTTGTGTTCGTGATAGAAGGAAAGTTGATGTATTAATTACAAAAAAAGGATTGAAGCTTCTAGCAAAAATAGATCAGATGGATGAGGAAATGGATTCTTATTTAATGAACATAAGCAAAGGTGAAGCAAAAAGAATAAACGAATTATTAGATAAGCTTCGTGGATAAATAATTTTGTAATAGAAAATCAAATTTTTATTTTTGCAATATCTTTTTAATTCTTCGTTCATTAAAGATTGTTTAGTTCATAATTTGTGGAGAGGTGGCCGAGTGGCTGAAGGCAGCGGTTTGCTAAACCGCCGTACTGGATAAACCGGTACCGCGGGTTCGAATCCCGCCCTCTCCGCCATGTATTTTGTATATGTTTTATATAGCAAAAAATTAAATAAAAGATACATAGGGCAAACACAGAATCTAACTGAAAGAATAAAAGAGCATAATTTAGGGAAATCACATTTCACGTCAACAGGGATTCCATGGGAATTAGTTTATTATGAAGAGTATTCAACTCGTTCAGAAGCTACAAAGAGAGAGAGATTTCTGAAAACGGGTCAGG
>CALDZP010000024.1 GCA_937944105.1 uncultured Ignavibacteria bacterium
ATACAGGAACTGCTTGGTCACAAACACTTATCAACAACTCAGATTTATAATCACATCAATCACGTGTCGGTAAAGAAAAAAAGAGTCCGTTTGATAGTTTATAAAAACAAAAGCCGTAGAACAAAGTCTACAGCTTTTAAATTTTTAATTCATTATTTATGAACGTCGTAAGTAGGTTCAAATGTGATTAAATACTAATGCAAATCAAATCTATCCAGCATCATTACTTTATTCCATGCGGACACAAAATCTCTTACAAATTTTTCTTTGTTATCATTGCAAGCATAAACTTCAGCAACTGCTCTCAGTTCAGAATCGTGACCAAATATTAAATCTACTCTTGTGGCTCTCCATCTTAATTTTCCTGTCTTCCTATCATAACCTTCAAATTTTGTTTTCTTCTCATCAACAGCTTTCCATTCTGTGCTCATATCTAAAAGATTTACAAAGAAATCATTTGTTAAAACTTCTGGTCTTTCAGTAAACACTCCATAATCTGAACCATCATAATTAGCTTTTAATGCACGCATTCCACCGATGAGAACTGTCATTTCTGGAATTGTAAGAGATAATAACTGAGCTTTGTCAATCAATACATGTTCAGCACAATGGGCAACTTGTTCTTTAGCATAATTTCGAAATCCATCTGCAATTGGTTCAAGATATGCAAAAGAGTTAACATCAGTTTGTTCTTGTGAAGCATCCATTCTCCCGGGAGTAAAAGGTACCTTAACATTGTACCCTGCATTCTTAGCTGCTTCTTCTATTGCAGTACAACCTGCCAGAACGATTAAATCGGCAAGCGAAATTTTCTTTCCATCTTTTTGCGCCGAATTAAATTCAGATTGTATGTCTTCCAGAACTTTCAATACTTTTTTTAACTGTGGTGGATTATTTACTTCCCAATTTTTTTGTGGTTCTAATCTTATTCTTGCACCATTAGCACCACCTCTTTTATCCGAATTACGATAAGTGGAAGCAGAAGCCCATGCAGTTCTTACTAATTCAGAAATGGATAACCCAGTTGATAAAATTTTTTTCTTCAGTTCTTCAATATCTTTTTCATCAATTAATTTATGATCTACTTGAGGAATTGGATCTTGCCAGATCAAATCTTCTTCAGGAACTTCGGGTCCAAGATATCGCGACTTTGGCCCCATATCTCTGTGAGTAAGTTTGAACCATGCTCTTGCAAATGCATCTGCGAATAGATCAGGATTTTCATAAAAACGTCTAGAAATTTTTTCATATTCTGGATCAAATCTTAATGCAAGATCTGTTGTTAACATACCTGGTAGATGTTTTTTGTTTGGATCGTGAGCATCTGGAATAATTGGTTCGGCATTCTTTGCAACCCATTGATAAGCACCTGCGGGACTTTTAGTTAATTCCCACTCATATTCAAAAAGATGTTTGAAGAAATCGTGTCCCCATTTTATAGGTGTAGTGGTCCAGGTTAATTCCGGTCCACCGGTTAAAGTATCGGGACCTTTACCAGTTTTGTAATTATATTTCCATCCCAGGCCTTGTTGTTCAATATCTGCAGCTTCAGGCTCTGGTCCCATTAATTTTGGATCACCCTGACCATGAGCTTTACCGAATGTATGACCACCTGCGATTAGTGCAACAGTCTCTTCGTCGTTCATTCCCATCTTTGCAAAGATATCTCGAATATCTTTAGCAGCAGCAACAGGATCAGGTACTCCATTAGGTCCTTCTGGATTGACATAAATCAAACCCATTTGAACAGCTGCGAGCGGATTAATCAATTCACGTTCACCAACATAGCGTTTATCATCAGCAAGCCATTTAGTTTCAAATCCCCAATTCACACTTTCATCTGGTTCAAATGCATCTTCTCTTCCGCCACCAAATCCAAAAGTTTTAAATCCCATTGATTCCATTGCAACATTACCAGCAAGAATCAACAAATCTGCCCAGGAAATTTTATTTCCGTACTTCATTTTAATTGGCCAAAGGAGACGACGAGCTTTATCTAAATTAGCATTATCAGGCCAGCTATTTAACGGAGCAAATCTCTGGAAACCACCATTTGCACCACCTCTTCCATCAGCCATTCGATAAGTTCCAGCTGCATGCCACGCCATTCGAATAAAAAGAGGTCCATAGTGACCAAAATCTGCAGGCCACCAATCTTGAGACTGAGTCATTAATTCTTCCAAATCTTTTTTGAGTGCATAGTAATCAAGACTATTAAATGCTTCTTTATAATTATACTCTTTATCCATCGGATTGGATAAAGGAGAGTGCTGACGAAGTATATATAATCTTAGTCGATTAGGCCACCAATCTTTGTTGGTTGTGCCTGTACCAGCAATGCCATGATGAGGGAATGGACATTTGCTTGTTGTTTGTTGATTACTCATGTAGTTAACCTCCTTTACTTAATTTTCATTTACTAAAAAATATCACCGATAAAATTTTTTCATCTTTTATTAAAAATTGTGATGTAATTTCAACATAATAGAATCATAAGTCAAATCAATAATTTTTATTTTTGTATAGATAAATTCTATAATAAAGATGACCCTTACTCAGTTAGAATATTTATTAGCAGTTGAGAAATATGGAAGTTTCACTGAAGCTGCAAATAAATGTTTTGTGACTCAGCCAACTTTGAGTATGCAAATTCAAAAGCTTGAAGAAGAACTTGGTGTAATAATTTTTAGAAGGGAAAAGCAACCTATTGTACCAACAGAAATTGGTAAAAAAATAATTCAACAGGCAAAACAAATATTAAAGGAGAAGGAACGACTCCATGTTATTCTTCAGGTTGAAAGAGGTGAATTCGCAGGGACATTACGAATAGCTGTAATACCTACAATATCCTCTTATTTGATACCAATGTTCTTAAGTAATTTCACAAAAAAATATCCAAACGTGGAATTAGTAATAGATGAAGTTACAACTGATGAAGTAATATCAGGTTTAGAAAAAAATAATTTTGATTTAGGAATAATTGCACTACGTTCAAATAATGGAAATTTATTAACAGAAACATTGTATTATGAACCATTTGTTGCTTTCCTTCCTCCAGATCATAAATTGATTAAGAAAGATAAAATTAATATAGAAGATTTGAATGTTAATGATTTTTTACTCCTTAAAGAAGGGCATTGCCTGAGAGAACAAATTCTTTCTGTATGTAAAAGTAATAAATATGATTGGATTGAAAAAAGCAATAAAGTTGTTTTTGAGAGTGGTAATCTTGATACTATAATAAAACTCGTTGAACAAAAATTTGGGATGACTTTATTGCCATATCTTACTTTGCAATATATTAAAGAAAAGAAGAAATTAAATTTAATTAGAAAATTCAACAATCCAGTACCTAAAAGAGAAGTTGGATTTATTTATACAGATACATTTGTAAAAACTCATTTGCTCAAAGCATTAAAAGAAGAAATCTTAAAAGTAATCCCAGATGAATTAAAGGAAAATAAGAGTGGGCTTGTAATTCATTAGACGAGAAATTTATTCGATTAAAAATTTATTTTAATTTTTGAAGTTATAAATTCAAAGATGAATTTTATTTTTCAACGATCTCCAAGGGCCACCAACAAGCAAACTAATTTTTATTTCATTCTTTTAGAAAATCCATCTTATAATATGCCAATAGATTTTCATCAAATGAACCTAAATATTAAGTTATGATTTTATTTTTACAAAAATTATATTAAGGGTAGCTTATATCCAAATCCATTTATAATCAAATACAAAAAAGGAGGTTTTATGAATATTATTAAAGTATTTACAACTTTCTTTTTACTGATTTCTATACTCTATGCTCAACCTGGTACCGTAGCTTTAAAACAAGCAGATGGCACTTTGATTAGTACTCACTCTACTTTGAGTGAAGCCTATAATGCTATTCCTTCTACTATCAGCATGGGATACTTAATAGAGTTTTTACCTGGATATAATGCATCATCAGAAATATTTCCTATTATATTACAAGCTAAAATTGGTGCTAGCGAGACAAATAGAATTTACATCCGACCGGCTGCCAATAATACTTCTGTTGAAATAGTTGGTAACCTGGCACAACCAATAATACGTCTTGATGATGCAGATTATCTAACCTTTGACGGAAGACCCGGTGGAATTGGAAATCAAATTGCTATGAAAATCGAAAATCAATATTCCGGATCAGGTGCTCATACAATTCAATTAATAAATGGAGCAACATACAACATCTTTCAATATTTACATGTTAAAGGTGGATCAGTTAATACTGCAGGTCCAAGGAATTTTGACATTAGTACATCGGCAAATAATCCATCGGGAAATTCCTATAACATTTTCCGCTTCTTAAAAGTTGAAGGTTCACGTTCAGGTTTTGGTTTTGCAGGGACTGCTGCCAATCCAAATGCTGATAATGTAATTCAGAATTGTGAAATCTTTAATTTCGGTTATGCTGGTGTATGGTTCTCCTCTCAGACAAGAGGTGGCGTTATTGAAGAATGTGAAATTTATCAAACTCAAGGTTCTAACTCCACAATTGTAAGTGGAATTATTACAGGAACAACTTCTATTGGTGACATTTTAATCCGAAAAAATAAAATTTATGGGTTACAAACAGCAGCAACATCTGCTTCATCTATACGAGGTATATTTGTAACTCCTGCTACAGGTTCCACTTACAAAATTGAGAATAATTTTATCGCTATGAATTTATCAGGAGGTTCTAATATTTCAGCTTTCTACGGTATTCATTTTGCAGGTTCAAATCAATTTTCTACATATGTTTATTATAATTCAATCTATGTCGGTGGCGTTCAAATTGGTGGTGGAACTGCAGGGAATGTAGTTTCAGCAGGAATTTTATTTGCAAATACAAATGCTGGTTCTTATTTCGAGTCGAAAAATAATATTTGTGTAAATACACGATCAAGTACTTACGGAGTTTTACATTTAGCAAATCATATATCAAATGTTGCAGCAAATTTAAATGTAAATTACAACTCATATTTCGTTCCATCACAACAATATTCATATAATGCCGGCTGGGGAACAAGTTATTTCACTGACCTCAGTCAATATCAATCTACTGCAGCACCAAATGAATCAAATACTAAATTTAATCAAGTCTATTTTATTTCAGAAACTGATTTACATTTAACTGGTTCTTCAATTGGTGATTCTGATTTGATCGGAACACCTATTGCAGGCATAACAACAGATATAGATGGTGATCTAAGAGATCCCAATAATCCTTATAAAGGTGCCGACGAACCAGTGGTTCAAACTCAAATTGGTTGGTGCAATCTACAGTGGCCTCCATCGGCAAATATTAATCAGGGTGATTCCGTAAGAGTATATGCTCAAATTTGGATTGATGGAATTACACCTTCTCCAGGTCCTGCTTCTGGTGTTCAAGCATGGATAGGAGTGAACACCGAAAACACAAATCCGTCTACCTGGACTAATTGGTATCCTGCTGTATTCAATGTTGATGTTGGAAACAACGATGAATATATGGCTGACATAGGTTCCGATTTTCAACCAGGAACTTATTATTACGCTAGCAAATTCCAATATGGTTCCCAGGTAAAGTATGGAGGTTATAATCAAAGCGGCGGTGGATTTTGGGATGGACAAAATAATGTTTCTGGTGTTTTAATTATAAATGCTTTACCAACAAATGTTTCTTTACATGTTGATTCACTGTGGAATATTGTTTCTGTACCTGGCATTCCATCAAATTCAAATAAAGATTCCTTATTCCCAGGCAATATTTCAAATGCATTCTGGTTTGATGGCTCTGGTTATATTGTTGAAAACGATTTGAGTAAAGGAAAAGGATATTGGTTAAAATTTAATCAATCTCAAGATATTACAATCCCGGTTGTTATTTCAAATACTCTTAATGTTAATGTAAATCAAGGCTGGAATTTGATCGGCACAATACATACTGATATTTCCGTTTCAAATGTAAATTCAAATCCGCCAAACATAATTGTTTCACCATTTTACGGTTATGAAAGAAGATACTACCAGACAAACACTTTAAAAGTAGGTAAAGGTTACTGGGTTAAAACAAATCAAGCTGGAACACTTACATTATCATTATTGGCAAAAAATAATAATCCAAACTTTACAGAAAATCTTAATAAAGAATGGCCAACTTTGAGTTTCATTTCTGAAGATGGCTTAGAACAAACGCTATATTTCGGAAATGAAATGAATAAAAATACTTATGAATTACCTCCTTCTCCTCCAATTGGATCATTTGATGTTAGGTTTATTGATAACAAATTTGTTTCAGACTTGATACAAAAACCAAAAGAAATTTTAATTAACTCACACTCAAAAACAATTCGTGTAATCGCTAAAGGGCTTGATTTCATTTTGTTTGAAAATATAAATGATAATCAGGATAAACAAATTATCGAAAATGGAAAAGAAAAAGTACTGAGCGTCAATTCTACTAAAATGATTAAAGTCGAACCAATTCTAAATGTTCTTGAATACAAATTAATGCAAAATTATCCTAACCCGTTTAATTCGCAGACACGAATATTCTTTTCATTATCCAAAGATGAGTTTGTTCAGCTTAAATTGTTTAATGTATTGGGACAAGAAATACGAACATTGCTAAATGAAAATAGATCTAGAGGTATCCACTATTTAGATGTTGATTTAAGTGATTTACCAACTGGTGTTTACATTTACAAAATTTCTGCTGGTAATTTTGTAGATAGTAAAAAACTTATACTTGTAAAGTAATTTTTAGCAGGAACTAATTTTGTAGAGCAAGGGTGATATCAACAGCACCCTTGCTTTTAATTTTTTTATAAATTTTTCAGATCAGTTTTTAGATTATAAATATTTTGATTACTTGACGAAACGTATTATTAAATTGTTATTTCCCCGTGTTAGTCCACAATCAAATTTAATCATAAAATTTTTTTGATTGAATTCCTGAATGTATGTTCATTTTTAAATTCTGAAATAAAAAAAGCTCATAATTGTCTGAGCTCTTGGTTGCAGGGCCGACGACCCCCTGCGTGACAACAATTGATCAATTTTTCGATCCCGAAATAAAAAAGCTCAGAATTGTCTGAGCTCTCGATTGCGGGGCCGACGAGACTTCCCGAATTTTATTCGGGACGACCTCCTGCGTGATTTAAAAGTTCTTCTATATATTTCCTGCTTTTTTTTCTCTTTATCTCCCTTTCCCTTCTTAATGCTTCTGTTTTAGTTGCATAAGTTTCATAATATACTAACTTCCACGGTATACCTCTCTTCGTATATTTCCCCCATCCTTGATTATGTCTTTCCAATCTCCATTGAAGATCATCCTCTGTAACCCCAGTGTAATACCTATCAAGTCGTTTTGAATATATAATATACATGTGCCACATAAATTACATAAACATTTCTTTTTTAGTCTTTCTTTTCTTAGAGTTAACAAATCTTCCCGAATTTTATTCGGGACGACCTCCTGCGTGACAACAATTGATCAATTTTTCAATCCCAAAATAAAAAAGCTCAGAATTGTCTGAGCTCTCGATTGCGGGGCCGACGAGACTCGAACTCGCGACCTCCTGCGTGACAGGCAGGCGTTCTAACCAACTGAACTACGACCCCAATCTTTCAAGTTTAAGTATCAAAGTTTAGGATTTTAATTATTAAAAGCGATGCAATTTTACGAAATTTTGTAAATGAAATCAAATCAATTTCTAACAAATAAATTTTCAGTGAATGAAAATTTTAAATAAAAATAAAGCCACGAACTTCAAATTAAATTTTGACAATTCGTGGCTATCTATTTTAAACTACTGGTATTTGTTCCATGCTTTTCCTTAAAAGTTTATCGTCCAATTTGTTATTATTTAGTTTATTAGAAAGATAATCTTCATACGCTTGAAGATCAAAATTACCATGTCCACTTAAATTAAATGCTATCACTTTTGATTCACCTGATGCTTTGCATTTCATCGCTTCATCAATTGCAACTTTAACAGCATGGGTCGATTCGGGTGCAGGAATGATTCCCTCAGTCTTTGCAAATATTAAACCCGCTTGAAAACATTCATTTTGCTCCACCGCAACTGCATCAATAAGTCCTTTTTCCTTTAATAAACTAACTGTCGGAGCCATACCATGATAACGCAATCCGCCTGCATGAATTTTAGGAGGAATAAAGGTGCTTCCTAATGTATGCATTTTTATCAAAGGTGTTAAATGAGCTGTATCGCCAAAATCATAAGCATATATTCCTTTAGTAAGACTTGGACATGCAGCAGGTTCAACTGCTATTACTTTATAATCTGATTCTTTTCTTAACATTTCTCCAATGAAAGGGAAAGTAAATCCGCCAAAATTACTTCCGCCACCAACACAGGCTATTAAAACATCAGGTTTATCTCCCGCGAGTTCGAACTGTTTTCTACTTTCCAATCCAATAATGGTTTGATGTAACATTACATGATTTAAAACACTTCCCAGAGAATAATTAGTGTCATTATTAGTTGCTGCAACTTCTACTGCTTCACTAATTGCAATTCCTAGACTCCCAGGATGCTCAGGAAATTCACTTAAAATCATTTTACCAGAATTTGTTATATCACTTGGTGAGGGAATCACTTTTGCACCGTAGCTTTCCATCATAATTTTTCGATACGGTTTCTGATTATAACTAACTCTTACCATAAATACCTTTACCTCAAGATTGAACAACGCACCGGCAAATGCAAGAGCAGAACCCCATTGACCAGCTCCAGTTTCCGTTGTTAGTTTTTTAATACCAGCTATTTTATTGTAAAAAGCTTGTGCAATAGCAGTATTAGGTTTATGGCTTCCACTCGGGCTTGAACCTTCATATTTATAGTAGATCTTAGCTGGTGTATCTAGATATTTCTCCAGATTAATAGCTCTCACAAGAGGAGTTGGTCTCCAAATTTTATAGGCATCACGGACTTCATCTGGTATCTCAATAAATTTTTCTGTACTCATCTCTTGCAAAATCAAATCCATTGGAAAAAGCGCACTTAAGTCATCAGGTGAAATTGGTTTTTTAGTTGCAGGATGTAAAACTGGTGGCAAGGGCTCGGGCAAATCTGATAGTATGTTATAGAAAAATTTTGGAATATCTGTTTCATTTAAAAGTATTTTTTTGGATTCCATAAATTACTCCTTCATTAATTTTTAATTGTTAGTTGAATAATATCAGATAAGAATGTCGAGATGCGTCAGAGCGCAATTGTGGGTGATTTAGGCCTCAGGGTGAGGCCACCAGCAGTAAGAGAACCAATTTAATGGTTGGATAAATTTTACTAGAATATTCAGTGAATTCATAATTTCTAAATGACAAGATAAAAATTATGAAATAAAAATCAAGAGGTATTAAATTATAAAATATAAAATCAGAGTACTCTGGAATCAAAACTTTTCCGTTTGATAAATTTTCCTCTCCCTGGTTTTGCTTTTAGTTGATCATTCTCTAAAATAATTTCACCATTTGAAATAACTATTTCAGCTTTTCCTGAAACTTCTATTCCTTCAAACATTGAATAATCAATATTCATATGATGATTGGTTACAGAGATTTTTCTTTTGAATTCAGGATTCCAGATAACAATATCAGCATCGCTTCCTACTTTAATTACACCTTTTCTGGGATACATTCCAAAAATCTTCGCAGGATTTGTTGAATTAATCTCTACCCACCTGCGTAAATCAATTTTATTTTGCTTAACACCCTTAAAAGATAATTCGAGTCTGTGTTCAATTACTGCACCTCCATTTGGAATTTTTGTAAAATCATTTTTACCAAGCATTCTATCTTCAAAATTAAATGGACAATGATCGGTCGATAAAACCTGCAAAGTATTATCGCTTAATCCTCTCCACAAAAATTCATGATTAATCTTTTCTCTCACAGGCGGAGTAAAAATATATTTATAATCTTCTTCATTTCCATGAGAAATATTTTCAATTGATAAGTAAAGATATTGGGGACATGTTTCTGCAAGAACATCGTTTTTAATTTCTCTTGCACGGGCAATTACTTTCAACCCTTCAAGTGATGAAGTATGAACGATATAAATTGGAATATCGAGCAATGTTGCATATGTTATTACTCTGTTTATTGCTTCGGCTTCTAAAATTGGTGGGCGTGAAAGAGCATGATATTTTGGTTGAGTATAACCTTTTGAAAGTGCAAATTTGATTAATTCATCTATAATTACTCCATTTTCTGCATGAACCATTACAAGTAAATTATATTTCTTAGCTATCATCATTATCGAGAATATTTCTCGATCAGATAACATTAACCTATCAGGATAAGCGGTAAATATTTTTATACTTGTAATACCATTATCAACAAGAAACTTAAAATCAGAATCATCAAGCACACTTGGATCAGTAATAATCATGTGGAAACTGTAATCAATTATCGATTTATTTTCAGCTTTCTGTTTCCATTTAAAAAAAGTTTTTTCAAGCTTTTCACCCTTTGATTGGGTGGGGAAATCAATTATTGAAGTAGTACCGCCAAAAACAGCTGCAACAGTGCCAGAGTAAAAATCATCTCGTGATTTGATCTCACCATAAGGCATATCTAAATGAGTATGAACATCAATTCCACCAGGAATAATAAATTTACCAGTAGCGTCAATCACTCTATCAGCTTCTTTAAAGACATGTTCACCTACAGCTTCAATAATTCCATTGTGAATAAAAACATCCCCTATAAATTCTTCATTTGGAGAGATGATTAATCCTTTTTTAATTAAAATCCTCATTAAAAAATCCTTCTTTTGAAATAAGTTAAAAAAAAGAAGTGGTTTGCAGAAATACTTGCAAACCACTTAACTATAGGAGAGAACTGATAAGGGTTAATTTGTTTTTACAATTATCTCAGGTGGATTAAGTAAATGTTTTTTGACCGCACAATTATCTGCCGCATTTATTACAGCAGCTTTATACTTTTCTGGAAATTCGGGAGGCAAAATTATTTCAAGTTCAATTTTATCAAATAATCTCTTTTGATAATTATAATTCATTCTCTGGATGAGTTTTATTCCATCAGTTGGAATTCCTCGAGCCTGACAGAATCCCAAAACATAGATCCCAGCACATGTTCCAATTGAGGCAAGGAATAAATCAAATGGTGCTGGAGCAGTTCCATCGCCACCTGCCTGAATGGGCTGATCGGTCTTTATAACTTTTCCATCAAATATAGCATCAACTTTTTTATTGCCAGGAAATACTATTTCCATCTCAAACATAATTTTTCCTTACTTTATTAATATTTTATTAATTGGATGAAAAATGGTTATAAAAGATTCAAAACATCTCAATTAAAATAAAATAATCTTAATGAAGTATTCATTTCTTTTGAGTGGTTATTTTAGTGAGGGGATTTTTATTTTACAGGAAAAGCGCAAATAATAGTTGTCTTTTATTAACTATCATTCTATTATTATAAAAATATAGGAGTATAAATTTCAGAATTGAGAAAAAATTTTTTTAAAGCTAAATTAAAACAGAATTTTCAAAATTTTTCATCTGGCATAATGATTGAGTTAACTGTTTGAACCTAAAATAATAAGGTTAAAAATGAAAATACTTCAAGCAAATAATTTCGATCTTCTCTTAAATATATTAAAAGAGAACGAGTATGAAATCATTGGGCCAACAATTCAAAATGGGGCAATTGTCTACGATAAAATTGAAAGCTCAAGAGATTTCCCAATCGGTTATACCGATAAACAAACCCCAGCAACATATAGAATTGAAAAATCTAATAACGATGCCTTTTTCCATTTTGTTGTTGGTCCTCAATCCTGGAAAAGATACCTATATCCGCCAGTACAAAAATTATTTACAGCTTTTTTAAATGGTAATGCAATAAAATTTGAAAAGGAAGAATTCCTTCCAATTAAATATGCTTTTATAGGTGTTCGTTCATGTGAGATTCAAGCAATTGAAATTCAAGATAAAGTATTTTTTGGAGGGGAATTTCAAAATAATCGTTATAAAACATTAAGAAAGAATTCATTAATTATAGCTGTAAATTGTTCTAAAGCTGAATCCAATTGTTTTTGCACATCAATGGAATCAGGTCCGGAAGTAAAATCAGGATATGATCTTGTTTTAACTGAAATAATTTATGATAAAGAACACTATTTCCTAATTAATTCTGGTAGTCAAAAAGGAGATGAAATATTATCTCAAATGAATCTTTTAGAAGCGGATGAGAATGCTCTAAAACTGGGTAAAGATGTTATAGAAAAAACAAAATCTCAAATAACCAAACACTTGAATATCAGTAATCTAAAAGAACTCCTTCTTAAAAATATTGAAAGTTCTATCTGGGAAGATGTGGCTAAAAGATGTTTGTCCTGTGGTAATTGCACTATGGTCTGTCCAACATGTTTTTGCATGACAGTTGAAGATTATACAGACTTACAAAAAACAAAAGCGGAACGAATTCAAAAATGGGATTCTTGTTTTACACTTGAATATTCTTACATTCATGGTGGTAGTGTAAGAGTTTCAGTTGGTAGTAGATATAGACAATGGCTGACTCATAAATTGGCATCCTGGCACGAACAATTTGGGACATCTGGTTGTGTTGGATGCGGAAGATGTATTACCTGGTGCCCGGTTGGTATTGATATTACAGAAGAAGCATCTAAAATTAGGAAGATCTCAGAATATCAAAACATTTCATTGGAGGAAAATTAAATGGAATCTCTTGAGAAAATTTTAATTCAACATCCATTTGTAGAAGGATTACCATCCGAACACATACAGTTAATTCTTGGTTGTGCCAAAAATGTTGTGTTCGAGCCAGGTAAATATCTTTTTAAAGAGAATGAAGAAGCTAATTCTTTTTATATAATTAGAAGCGGCAAAGTTGCTTTAGAAATTTATTCACCAGAAGTCGGTTCAATTATAATTCAAACTCTTGGGGAAGGTGAAATAATTGGATGGTCATGGATGGTTCCACCATATCAATGGCGATTTGATGCAAGAGCAATTGAATTAACCAGAGTAATTGAATTAGATGGAACTTGTCTGAGAAATAAATGTGAAACTGATCCAAGTCTTGGCTACGAAATTATGAAACGATTGGCAAATGTCTTTGAACAAAGAATCAATGCAATGAGAATTCAACTCTTAGATCTCTATGGCAAAAAATAATTTAAAACTTCTTTACAGAGAGGAACTGATATGGATGTAATGATTCCCACTACTTATAAGGTTCAGAAATTTTTTAAGGAAACACACGATACTTTTACTATTGAATTAAAATCTATTGAAAACAAAAATGGATTTTCTTTTGAGCCAGGTCAGTTTAATATGATTTATATTTTCGGTGTCGGTGAAATACCAATCTCGATAAGTGGTGATCCAAATAAACACGGCGTACTTGTTCACACTACAAGAGCTGTGGGAACAGTTACAAGGGAAATGGCAAAATTAAAAAAAGATGGTATTGTTGGAATTCGAGGACCTTTTGGAAAACCCTGGCCTATCAAAGAAGCAGTTGGGAATGATATTTTATTGATTGCTGGTGGAATTGGACTTGCACCTTTAAGACCAGTTATTTACCATGTTCTATCACATCGTGAATACTATGGTAAAATAATTTTACTTTATGGTGCTAGAACACCTCAAGATATACTTTATAGAAAAGAGCTTGAAAGACTCAAATCAAGATTGGATATTGATATCATTGTTACAGTTGATAGAGCAGTAAAAAATTGGACAGGAAATGTAGGTGTTGTTACAACTTTAATTCCAAGAGCTCCTTTCGATCCGATTAACACAACCGCTATGATTTGTGGCCCTGAAATAATGATGCGTTATACCATTGTTGAATTATTAAAACGTGGATTAGCAAAAGAAAACATTTTTGTCTCTATGGAAAGAAATATGAAATGTGGAGTCGGATTCTGTGGGCATTGTCAGTATGGAACAGAGTTTATCTGTAAAGATGGACCTGTATTTAGTTACAAAGAAATTGAACATCTTTTTGGAAAAAGAGAGATTTAATTATGGTAAAATCTAAAAAACCTAAACTCGCTGTTTGGAAATTTGCTTCTTGTGATGGATGCCAATTGAGTTTACTTGATTGTGAAGATGAATTACTTGATGTAGCTGAAATAGTTGAAATAGCAAATTTCCCTGAAGCTTCAAGAGAAGTAAAACCTGGACCATATGACATCTCATTAGTAGAAGGTTCAATTACAACGCCACATGATGCTGAAAGAATTCATAAAATTAGAAGACAATCAAAAATTTTAATTACGATTGGGGCTTGTGCAACTGCAGGTGGAATTCAAGCTCTAAGGAACTTTAAAGATGTTCGAGAATTTATAAATCTTGTTTATGCCAATCCAAAATTTATTTCAACCTTACAAAATTCAACTCCAATCTCTCACCATGTATATGTGGATTATGAACTTCGAGGTTGTCCAATTAATAAATATCAATTACTTGAAGTATTGAATGCATTTATAAATAACAGAAAACCAAACATACCAAATACGAGTGTTTGCATTGAATGTAAAAGAAAAGGTATAACATGTGTAATGGTTTCAGAAGGTAAAGTTTGTCTTGGACCTGTCACTCACTCTGGTTGTAATGCACTTTGTCCTTCGTATAATCGTGGCTGTTTTGGATGCTATGGACCCAAAGAAGCATCGAACACTTCGTCCCTTGCAAATCAATTTGAATCAATGGGACTCGGGAATTATGACATTGTAAGAACCTTTAGAGGTTTCAATGCTTATTCCGATGCATTTCGAAAGGAGAGTGAAGCTTATGAAAAGTAAATCAATCAAAGTAGATTATTTAGCACGAGTCGAAGGTGAAGGTTCACTAATTGTTAATATTAAGGGTAACAAAATAACTGACTTAAAATTCAAAATTTTCGAGCCTCCGAGATTTTTCGAGGCATTTTTAGTCGGTAGACATTTTACTGAAGTTCCTGACATAACTGCAAGAATTTGTGGAATTTGCCCTATCGCCTACCAAATGAGCTCAATACATGCAATGGAAAATGTTGCAGGTATCAAGATAGAAGGTCCAATACGTGATTTAAGAAGATTAATTTATTGTGGTGAATGGATTGAAAGTCATGTCCTTCATATTTACCTGCTTCACGCTCCAGATTTTCTGGGTTATCAAGATGCAATCCAAATTGCTAAAGATTATCCTGAAATTGTAAAAGATGCTCTAAAATTAAAGAAAATTGGAAATGAAATTGTTAATCTTCTGGGTGGAAGAGAAATTCATCCAATTAACGTGCGGGTTGGAGGTTTCTACAGCATCCCTTCAAAATCTGAATTCCTCCTCTTACTGGAACGACTGAAGTGGGCACGAGATGCTGCTATAGAAACGGTGAGGTGGACTGCCTCTCTTCCATTCCCAGATTTTAATTTTGATTATGAATTTGTTGCATTAAGGCATCCACATGAATATCCTTTTAATGAAGGGCGACTCGTTTCAAATAAGGGTTTAGATATTGATATAAGTGAGTATGAGAATTACTTTTTCGAAGAACATGTGGCTCATTCAAATGCACTTCATTCTGTGAATAAGAAAGGTGAACCATATTTTGTTGGTCCTTTGGCAAGATTTAATTTAAATTTTGATAAACTTTCTCCTTTAGCCCAAAAAATTTCTGAAGAAGTTGGCTTCGTTCCCCCTATTACAAATCCCTTTAAAAGTATTATTGCAAGAGCAGTTGAAACTGTCTATGCTTGTGACGAAGCCATAAGAATAATCGAGAATATGGATTGGAATACGAAACCTTATATTGAATTCGAAATGAGAGAAGGCATTGGTTACGGATGCACTGAAGCTCCAAGAGGAATCCTTTATCATAGATATAAAGTTGGAAAGGATAACTTAATACAATCTGCTAAGATCGTTCCACCAACTTCTCAAAATCAGAAACAAATTGAGAAAGATCTTTATGAGTTTGTAACAAAATACATTAATCTATCGAAAGATGAACTACAGTGGAAACTTGAACAAGCAATAAGAAATTATGACCCATGTATTTCCTGCGCAACTCATTTTCTTAAGTTAGATATTATACATGAATAACTTTCAAAATGAGTTTACCATTAATTATTGGCATAGGTAATGAATTCAGGTGTGATGATGCTGCTGGAATTTTGATTGCAAGAAAATTAAAGAATGATTTTCAAAATTTTGATATAATAGAAAAAACGGTAATTGATTTAAATTTTCTTGATCTTTTCAAAACATCAAACACTGTTATTTTACTTGATGCACTTAAAAATGAAAATAAAGAACCAGGAACACTTGAAGTATTTGTTTTCAACGATAATTTAGTTCTTAATGATTTGCCATATTTTTCTTCCCACTCTATAAGTTTAAATGAAATCTTACAATTAGGTAAACAATTAAATTGCATTCCTGAAAAATTAATTATAATTGGAATTAATTCGATAAACTTTCAAATAGGAACAGAACTATCTTTTAATTTTGAGAAAACTTATCAATTAGTAAAAGAATTTATTAAAACAATTCCTGATATTTTTTGAATCATTTTTAACCTTTAATATTTTGATAAAAAATTATGAGTAAAACCATGCTTGATATTATTGCTTTTGGAGCTCACCCTGATGATGTCGAACTTGCAATGGGTGGTACAATCATCTCTCTTGTTGAAAAGGGTTTTAAAGTTGGAATAGTTGATCTGACACAGGGTGAATTAAGTTCAAGAGGGACCCTGGAAATGCGAAAAAAAGAAACTGAAAAATCGAGTAAAATTTTGGGAATTCATTTTAGGGAAAATTTGAAATTAAAAGATGGTAATATTGAATTAAATCATCATTCAATAAAAAAGATCGTTGAAATTATCAGGAAATATCAACCCAAAATAGTTTTTGCACCTTATTTCATTGATAGACACCCAGATCATGAAATAACTGCGCAATTAATTAAACAAGCATCTTTTTATTCTGGCTTAAGAAATTATCTTACAAAATCAAAATCCTTAAAACCTTATAGGCCATCAAAGATTTTTTATTTTATGCAGACATATCCGTTTGAACCATCATTTATTTATGATATCAGCCCTTATTTTGAATTGAAGATGGAAGCAGTACTTAGCTTTTCAAGTCAATTTTATAATCCTAAATCAAAAGAACCTGAAACTTTTATTTCAAGACCTGAATTCTTGAATTACTTAAAAGCAAGAGCAGAATTCTATGGTTTTCAAATTGGTAAACAATATGGTGAACCTTTTTATTGTGAAGAAAAAATTGAATTTGATTTCGGAACTTATTTAAAGAAATAACAACAATTAATGAAGTCCTTTAAAGAATTATGAAAAAAATAAGAATGGAATTTTATGATAAGAAATCCTAAAATCTTAAGTAAAAATAGAACAGCCCTGCTTATAATTGATGTGCAGGAGAAAATCTTAAATGTAATGCGTAATCACGAACAACTTATAATTAATATTAATAAGCTTATAAATGGGTTTAAGATTTTAAAGTTACCAATATTCTTTACTGAGCAATATCCTAAAGGTCTTGGACAGACTACAGAATTAATTCTTACAAATCTTAAACCAGAAGTTCCTATTCAAAAATTAACTTTTAGCTGTTACGGTGCAGAAAATTTGTTTTCTAATTTCAGAGAGAGAAAATTAGATCAAATTGTTGTTTGTGGAATTGAATCTCATGTTTGTGTAATGCAAACAGTTCTTGATTTACTCGCAAATGGATTTCAGGTTAATGTTCCAGTCGATGCAATTTCCTCAAGAAAAGAAATAGACTACAATGCCGCAATCATGAGATTCAGTAATGAAGGTGCAATTGTTACCTCAACTGAATCAGTTCTTTTTGAATTACTCGAAGAATGCCGTTCAGATGAATTCAAACAAATTTCCAAACTTGTAAAATGAGTTTTAAGTACTCATTTTTTAACTACCTTTTAATAATTTATTTAAGATGGTTCTTCAATTATTTAAAGACATTTTTAAACTTTTTTATTTTATATGAATCAGTTACGATAATTTAGATTTAAAAAATTCTGCAAATTCACTAGGGCTAAAAAGTACTCTTCTTACAAAATTCATAAAATTAAACTAAGGAATGGTAATTCTAAAAACACATATATCAATAACATTTTGAATATTTAATAGATTACGATAAAGACTTAGAAACTTTTATATATATATTTTTTGTTGACTAATTAAATTGATAACAACAAAACATAAGGAGTAAAAAATGGTCACAAAATTTTCAAAAGCTAAATTTTTAATTGTAACTTTTTTGATTTCATCCTTTCTAGTTTCTGGTGTTTTACAAGCATCATCAACAAATTTTCCGCAGGAAAAACAGACCAAAAAGGAAGCCACTACAAAGCAGGATAAATCTTCATCCAAAGAACAAACTGAAATGAAGAACAGTGATAAAGCAGAACTAATTTGTATTGTTACGGGTGAAGAAGCTGATCCAGAACTCAAAGTAGAATACAAAGGGAAGACATATTACTTCTGCTGCAAAAAATGTATAAAAAAATTCAATAGCAATCCTGAAAAATACTTGAATAGTAAAAACTAATTTTTCTTTTCAAAACAAAAAAGCCAGACAATTTGTCTGGCTCTTTTTAACTCTTTAATTCTAATTCATTGATTCTTTTTTTCTTCTGATCATAGCAACAAAAAATCCAATAACAATTACAACTGTTCCAAGCCAAACCAATCCAACGAAAGGCTTTATACTTGCGGTTATAGCAAGTACTTCTTTTCTAACTTGCTGTTGAGAATCAAAAGAATTAAAAGGTTCAATTAATAAGTTTACCACACCTTCATTTGCACTAATTGAGTTGATACTTATTTTTATATTTTCATCCTTAATTTCCACTGGGTCATTTGACCTTGAACCATTTTTAACGCCATACTTTGGTTCAATTTCAAATTTTTTACCATAGCCCTTTAGAAGTAACTTAGCTCCGATTTCAAAATCATCACCGGACATCATCTTTTGCATTACATTTTCTGGCATATCAAAAGCAATAAATTCAATTTCAAAATCACCATATTTTACAGACTCACCTTTTTTGATTTGAAGAGTTGTACCCTGCGAACCTGAAGAACTACCATCATCATAAGAAATTGGTGAAATGTAAATATCTTTTGTTAAGAATGGAACTATGTCCGGATTTCTCATAATACCTTGATTAAATTCACTATAGTACATAATAGGAGCTGCTTCATATTTTTTCCCGTTTCTTTCAATTAATATTTTAAATTTATATTTCCCATCGTCAGTTGGAGAATAACCAGTAAAAACCATTTTGTAACCTAAAACGTCAGCCGTCTCACCTTTTACCAAATTCACATCGATCGATTTATCATATTTTGATGAAGCAATAACCCCAATAAATAATAATGCTAAACCCATATGAGCTATATATGCACCTGCTTTTTCTAAATTCCTTTTGAAAACTTTGTAAGCAATTTCAGCATTAACGAAGAATGAAAATGCAGACGCAAATGCAAATAAAATCATTTTAAAATCTCTTATACCTGCAAAAATCATTATAATTGTAGAAACACTAGCAGCGGTAAGAGAAAAAATTGATTTCTTTAATAATTCTTTACCTTGAGATTCTTTCCATTTCACCAGCAAGCTAAGGCCATTTATCAAACCAATTAAAATTCCAAGTGGCAAATTCATCTCGTTATAAAATTCTATTTGTACAGACTTACCTAAGATAGGAGCTGAAGTCCCAAGAAAAGTTACAAGTGCCGAAGCTCCAAGTACAACAGCACCAGTGAATAAAGCAAATTCTCTTGAAAGTAGATTATTTTGAGGTGGAGTAACTTGCTTAAGATAATTCCATCTATAAATTAACATTCCTCCGCCAAGAACAATGAAAGTTCCCATGAAGATCAATAGTAATAAATACGCAAAATATCCAGGATCAACGAAACTATGTACCGACGCATCTCCAAGTACACCACTCCTTGTCAGGAATGTGGAATAAAGTACAAGAATGAAAGATAAAATTATTAGAACCAAATTAGTTTTTGCAAAAGCACCAATACTGTTTTCATTTGCTGTTTTCTTTTGAATAAGCATTGTATGTAATGCAGCAACAGAAATTATCCATGGAATAAGAGATGAATTTTCCACAGGATCCCATGCCCAATAACCACCCCAACCTAAAACACCATAAGCCCAATATCCACCAAGCATAATTCCCAGACCCAAAACCATTGCGGCAAATAAAGTCCATGGCAGTGATTGCTTTATCCAAACTTTATAATCATTTTTCAATAAAGCAGCAAAAGCAAAAGAAAATGGAACGCTCATTGCTGCAAAACCAACGAACAAAATCGGAGGGTGAATTTGCATCCAGAAATTTTGTAATAATGGATTTAATCCTCTACCATTTATTATAAAATCATTCAAGCTAATTCCAGCAGCGTTTAACGCATCCACAAGTGATTGATCAATTTTTATATAATTCATTCCTGTTGAATTATCAGTAAAAATATAATTTGAAAGAAAAGGTAAATTTATAAATTGTAAATTAATTGTTGTTGCAGCTGCCATAAATGGCTCGGAATAAATCAAGGCAAAAGGATTTTTAACAGGTGGTGTTATCATTAACAATAAAAATGCTTGAACAAGTGAAAAGACCGACATCACTCTTGGTTCAAGATCACCTCTGATTGATGCATATTGCTGAAGAATTACACCAATAATTGCCATCCATAATGCCCAGAGGAGAAAACTTCCTTCCTGACCGGCATAGAAAGTTGAAATCAGCAAACCCAATGGTAATGAGGTATCACTATAACTGTAAACATATTTATATTGAAATTGATGATTCAAAATCAAATAAAGTAAAAATACACTTGCCAGAATTGTTGAAGTTGCCATTACATGAAAAGAAATCCGTGCAAAATTTAATGTATTTTGATAACCTTTATAATTCAAAAAATACATCACCGATGAGACAACTGCAGTTATAAATGCAATTGAAGTAAAAATATTTCCCAACATATTTTTCTCCTTAAATTAAGAACCACTTGTATTTATATTTTGACCTTCATATTTAGAAGGACATTTAGTTAAGACATCCGTTGCGTGAAAAACACCATCTTCAAATTTTCCTGTAACTACAACATTAGTTGCAATTTCAAAATTATTTGGCTTGGTTCCACGATAGATAACTTTCATTTGGTTGTTTTTTGCATCTCGGAGATAAAAAACAAAAGTTCTGTTTTTAATATCTTCTTCAAACGATTTTTCTTTCACCCATACACCAGTGGCTTTACAGACTTTTCCACTTTGCATTACTTTAGAAAAATCGCTTTCGTATTCAATATTTGTTCTTGTGAAGTTATAAAAGAGTAATCCAAGAAAAAGAACGATAATAATTCCACCGATAAAATATCTTGCTTTCATTTATTTATTTTCTCCTCTAATTTTTTGACCTTTTGATCCAGTTTATATATAAAAGCAAAAATCCCTAACCATACAAGTAGAACAATAAATAACACAATGAAAAGTGAATTTTGTTCGAGAAAATTAAAAATGTTATCCACAGCTCTCTCCTAAATTTCTTTTTGGTTTTCGTATTCGAGTTTTAAGATTCTATGAGAAAGATTCCATAACCAGAAAAATAAAATTGTAAAAGCAATAAGTGAAATAAAAAACACAACTCTCATGTTTGCAGCCATTTCAAATTTAATGACAGGATTAGCACTTGCTTTAACCTGTCCAGTTACTGGATCAATTTCAAGGGAACCCGGATGAAGTCCAATCATTAATCTTGGCATAATAAATATAAAGAAAGGTGTGGTGAGAAATGCAATGATAGAATATATAGCGGAAAGTCTCGCTCTTTTTTCTTCAACTTCCAAAGCAGATCTAAGAGCAAAATATGCACCATATATTAATAAAAGAATGAAAATACTTGTTTCTCTTGGATCCCAATGCCAGAAAGAACCCCAAGTAAATTTCGCCCATACCGAACCAGTGAGAGTAGCAAGTATACAAAATAAAAATCCAAGTGCTGCAGCACTAACTGATTTCATATCATCATAAATATTTTTATTCTTCAAATATCGTATTCCATAATACATTGCAATTAAATATGCAAGAACAGTCAGCCAGGCAGTGGGAACATGAAAAAATATTATGCGTGCTTTATCTTCAAGTCCTCTTATTAATGGAAATTCAAAAAAGCTCTTGGGATTTTCAACTATGGGCGGAATTAATCCTCCCAAAAGCACAAGTATTACTAATAAAAAGAGAAAATATTTCCAAAAGTTTTTCATAATCACTCCAAAAATATTTTTAATGTAATCTTCTTGCAATGATAAAATTAATCTCTCCAGATAATGTCAAAAACAAGAATAGAAGCAGTAATCATAATAACATCGTACGAGACTAAAACTAAAAATTCAGCTTCAACATCATTGATTGGATTGCCTTCCATTGCTGATTTTGTAATTTCAATTAACATCAAAATAAGAGGAAGAAGAACAGGAAAAGCTAACACAGGATAAAGAGTTCCTTTCACATTTGCTTTTGAAATAATTGCAGCAATTATTGTTGAAGAAGCGGCAATTCCAAAATTTCCAAGTAAAAATGCAAGCAGAAAACTCATCCAATTTTTAATTAAAAATTCCTGAAATAAAAACATATAAAGCATAGTAATTATTGAATTAATGAAAAAAATTAAAACAAGGTTGAATAAAAACTTACCAAGAAAAATAGAAATTGGATTTGCAATCAAAGAAAGAATGAGGCTTGTCCCTCTTTCTTCTTCAGATACAAAAGTTCGAGAAAGACCAGACATTGCAGAGAAAAAGACAACCACCCAGAACATTCCAGCATAAACATTCTGAGGTGCATTTTCACTTCCAAGAGAAAATAGTATTGTACTTACTGCAACAATAACAAACATGATTAATGCATTAATAGCAAACCGCATCCTCAATTCTGAAGAAAAATCTTTATAAAATATGTAATATATCTTCTTCATTTCACTTGAATATTATGAAAGTTATCCAGGTTTATGATATTTTGTCCATACTTAAAATCTTGTGATTCATTCGTTGCTACTAATACAATTCCATCAGATCGAAAATCTTCAACTAATTCATCAACAAAATTTTTACCATCCAAATCAAGATTAGATGTTGGCTCATCAAGCAATAATACAAGAGGATTGTGAAGAATTGCCGATGCATATTTAATCCTTTGCTTCATTCCTGATGAATATGTCCTAACCAGATCATTTCGTCTATCAAACAACCCAACTTTTTTGAGTATTTGATTAATTTCTTCGTCACTCATTTTAATATTTCTAATTCTTGCAAATAATTTTAAGTTTTCAAAAGCGGTGAATTCGTCATAAAGAACAAGATATGGAGAAACAAGTCCAACAATTTGATAAATATTCTCACGATCAACTTTTTTGTCATTCAAAATATATTGAAAAAAACCAGCAGATTCAGTTAATACACCAGCAAGAATTTTCATCAATGTCGATTTTCCAGATCCATTTTTTCCAGTTATAATCAATTTTTCTCCAGACTTAATTTCAAAGTTAAGTCCATCGAAAACGAGTCTACGGTTAAATGTTTTTTTCAGATTTGTTACAATTAAATCTATTTTATTCATTTATTATTACTATTTTCCCAATTGATTTTTTATCATCATTAACCAAAAAATAAAAATAAATCCCCGAAGCAACTTTTTTGTTTTCCTGATCCCTTCCATTCCAAACAACAACTACTTTATTATCAAAAACCTGTGGAACCTTTTTTGAACTGTAAATCAAATCCATTCCAGAAGAATATATATACAATTCAATTTCTTTAGCCCAATCAACTGGAACGGGAATTTTAATTGAACTATGTTTATTTAGATTCGCAGGCATAGGAAAAGCTAATTCCGCTACATTAACAAGAGTAGTTAATGTTGTGGTATCATTGATAATATAGTAATCTGTCCAGTTTGCAGGATCATTTACTTCAATCTTTGTATAAATATTTGTTGAAATCTCTTTATATGATGCATCAAGTTGTGAAGATGAAATTTTAATTTTGTAGCTGAAATAAGTTGTAGTGCCTGACCAATTAAGTGCTGAATCAACATTTGTATTTACAAGTAAAATAACAATTGAATCAGGTGGGAATGGTATCCGCGAAACTGAATCAATCACAAGATAATAATTTGCCGAACACGGTTGACCGTACCCGCTAATAGTTTTAGATGAACCAATAAATTGGATTGGATAATTAAAACCTACTAAAGGATAATTTTCTCCTTCTTTATAATATTTATCGGGTTTTGAACGATAACCTGTAAAGTAATTGTAAATATAAAATTGAGAGAAAACTGTTTTAAATGATTTCCCTTTTTCTTCAATCGATTTTTTAATCGATTCAAGAGCCGAAAAGTTTCTCATAAATTCCCATTGTCTTATAAAAATAGAATAATCATAATCAAAAATTTTGTGAAGATAAATATTCCAGACAGCTTGTGAATATCCATCAAAACCAGTAAAAATTTTATCAGGTCGATTAAAAAAGTTTGGCATATAACTGTAATAATCGTTAATTGAATCAAAAACAAATTCTTCCATTGATGTTGAAGTTAATTCATAGAACCATACATCAGTATTGGCATAACGATAATTACCAATTTGAATTGCGTGATGATATTCATGAGCAACCGTTACTCTTGCAGCATCTATTCCTTTTGTATAATAACTATCTTCATGAAAACTATTATCTATAACTATAAAAGAGGTATACCTTCCATTTCCTATTGGATTCTCCAGCTCGGTATAACCATAAGTTGGACTAATATTATGTACATAAACATCGTATTTATTATCTCCTCCATTAAAAAAATCTTCAGGAGCTGGTGGAAATCCCATTACATTAACTTCATAGTTATAAGTTGAATCCAATGCCAGTGCAAGATCATAAACTGAATAAGTAATTGCATGAGTTCCAATTGTGTCATAATGTATTTTAAATTTTCCACTCGGTGTAACCAGGGTAGCTTGTTTTGTTGGTCTTTGTAAAACAGACTGAATTTTTTCTCTTTTCTCCTGTGAATACTGACCAATATTATATTTAACTGAATTGATAATTCTAAAACCACATTTAGTATCTGTCACATAAGAATTGTATTCTTCTCCCAAAAGGCCCTTTATTCTTAAAAAGGCAATATAATTTGAATCAAGCTGCCCTTGATTATTCAAAGAATGGTTATGGGCAAAATTCTCTACCGTTAAATAAAAAACTATGGTTATTAAAATTTTTAATTTCATTCTTCAACTTTTTCGATACTTATAATAGAATAATTCGAAATATAAATAATTTCTTGTTTTCGCTTGAAGGTATAACCTATTGAATAAACTGTATTGCCTGGCAAATATTTAATGACAACATTTACTGGCTTATTAGGAAACCTGAAAACTATTCTTTCCAGAGCATTACTTAAGTTGTTATAATAAGAAAAAGTTTTGGAACCTGTCCCATGAGTGTAATTGCATTTACAACTATTCTTGTCGAATATTCGAACACGCTCTAATTTATGATACTTAACTGGGTTATTGAATGGGATAACAAATAAATTGTTCTCTTTCAGGCTTACCAAATTGAGAAAGGCTAACTGTAGGTCGCTATGAACATCGCAGGTAAATAATTTTATCGACAGATAATTTTCATTTTTGATGTTTATTATTTCTGTAATATCATAGTTTTTATAACTCTGATTAAACTTTTTTGATATTAATTTCAATTCTTCACCATTTGAATTCATATTTACAAACAGCAATTGACGATTTTGAAAATCAAATGAGTAGTCAATTACATTTTCTGAGATCAATTTTTCATTCAAAACAATCTTATTAAGATCAAAAGGTTTTAATAATACTGTTCTGATTTCAGATTTTACTCGAACTAAAACATTAAGTAGAAACTTTTGTGTTGTTGATACTTCAGATCCAATATCCTCAATCAGCCCATCTACTGATAAATTTTCTTTGAAATATTTTCCATTTTTAAGATTTATCTGAAAATAATCAAAATGATAAGCAAGAGATTTAAAGCATACAAGATTAATTTCATCTCCATTACTCGATAGAATTTTTATTCTCTCGTAAGCATAACTTAATGGGATAGAAAGTATTTCCTGCGGAGCATTAAATTCATTTCTCAAAATTATATTAAGTCTTTTTTGACTTCTATCTATAAAAATTATTCTTGAATATAATTCATCACTAATTCTGTAGGTTATTAAATCGGCGGGACTGAATGCTAAAGAATATTTCTCTTGATTGAAATGTAAACTTGAATAAACTATCAAAAACAACCCTTGCTCCGATGAAACAGCTATTCCTTTTGTAGTAGTAGTTTTATAATTAGTCATTGAATAAAAATTATTTATTTCCATTAGAGGCTGTGAAATTAAAGATTTATAATCCTTTGAGAATAATTTCATATAAAGTTTCTTATCAAAACGATCATACACTATTATATCATCTATTAAATCACGATTATAATCGAAGTTAATTGTAGATGAAAATATTGAAAATAATTTTACTTTAATTTGACTTGAGAAACTACCAACGCCATTTCCTGTTAATAAGTATATTGATTTAGTTTCGTTTGAGATTAAAACCAAATCATTAATATAATCATCATCAAAATTCCCGGATAATAATTCATCAAAAGACTCGTCAAACTTTTTGTAAACACTTTTAGAGTAATTGTATAATGAATTATTTTTTAACAATATCAGTTCTCTGCTCAATGGGTTAAACCCAACTAAATCAATTTTTTCATCACTATTCAGATTGACTGGAATTAACTTTTTAAATGGTTGATCTTCAATTTTTTTATATGAGTAATTATACCCCTTAAAACTAATTATACCTATACCTTTAAAATTTGAACCTGATAGAACAATTTCAAGCTCTGGACTCCTATCAAGATTAACTAAATCAATGTTATTAAAGCAACAATCAACTTTAATTGTAATTAAAGGTAAGATATTTCTTCGATTAAAACTATAAATTTTTATAATTCCATCTACCTTTGAGTATAAAATTAAATTTGTTCTTTTATCTAAATTCAATTTTCTAACTACAGCTCCGTCATACTTTAAGCTAAACGAGTATTTTAATGGTTCATAGAATTGATTAAACCCTTTCCCAAAATAAATGTAAAGATTTTTTCCACTCTCATCTAATCCACCTACATCAGCAATGCCGTCATTATCAATATCATAGCTGAATAAGCTATAAAGATTAATTTTATTATCAATAAAAATATATCTGCCGAAACCATTCAGGAAAATTTTTTGAGCATTTCGTTCAATTTGAGAAAATAAAAATTGCGGAAATATGAGAAGGCAAAGAAAGAAAAATAAGTTATTTTTTCTTAGCCTGTTCGATTCTGTAACCTCTACGGATAAGTGCCTTTTCATATCGTCTTTTTTGGTCATCAGTTACGGGTTTAACTAACGGAGCAAGACAGGGCTTACCTTTCTCATCAAGACTAACAAATGTTAAATATGCAGAATTGGTATGTCTTACTTCACCAGTTTTAATATTTTCAGCAAAAACTTTTACACCAACTTCCATCGATGTATTAAAAACTCGATTTACTGACGCTTTCAAAATAACTAATTCACCAAGTTTAATTGGATTATGAAAATCAATCTTATCAACTGAAGCTGTCACACAAACCATGTTTGAGTGTCTTGCAGCAGCAGTTGCCGCACAAATATCAATCCAGTGCATTAACCTACCACCGAGCAAATTTCCAAGTTGATTTGTATCGTTTGGTAAGACAAGTTCAGTCATTATTGTCTCAGAGTCAGAAACATACTTAAATGGTCTATCTCCTTCAATTATCTCTTTCATTCTTAACCTTTTTGCATTTGTTCAATAATTTTTCTGACCTCTTTTACATATTCACCATTAGGAAATCTTTGAAGATATCTTTTTGCTTCTTGTAAAGCCTCAGTATTTCTTGATTTTTCCAAAAATAATTTAATCTTTGTGTACAAAGCCTGAGATGAATATTTACTATCAGGATATTTCTCTAACAACAAATCATAATAAATCATTGCCGATTTTGTGTAATTCATTCTTCTATATTGTTCAGCCGTTTCAAAAATTTTTTTTGCCAATTTATCATTAAGTTCTTTTATCTTTTCTTCAGCTTCCTTAATTCTCGGGTCTTGTGGAAAGAAATCAATAAATGCTTGATATTCTTCTATTGCTTTTTCAGTGAATCTCTGATCAAGCGAAAAATGTGGTGAAAGTTTATAGTAAGATTCTGCAAGCATAAATTGAGCATCTTTTACATATTCACTCGTTGGAAAATCTCGAATCAACTTGCTGAATTCATAAGCAGCTTTAATAAACTCATCTCTCTTGTAATAACTATAAGCCAGGTAATACTGAGCATCATCAACAATTCCGGATCCTGAAAACTGAATCATGATGCTTTCAAATTCATTTATGGCTTCGAGATAATCCTTTTTATCAAATTTTTCTTTTGCAAGGGCAAATCTTTCTTCAGGTGTAAGTAAAGATAAATCTTTTGACCCCGAGCATCCTGAAAAAATTAATCCTATTAAGAATATAAATATTATTTTAAGTGGCTTCATTTTTCAAAATTATGATTTATTTTAGTTAAAAACTAAGTTTTACTTACTTCTTACAGTAAAGAAAAGATAAACTATCAATCCAGTTGTGGATGAAATTATAGCCGGCTCAATCAAACTTCTCCAAACAGGAATCTTTGGAATATTAATTCCATCATCAGGCTTCAAAATGCCCTTTCTAATTAATTCTTCAACAGAAACTGTATCTGAATAAATCTCTTTTATGCGATGATTAAAAACTACAAAGTCATTTTTAACTAAATTAAAACTAATATCAAGTTCTATCTCACGCTTTAATTTCTCCGAGCCAAAAAGAGGAAACGATACAATTTCAGGATAACGAACGTCAAATTTATTTAAAACTATGTCGCAAAGATTTTCTCTCAACGAATCTTCTTGAACCCAGTTATAAATTTTTGATCGGATTAAAGAATTAATTGTTTCATTCTCTGAAAAAAACTTTAAATGAATTGTTTTGATCGAATTGCGCATTAAAAAATCCTGAAAGGATGTAATTGACCGATCTAACATCCTGTTCAGGATCTCAATTTCATTTAAAGGTTGACTATGCAAGTAACTTGACAATATTAAAATTATTAAAAAAGAGAATCGCATCAGTTGGTTATTAAATTCTTCCAGCAGCAATCAATTTAAGTCTATGAATTCTCTCTTCAATTGGTGGATGAGTTGAGAATAACTTCATAATTGAACTGCCTCTTAATGGATTAACTATAAATAAATGAGCCGTTGATGGACTAGCGTTGCTCATTGGAACAACTTGAGCAGCTTGTTCTAATTTGCTCAATGCTGAAGCAAGAGCAAGTGGTTTACCGGATATTTTTGCACCTCCTTCGTCTGCCATAAATTCTCTTGCTCTACTAATTGCAAGTTGAAGAATCACTGCAGCTATTGGAGCTACAATCAGCAAAACAAGAGAAGCAATTGCATTACCACTATTCTCGCGGTCTCTACTTCCACCAGCAAACATCATCGACCATCCAGCAAGTCTTGAAATGAAAGTAATTGTACCAACAAAAGTAGCTACAATTGTTGCAAGCAAAATATCTCGATGTTTGATATGTGCTAGTTCGTGAGCTAAAACACCCTCTAACTCTTCATCATTTAAAATTCTTAAAATACCTGTTGTAACTGCCACTGCAGCATTTTGTGGATTTCTTCCTGTGGCAAATGCATTTGGATTAGGATTGTCAATCACATATATTTTTGGCATTGGTAATCGAGCATTTTCAGTAAGCTTTCTGACCAATCTATAAAGTTGAGGAGCTTCTCTTTCTGTTACCTGCTTTGCCCCATACATTGTTAAAATGATTTTATCAGAGAACCAATATGAAAAGAAATTCATCCCTAAAGATATGATAAACGCAATAACCATACCATCTTTTCCACCCAGTAATCCACCGACAAGTAAAAAGAGAACCATCATAAGTGTCATTAAAAATACTGTTTTTACGGTATTCATTTTCTTACTCCAATTTTGGTTTACAATTTACTTAACAAGTGATGTATTATCAAATTTGAGTGATTTAACTAATCTTTCAATTTTCTTGTTTCAAAAATCTATAAAGATTAATAGGTTGGATCAAAACAACTTGAAAAATGAGAATATTTCAAAAATCCTGTTCATCAAAATTTATAGTTACAATACTGGCGGTAATGCTCATTTATTTTATTTTTGGTCGGATAATCTTTGTAACGATATATGATATTCTTGATTCAGATGATAAATTAACCGGTAAATATGATGCAGTTGTTCTTGAATGCTGGTTAAAAACGCACTCTACTATGATTAAGACTGCAGATTCCCTATATCAAAATAATATTGTAAAAGATATTTACATAACTCATTTCAAATCTAATTCGAAAAAATTTTTTTCTGGTGGAGAAGTGCCAAAATTTATTAACGAAATAATTAATCTTTATGTATTAGAATATTCGAAAGATACATTACGTTTCCAAAAAATCCCAATAGAACCTGCAGATCCGATAACATTAAATTTAGCTTATCAAACTCTGAAATACTTAAAATTAAAAAATTACAAAAGAGTGATAATAATTAGTGAATCTTATCATAGTCAGAGAAGTCGTCTCGCTTTTAAAAAAGCATCTGAAAAATTTGGTATTGAAACAACCACGATTCCAGCAGAACTGGGAATAACAAAATATAATTGGTGGAAATCTGATATAGGATTATCCACTATATTTTCAGAAATGTTTAAATTAATTTATTATTGGATATTCATTTTATAGATTAGAGATTTATAAAAATTTTACAAATAGTTAAATTGCAAAGCAAAATTAAAATTATGAAAAAACCGGGCGCATAGCTCAGTTGGTCCAGAGCGTACGCTTCACACGCGTAAGGTCGTAGGTTCGAATCCTACTGCGCCCACAAGAAGAAGGAATTTTTGAGTTGAGGATACACAAACTACAATTAAATAGCCTACCAAAAACTTAAAAGGGGAGGTCAATAATGAAAAACCTACTAGAAGATTATCCATTATATAATGTTGAGAAATTTAATTCATTTCAAGAAATGTTGTTACAATCACTTCGTAAATTTTCCAACAAAATTGCCCTGGAAGATTTAAACATCACCCCTATCAACAGAGTAACTTATAGAGAGCTTTATGAATATGTGATAAAATTTGGTAAGGCTCTTAAAAAACTCGGATTAAAGGAAAGAACTCATGTTGCACTAATTGGTGAAAATAGAGTCCAATGGGGAATTTCTTATCTGGCAATTACTACTTTTAATTATGTTGTCGTGCCAATAGATAGAAACCTTAAAGAGAATGAAATACTAACAATACTTCATAAATCCGACGCTAAGGCTGCTATTTTTTCAGAAAATTACAGAGAAATATTCTTAGAACATAAAAAAACAATTAAGGGTCTTGATTACTATATCGATATGGATCTAGAAACCGAGAGTGAAGGTATTTATTCGATGGTTGAGATGATAAATGAACAAAAATTTGATGAAACAAAAGATAAGTTTCCTGAAATTAATCCCAACGAATTAGCTTCATTAATATTTACATCAGGAACAATGGGAAATGCTAAAGGCGTGATGCTATCACAATATAATATTTGTAGTAATATTGTTGATATGCGATCTATGATTGAACTTTATCCTGAGGATAGATTTCTTTCAGTTCTTCCAATTCATCACACTTATGAATGCACATGTGGTTTTTTATGTCCAATATCAGCAGGTTGTTCAGTTCATTATGCTCGTTCACTAAAAACGGTTGTAGAAGATATTCAAAAAGTAAGAGCAACCATTCTACTTGGTGTACCATTACTTTACGAGAAAGTTTATAAACGCATCTCAAAGGCAATTGAAGAAGATAAAATAAAATCTATACTCGTTCCAACACTCAAATCGGCAATATCAATTTTTGAAAATTTTGGATTAGAAGGGTTAAGGAAAAAAGTATTTAAAGAAATTCATAAAAGGTTTGGTGGTTCAATTAGAATTTTCATAGTAGGTGGTGCTGCACCTAATCCAGAAGTTGCAAAAGGTTTAAGAAGTTTTGGATTCAATTTCATTCAAGGTTATGGACTAACTGAAACTTCACCTATTCTGGCTCTTAATAGATTAAGAAAATTTAAAGATGATTCCGCCGGGTTACCATTACCATCAGTGCAAATTAAGATTGATAATCCCGATGAAGATGGAATTAGGGAAGTTGTTGCTCGAGGCCCTAATGTAATGCTAGGTTATTACAAAAATAAGATGGCAACTGACGAGGTCTTAAAGGACGGTTGGTTTTATACCGGTGACTATGGATATTTTGATTCAGATGGTTTTTTACATATCGCTGGTAGAAAGAAAAATATAATAGTTACTAAAACTGGTAAAAACATTTTTCCCGAAGAAATAGAAGATTATTTAAAGGAGAGCCCATTTATACTTGAATCTGTTGTTTATGCTGCAAAAGATGATAACGGTGACGAAACAATAGGAGCAATACTTGTTCCTAATGCTGAAGAATTTATTGAATATTCTCAAAAGACTGGTAAAGAAGTCACAAAAGAATTAATTGAGGAAATTTTGAATAGAGAAGTTAGAGAGATAAATAAAAAACTCCCTATCTATAAACAAATTAGACTGATAAAAATTCAGGAACAAGAATTTGAGAAAACAACAACACAAAAAATCAAAAGATATTTGATAAAGCAAGAAGATACTGTACATTAAAGTCTATATTGTAAATATAAAATAGTTTCTAAGGTATTCTAAAATTCTTTTGAATTATTCTAATTATAAATATTGAAGCACAATTTTTCATTCCTTATTTTGAATTATGATTATCGATCGATACATAATTAAAAAATTAATTGGTCCCTTTGCGTTTGGAACATTTACAATAATGTTTATTTTTTTACTGCAATTCTTGATGAAAACCGCTGATAATTTAATTGGTAAAGGGCTGGGCACCTTGATAATTATTAAGCTTATCGTTTTCAACCTGGCATGGATGCTCGTTCTTGCAATTCCAATGGGTGCTCTTGGTATGGTTTTAATGGCTTTCGGTTCACTTACTCAGGACAATGAATTCACAATTTTAAAGTCTTCAGGAGTAAGTTTAATAAGGTTGATGGTTCCAGTATTATTTGTGGGTACATTACTTTGTGTTTTTTTGATTTGGTTTAACAACGCTATTCTACCTGATACTAATTATCAAGCAAAAGTTTTAATGTACGATATAAGTAGAACAAAGCCCACATTAAAATTAGAAGCAAATGTTTTTTCAAATGAAATTCCAAATTACTCAATTTTGGCAAGAAATGTCAGCAAAACAACTAATGAAATTTATGATTTGATAATTTATGATTATACAAATCCTTTCCAGATAAATATTATCACAGCCAGAAAGGCAAACATATATTTCACTCCAGATAATAAAAAAATGCTTTTTGATATGGAGAACGGAGTTATTCACCAACAAATTAATCAACAGAATAACTCTTATCGACGGATTTATTTCCAAAGACACAAAATCGCTACAGATGCATCACAATTTACATTTGAACAAAGTGGACCAGGGCTTCCACGTGGCGATAGAGAATTAAGTGCAAATGATATGCAAAAAATTGTTGATAGTTTAAAAATATTAAGTTCAGAAGTTAAAAAAGAATTTCAACAAAATATCAAAGTATTTACTGAAGAAGTATTTGGAGATATTAAATCAACAAGTCAAACAAAAATTATTCGCAGCGGAGGAAATCCATATTACTTTGCCTTAAATTCAGCACGCTCGAAACTTACTAACATTCTAAACTTTGATAGTCGATTAGAATATTTTGAATCAGAAATTTATAAATATGAAGTTGAGATTCATAAAAAGTACGCAATCCCTTTTGCTTGTATTGTTTTTATACTTGTTGGTGCACCACTTGGAGTTCTTACAAGAAAAGGAAGTTTTGGAGTTGCTGCAAGTATCAGTTTATTTTTCTTTTTACTTTATTGGATCTGTTTAATCGGTGGTGAAAAATTAGCAGACCGAAGACTACTGAATCCATTTTTAGGAATGTGGATGGCAAATTTCATAATTGGCGCTTTAGGAGTTTTTCTGACTTATAGAATGAATAAAGAACAAATTATGATTGATTTCTCTTACTTAAAAAAATACTTACCAAAATCATTTTTTCCTGAAACTGAACAGGCATAGAATTAATGAAAACAAAAATTTTAGATTATTATCTTACAAAACAATTTGTCCTTTCAATTCTTTTTGGAATTTTAACTTTCGCCCTTGTATTTGTGATAGTTGATTTAATGGAAAATCTTGATGACTTTATAGACCAAAAAGTCCCCCAACAAATCATTTTTCAATACTATATTTTTTTCTTACCTGAGATTATAAGATTAATTCTTCCAGTATCGATTTTACTTGCCTGTTTATTTACAGTTGGAAAATTAAATAATTTTAATGAACTAACAGCTATTAAATCGAGTGGCATAAGTCTCTACAGATTTATGTTTCCATTTCTTGTTATAGGTTTTATTATCTCACTAATTGCCATTTATTTTTCAGGTTGGATAGTTCCAAATTCAAATAGCAAAAAACTTCAAATTGAACAGATTTACATGAAAAAAAATCTAACTTATGTTGGTGCAAATATATTTTTTCAGGATGATGAAAATAAATTTGTAAATATTGGCTATTATGACCCTACTTCTCAAATTATCTCAAGAGCGGGAATTATCCTTATTAGTTCTGATGATCCGACAAGACTAATAAAAAGAATTGATTGTCAAAGACTACAGTGGGATAGTTTGAAAAAGAAATGGATTGGTTTTGAAGTGATAGAAAATATTTTTATCAATGATTCGACAAATAAACTAACTTACTATAATGCATTTGAATTTAATGATTTAAATTTCAAACCAGATGATATTTTGATAAAGCAGAAAAAAATTGAAGAAATGACTTTAACTGAAATCCGTCATGTAATTAACTCTCACCGTAAAAGTGGTAATGATACAACCAAATTGGAAATCGATTATCACTCAATTATTTCTTTTGCATTTGCTAATTTAATCGTCATCTTTTTTGGACTTCCAATTTCTGCGGATCGACGAAGTGGTTCTGTTGCCTTTCAATTCGGGATGAATCTTTTTTTCACTTTCATTTATTTAGCTTTTATGAAAATAAGCCAATCTTTTGGTAAAAATGGCTTAATGAACCCTATTCTAACCGCCTGGTTTGCAAATATTGTATTTTTAATTTTTGCAGGAGTAAATTTTTTGAGAGTTAGAAAATAATTAATCACCCTGTATTTTAATATTGATACTTGAAATTACTTTAAATGTAATATTATCCGAAGAACGAAAGAGAACTTTTTTCCCTTCGCTTGTATAAACTATTACACTCAAGACTGCCTTTTTTGCTGACTTCAATTTTTCAGCTTCTTCTTTCTTTAATGAGATTATTTTTTGCTGTTTATTACTTCTTATAACTTTTCCTTCAGAATCAATCGAAGCAGCTACAATAGAAAAGATTGTATCAGACGGAGTATTACCACCTTGTTCTCTTGTAAAATAAAATAACTTTCTATTGAGTGAATCAAGTAGGAATCCAGAGACTTGAAATCCAAGCGGTAATCCATTATTAACTTCAATGTTTATTGTGGCATTATTTATTTTATCAATTTGTTTTTTGAAGTTATCATCTAAATTAACTTCCACTGTATCTGTCCTTGTTGCATGATCAATTTTGAATATTGAATAAATTTGAAATTGAACCGAATAAGTTATTGTATCTGGTAATCTTAAATCAATACTTTTGTACAAAGGATTAATAATAACTTCTCCTTTATAAAAAACTGAATCGGGAACTTGAGGATTTAAGAAATCATTTACATCAACATCATCTAAATAAAAAACGATTGAAGGTTGATCGAAATTTATTATCGTATCAACCACTGCTCTATTTTTTATCTTAAGATTTTTTCTAAATGGTGCTGCTCTATAAATTCCAGTAACTTCAAAATCAGAGATCTTTACCTCGAGATTTCTTGCAGTAGTATTAGGTGTAATAATTAGTTTTGCACCGTAAATCTGAACTTTTGGTAAAATATCCTTTATATCATCATCAACATCAACATATATTGTTTTTGGTTTAATTTCTTCCTTATAAGGCTTAATGCGACCTTTCAAGTAATTAAATCCAAGATTATTAATTTCAATTTTTGTTTTTATTGAATCTCCTGAATAATCAGCATCAATTTTAGCGTATCCCTTTATATAAAAACCATAATTAGTTCCACCTAATGGATTTTGCATATAATTATAACGATAGTTACCTAAATCAATTGTCTTTTTTGCTGAACTATTAGGTGGAACAGCAATATCAAATTTCAATGTATCAGTTGTTCCAGTTGAATTTTTAGTAAAACCAGGAATAGTAACATTCAAAGCAACTTTACGGTTAAGATAATTAAAAACCTCGTAATTCAATGTGCCTTTATATAAATGAAATTCCTCCAGATAAACGGAATCATCACTTACAAAAGACTCAAATTTTAGAGTATCAACTTTCTGAGGCTTTAAAACAAATTCATCTTCAAATTTTATTTTATCCTCAAAAATTTTATCCAGAGGCTTTGAATTTAATTTTGTAGAGTCAAATTTAATCAACAAATCATTTGTTGTACTATCAATAAAAATTCCTGATATACCTTTTATTCTGTCAGAAACAATTTCGGTACGATTAACAATAGGGACTGTATAAGATATATCCCAGACTGGTAAAACTGGAGATTTAATTTGATCAATACAGCCAGAAATGTAGATAAATGTAATTATAACGAATAAAAATTTTAATTTAGAAATCATCACTTGTTAGTTGAATTCTTATTTTTCCAGCAATTTTTAAATTAATTTTTGATTTAGCACTTATTTCAGCAACTCTTTTCTCTGTTGTCGATAAAGAAAATCTTTGCAATAGCTTATACCCTCGACTTAGCTTTTCTATTTCTCTTTGAGTCAAATTTATTTTTACTGTTTGATAAGATGGCAAAATTACTTCACCTTGAGAATTAGTGATTGCACCATTTAATATAACCATCGTATCATTTTGAGCTACTTCATCTCTGGTTAGGTAAAATAGCGGATTAAAATTTGAATCAGTTACAAGCCCTGTTAAAGCAACTTCAAATGGAATCTCATTTTCGATATAAATTAATACCTGACCTTCTGTAGCTTTCTTCAACTTTTCTCGAACATCTTGACTTAAATCTATGTCGAAAGTATCAGTCCATTCAGCTTGATTCACAGTAAACCTTGACCATGCATCAACTTGAAATGAGAAAGAAATTGAATCGTTTGAATAAATTTCACCTGTTTGATAATCTGGATTCAAAATAAGTTCACTGCTTATCCTGATCGAATCAGGAATTTGTGAAAGAAAATAATTAATATTTGAATTTGTATTATTAAACTGTAAATCAACTAAGTTATTACTACTAACCAAAGTATCAAGAGAGTAAGAATTTCCAAATTTCAGTGTAATCGGTTGATTTCCCGAATTGAATATTCCCATAACTTTAAATTGCTTCAGTCTAATATTAAAATCTATTGTTGTGGACGCTTTCATTTTAACATTTATAGAATCAAATGTCACCTTTGAAATAAATTCAGATATATCACTGCTCAAAGAATTTTTCAAAGTTTGTTCTTTAAAACCAAGACTTAAAGGTTGAAATTTACCTTTAATTCTTTTGAATTTAATATTTTGAACATGAGAATAAATTCTCACACTATCTCCAAAGCTACCACCCTGGAGATAAATTTTACCCTTTAACCAGAATCCTGGCCTTGTAGAACCAAAGGGTTGATTTAAAGGTTGTGCATATAAAAAGTTGCTTAAATCCCGTTCAAAATTGGCAATTTGGTTAGGTGGAATGTTACCTCCAATTTTTAATGTGTCTCTAATTAATCCCACTTGTTTTGTAAATCCAGGTAACGTTAACTCAAAAAATGCAGGCTTTGTAGTATAATTTATGAATCTTAATTGCATCAATCCAGATTCAAACTCTGCTTCTTGAATTCCAACTGAATCTCGTCTTATAATCATTTGAGCATCTATTGTATCTGAAATCAGCACATAAAAAAGTGTATCAATGTCCATTTCAAAGAAATCAGCACTGAAAGCATCAATTGTAGTATCTTTTCTTATTTCATCAGTTGAAAATTTTAAGAGATATTTACCCGAATCTACTTTAATTTGAGATTGGTGTTTTACAACATCTTCCATTTTGTAGACACGCTTAGAGAGGCTGAACTCAATTATACTTTCTGAAGAGGGATTAAATATCTCCTTCGCTTTTTCTGAACAAGAAAAAAATAAAACACCAGCAATTAAGATTAAAAAATTTTTATAGATAAATTTTAAAATCTCCATCGTGATTCAGCAAAGAAATTAATTTTATTTGCACTATTTGGACTAATTATAGATTCGAAATTTGAAGTAGCAAAATCAAATTCAATTGGTCCCATCATAAAACCTAAACCAAATCCCCAGCGAAATCCCAATTTACCACCAACAGATATGCCTGTGCGAATAAATGGAATCCAATTACCTGGTTTCCAATCAATACCAAGTGAAAATCTTGGTTTAGTAGAATTTCCAATTTCGTTATTAAATCCCTGGTTATAATCAAAACTTACAAGCATCTTCCCAGGAAATTTACTTATAAAGGGCGCTTGATCGAGTTGATATGATAATCCTAGTCTCAACGTCGTCGGTAAACTTGTGGTAAAAGAAGTTTTTAAATCACTCGTCACCTCTTTGAATTTATTAGATAAAGAATCAATTTGTTCTTTAGATGAGTAACCTTCAAAACTAAAATCCCCACTACCTTTTATAATAGCTTGATTCTTATCCCAGGTTATAGAACCTATATTGACAATAGCCAATGCAACTCTAATTTGATTAGCCAGGTTTGCTGTTACACCTAAGTCAAATCCAGTACCACTTCCTGACGGCTCAGGAAAAAGAGAAAATGAAAAATCTTTAACTGATACAATACTATCTTTACCATAATTTTTTGCAAAACTTGGTGATAAGGCATGATAAATTTCATAATCCCATTTTCCTCGAATAACATTATCACTATCAAGTTTGAAATACGAATTATTTTTTGCAGTACTTAAATAATAATAACCTTTAATTAATTTAATTCCTAAACCAGCATATACATCCTTAATAAATTTGTTATTAAACTCTATAATTTTTCTACCATAATTAAAAGAAATTTCTCTTGTATAACTTGCTTTGATGTCCATATCGCTAAAGGAATATAGTTTAACAGGGTATAGTCCTGAAAAAATCAAATCAGTAAATACTTTTGAAAGTCTAAAATTCGTTCCAAAATGATCAGTAAAGGCAAATCCAAAGGCTCCTATATTTTCATTTACATTAATTGCAAACGATAAATAATTTAAGTTAAAATTAAAAATAAGGTCCGATTCCCCAAGTAATTGGTTTAATTCATCTTTATCAGCTTGAGATAAATATCTGCCTACAGTTTTACCTGTACTATCAATTACACCTCCAAAAAAATAATTATATTTTTCAATTGTTAATGGAGTTGTCAAAGAAACTGCTAAAGGAGGCAATGGGAAAAATGTTTTCATCGAAAATTTAGAATAATCCTGCAGTGCAAGATTTGCAGGGTTAACTCCAATTGCATCAATCCCCAAACCATTTGAAGTATATGTAAATGCTAAACCAGCGCTTTTTGCATCCGAAAAACTATAAGAACCATAAGTTTGAGCAAACACCTGGATGGTTAAAAGAAAAATAAGTAGAATTATGTGTTTCATTTTCAACCCATTGAATTTATTTTTTAATCTGATAATTTATCCTACCAAGAACTTTTACTTTTACATAATCATCAGCTTTTACAATTACAGTTTGATTTTGAGCTGATGAAATCTTAAATCTATTTACCATTGCAGCCACATCTTTAAATTTTTCAAAATCATTCTTATTTAAAGAAAACTTTATTATTGATTTTGTAGGTGAATTAACTTCTCCTTGAGAGTTGATATTTGCAGCAGAAATATTAATTAAAGTATCATCAGGTGTTCCTGAACCTGATTGGCGACTGTAGTAAAATAATTTATTATTATTCTTATCTAAAAAGTATCCTGTGAATTGAATTTCAAATGGCAATGCATTCGTAATTTCCAATTCTAAATTAGCTTGATTACCCTGGCTTAATTTGTCCTTTGTTTCTTTGTCCCAATCAATTTCTGCAGTATCTGTAATAACTGCATTCTCGATCTTCATTTGGGAATAAGCTTCCAATTGAGATGTAAACGAAACTTTATCTGCTGAATAAATCGAACCAGAATTATATTGTGGATTCATTATAATCGTTGCTTCAACTTCAATTGAGTCTGGTGTTGCCTTAATAAATTGGTTAATATTAGTATTTAGTGTAGATAAAATCTCAGTTTTGGTTTGCCCTGCTGGGATTAAAATGTCTTTAGCTGGATTTCCATCAAATAGTAAATAAGTTGAAGGCGTCCCGTCTTTATATTTCCCAATTATTTTAAATCCTTTCAACAAAACATCAAAACCTTTGACTGTAGTTGACATAGTTAAAGTTAAAAAAGCCTGGTTAAAGGTTACAGCCTTAACAAAATCTTTTAATTCTCCACTTAATGCATTTTCTATAGTTTGTCTTTTAGAACCAATATTAAATGGTTTTACTTTACCATGAAAACTTCTAAATCTTAAGTTTTCAATCTGAAATCTAACCCTTAAATTCTGTCCAATACCAATAACTGATGAATTTACTTTAACTTTTATCCAAATACCAGGACGAGTTGAGCCAAAAGGTTGATTTGGTGGTTGCTTGTATTTGTAATTGGAAACAGGAACAGTTAATTGAATGGTTTGATTTGCCGGAACATTTGCAGCTATTTGAAAAGTATCAATTGAGGCTCCGTTTGTCCTTGTAAATCCTGGGAAAATTACATTAATTGAAACAGGAAAAGAATTACTGTTTTCAAATCTATATTTTACCTCACCATCTTGAATTTCTGCACTATCCATTCTAACAGAATCTCTACCAGCTATCATATTTATCTCTATTGAAGTACCTATTACTGGAAATGATGTATCCGCTTCCATATCAAATGTGTTACTAAATAGAAAATCTAATGTTGTATCCTGCTCAATCTTTTCCGTTGCAAATTTTAAGGTTTTTGTAGGTAAAATAGAGATTTGACTTTGTTTGTTAACTATATCCTCAATTGAAAAAGTTTTACTTCCGACGGGCAAATTTAACTCAATATCCCAAATAGGAGCAACCGGTTCTTTAGGTGCTTCGAAACAAGATGAAAAAAATAAAGAAAGAAAAGAAATTGTAATAAAAGTTGTAATGGTATTTTTCATATTTTACCTCATTAATGAAAGTTAACCTATTATATATGAATGAGTTAACTTTTTGAAAAATTTATTTTAAAAGAACCATTTTTCGTGACAAAACTTTTTTGTTTGCCTCTAATTTATAAATATAGATGCCCGCTGGCAAATTTTTGGCATTTAAATAATATCGATAAACTCCTGCTTCTTTAAGTCCTTCAACTAAAACTGCAACTTTCTTTCCAATTGCATTGTAAAGACTAAGCTCCACAAAACTTTTCTCTGGAATTGAATATTCAATTGTTGTTGATGGATTGAACGGATTAGGATAATTTTGATTTAATTCAAAACTAGATGGAATTTTTCCTGCAATGAGTTCATCAACATTTAATTCTGATTGAGTACTTCCGGCTACTTCTGAAAAATGTCGCAATTTGCAAATAACTTTATCAGGTTGATTTATAGTGGATATGTCTAAATTGACAAATCCAACTCCTTGTTTGTAATATGTAAATAACCAGTGAGTGCCTGGTGTAAAACCAAGTTGTTGGATCATTAAGTCGAAAGCCTGTGTCCTTGGAATTTCAAGAACAGCTGCTTTATCATTAAGAAAGTAGAAATCCTGACCAATAACTCCGTCAACTTCGAAAGTTGCAAAAAACCAAACTCTTTTACCATCTACAATCCATGGAATTTGTGGAGGAACTTCCAGCAAAATTCTAATTAAAACATTATGATCAAGTCCACCATCTTCAATGTAAAATTTTGAGCCTACAATTGCATCGTAATAATATTGATAATTATTAAAGGGAGGACTCAATGTAGCTGGTGGAATGATATATTCTTGACCCTCCACAACTTTACCAGTAGCAAGTTCTAGAATTTGAAAACCTTGCGCAATATATAATTTAATGGTAATAGTATCAGGAGTTTGTGCTTTAAGTTCTAAACTAAAAACCATTAAAATAAAAAGTAATATTAATTTTTTCATGATACCCTCATTATTGTTTAAAAAATTCTAATTAAACTTAAACTTTTATTTGAAGAATTACAACAAACAAAAAGAAGGATTTTTCAGATATTATTGTAAGTAAATTCTTACTAGAAAATTTATACTATACTGGCAAAAAAAGAGAAGAGGTAAAATGAAATAATTAAAGATAATAAAATAAACCAGGCCCCTTTTTTTAAGTTTTCAAAATCTGTCTTTGTAAATAACTTTTGTTTTACTTCTTTTTTTTCCTTAATGATAAAATCGCCCTGTTTAATATTCCAGTCTTTTCTTGGAGATAAAAAGAAGGGAAATTCTTCTTTTCTATTTCCATTATTCGGTTTAAAATCATAAATATTAAAATTTTTAATTAATGAGTCCACTAATTCCAACTCATCTTCCGATTTATTTTCTAAAATTGCCCCGTGATCCTTTAAACTAAATGTGAATGTCCAGTAATTTTCTGGAAGGATTACGACTTTAATTGATCTATGTTTTTGATTTGAGATTTTACTCTGTTTCTCATTTGGAATTGAAGAAACTTTCATATCAAAACTTAAAATTTATCAAACTAAATATTATTAATAGAATTGTTGAAATAAATGTTGTATACACAACAATTGGATAAATTTTTAAATTCTTACCATTAACTATTGAATCAATATGATAACCGAATAAAATTATTTCAAAAGCTCTAAATAAGATTCTTAAATCCATCCATATCGATTTAGCTTTTTCATATTTTTCATCTAATTCAATGAGATGAGAAATTGAACATTCAAGGTCTTTATTAACTTGCCATAAACCAAGTATACCTGGTTTTGAATTAAGTTTATTTCTTCTCTCATAAAAATCAGGATATTCCTTTTTTATTCTATTGAGATCTTCAATTGACAAAGCCCGTGGACCAATAAAATTCATCTGACCCAAAAGTACATTAAAAACTTGTGGTAGCTCATCTAAACCTGTTTTTCTCAAAAATTTCCCTACAATACTAATATCATCCCACAAAAAAGTTTTCTTTAATATCTGCGGATTATTTATTTTTTTTGTTTCAGGATAATCTTTTTTAATTGTTCTGAATTTAATTAGCTTGAATCTGTATTTTTCTAAAGTCAACCCCCGTTCTTGTATAAAAATAGGGTTTTTTCGGGTATCAAGAAAGGAAATTAGTGAAATAAGAATTAACAATGGAAGAAGAACAATTATTAAAATTAATGCAAGTATACTTTGAAATAAGGACACATTTATTATAGAATTTTTTAACACCTATTTAACCAATTTTTATTTAATCAATTATTTCATTTTATAAAGTTAAATTTAATTATATACCTAACATTTAAGAGCTACCATTTCTAATATATAAAACGTAGGGAAGATATAAAATATCTTCCCTTATATCTAATTAACTTTATCATCTTTAATAGGTGGAGTGAATCCGAAAGTCCCTCCCGATGATTGTGGTTCAATTTTTATCACGCCATATTTTTTCTCGTACTTCTCAATATTTTCTTTTAAGGCGTGTAAAAACATTTTTGCATGTTGTGGATTTGTAATAATCCTTGCATAGACTTTTGCTTTTGGAACACCAGGCATTACCCTGGTAAAGTCAATTATAAACTCTGAAGGAGAATGAGTAATAATTGCAAGATTAGAATAAATTCCTTCAGCTTCTTTCTCACCAAGCTCGATACTTAATTGCTGTGGTGGTTGTTGATTAGTATCGTTCATAAATTCACCATTTTACTTTCTTAATTCATCTGCTTTATTAAATGCTTCTTCAGCTTTTTCTTTCATCCCCAGAACTGCATAAACCTGTCCTAATCTTTCCCATGTTTTATAATCATTAGGTGTCAACTCAGCTAATTTTTCCAAATAAACTTTAGCTTCTTCAAAATATTTCTTATAAGTTCTGTTAGTGGCATTTGATTCTTCTTCTTTTTCACGAACCTGGATTCCCCAGTTGATATAACATGCAGCAATATTATAAATAGCGTTTTCGTAATTAGGATCAACTTCTAAAGCTTTTTTAAAATATTTTACAGCTTCTTCATAATTTTTTGCTTCAAGTAGCATTGTTCCATAATTATAATTTGTAAATTTATCATTTGGGTTTTGATCAACAGCATCTTTTGCTTTTTTCAACGCAAGTTCTTTTTTACCTAAGGAGATATAAGTATTAAATAAGAAAGAATTCAAAGTACCATCATTTGGATATTTCTGAAGTCCTTCATTGGCATATTTTTCTGTTTTTTGATATAGCTCAATTGATTTAATCGAATCTTCAGGACTTTTTGATGATAAATATTTATTCCACTGTTGTTCAGCTTTTGTGTAATATATCTCCGTTAAAACCTGAAAACTTTCAAGCGATTTAACACGAGTTACCCATCTTTCAGATGGTTCTATTGAACCATCAAGATCACCTGCGCTTAAATAGACAAATACAAGATTCCTATAGGTATCATTACTATCGGGTTGCATTAAAATTGCTGTTTCAAAAGCGTTAATTGCTTTTTGTCTCAACATTTTGGTTGAATCAGGATTGTCAACTCTATTTGCAGAATTAAAATAATTCACCCCATCATTAAAATTTTCTGCCCAACTTGCTTTAAGTAGTTGATTGATTTCTTTTTCATATTTTTTGCCTGCTTTCAACGCATTCTGGAATGCTTCTAACATTCCTTTATAATCTCTTTTTTCGTGCTTCACAAAACCTGTGAGATACCAGCCCTCTTCACTTTGTGGATTTTTTGTAACTTCTTTTTTCAGCACTTCTTCAGCTTTATCATAGTTCTTTTGCTGAATGTAAAGACGAGCACTGGTAATTTCAGTTGAGGCACATTGATAAGCGCTAAATGTCAACCAAAAAAATGCTAATGTGAAAATATAAATGAAATATTTATTCATTGTTACTCCATTTGTTAATTAATTTATTCAAAATTAGTTAAATATTGAAGCTTTATCAATCAATTTTTTTGAATTGAATTTAATTTTTCTTTTAGTAGATTTAATTTATATCCACAATTTTCTGAAAATTCTCTTAAGTCATTGATAAAGATTGAAACCATTTTCAAACTATTTATAAAATCTTCGATTTTAATTGGTACTTTTTTACTTCTCTTCGTTGATTTAATTTCATTAATTGTTTTAAGCAATAGAAAAATTGCAAGGACACTTAACAACTCTTCAAATTTCTCTTTCTTAAAGTAAATTTCATTTTCAAATTCATTCACTTCAAGGAAGTTTTGTACTTCCACTTTATCTATATAATTATTTATAACATTAATATTGAACGGTATCTGTTTGTGAATTTCTCTGTTTAAACTATTTACCCAAAAATCTTTCAGAATCAGTGAAATAAGAGAAATAATTTCGTTATTAGTTTGATATTGAAGTCTTAATTGATTAAGTAATTCATTTCTTAAAATCTCTTTAGAATTTCCCTCAATATAGGAATATTCTTCCAAAGCATTAACAAAAGCAGCAATGAAGAAATAGTAAATTTTATTAATTAAAATGTATTGTTCAAATTCTGTAGAAATTAATTTTTTAAACCACAGTGGATTTGATTTTCTTAATTTAACTTTCGACAAGAGTGAATTAAAGATTAACATTAATTCAATGAATTTTATAAAATCAAGTTCAAATCTTGTTTTATCAATTTTTAATTTTGCGGATAAATCATCAAGAAGTGTTCTAAGTTCTTTAAGTATTCTTTCCGTATCATTAACTTCGGTAAAATACTTATTAATTTTTTCTTTACTTAGTTCTCTCAAAAATGTTTTTAAAATTTTAGAAAAATTGATTTTTATCAATTCATATTTTATCGATTTAAAACCATTACCTTTGATGTCATGATAAACTTCTTCCAGTGTATTATTGAAATCATAAATTTCAATAAAATCTAAAAATACTTTGTACTCATAACCCTTCAATTCAATGAAAAATCTTTCATTATAGAAATCTGAACCTCTTCTAAGATATTCAAGGTTAGATTTTGTTTCTCTAAAAATATAAAAATGTTGATTTGAGTTTTTAATTTCCAAAGCTTGACCAAGTGATTTGCTAACCAATCTTTTATCCGCTTCAGATTCGCTGGAACCATAATTTTTAGGGCATGAAAAATCTACGTAGCCATAATATGTATTGAAAGAATTGTTATAAAAAATTAATGCTGTTTCGTTACCTTTTCGATTTGAATAAGCATAAACATTTTCAATAACTTCACCGAATTCATTTTTAAAGTCATAAAATTCAAAATTTTCAACTTCACTGAACAAATATCTTTTTTTCATCAATGGGAAAATTTCATTTTTGTGTCTTTCAATTAGAAACTGATTTGGTTGTTCATCATAATATGCGCGAACATATTCATGTCCATATTTTTCTTTGAAACCTTCAATTTGACCATGAGCAAACATCGGTAATCCTGGCATTGTTACCATCATTATAGCACAACCAAAATATTTATCACCATCGCCAAATTGATTTATTGCGGTTTCCTCATCAGGATTACTTAAAAAATTCACATATCTTTTTAGAATTTGAGGATTAAATTCCAGAGTATTTTTTACGAGTTGACGATACTTTGAATTTTCTTCATTCTTCAGCATATTCATAAAAGCACTATTATAAACTCGATGCATACCAAGCGTTCGGACAAAATAACCTTCCATCAACCAGAATGCCTCAGCAAGTAATAATGTATCTGGCTTTTCAGCATTAATTCGCTCAACAACTTCTCGCCAGAATTCTTTTGGATATTGTCTTAAGAATTCCTCAGTTGACATAGAGTAATCTGTTCGCGAAGGAATCGAACCTCCAGTGCCAGGGACAGGGTACCATAACCTCTGATAATGTTTTTGAGTCAAAGTCATTGCAGCATCAAGTCTAATAATTGAGAATCTTTTTGCGATCTTAAAAATCAAATTTATCAGTGCTTCTCTAACTTCACTTTTGAGTAAATTTAATTGAGCAGTATCATTCCACGGCATACTTGTACCATCATTGCCATGGTAGATGTATCTTATTTTACCAGTTTTGTTTTCAATCAATTGAAAAACTACGGCAGCATCCTGTCTTGTCCAGTATTTATCTTCGATTCTAATTTGAAAATCTGGATGTTCACTAAGATCAGGTCCAGTGAAAGAATAATTTGGAAAGGGACAAACATCAGTTTGAATAAAATAATCTGTATGATCTATTATCCATTTTGAGTAAATTCCCATATGATTTGGTACTATATCGCAGGCTAATCTTATCCCTCTTTGCAAACATCTTTCATTCAAATTCTCGAAAGCTTCTTCTCCACCTAAATCCCTGGCAACCACATAGTCATAAATTGAATAAGCAGAAGCAAGGGCTTCTGGATTTCCTGATAATCGTTTTATCTTTTGAGATGCTGGGCTTCTTTCCCAGATTCCAATTAACCACAGAGCATTAAAATTGTAAGATGCAATTAAATCCAGTTCTTCATCTGGAATTTGATCAAGTTTATTGATTTCACGATTATATTTTTTTGACAATTGATACAACCACACATAAATATTTTTTGCAAGTAATATGACTTTAGGCATCCAATCTACATCAGGCGTAAATCTTTCTTCTTCAGGGGGTGACACAGGGAAATAAGAGTCACCAAATTTATCTCCTAAACCTATTAGTTCGGCTAATGAAAATTGTAAAACTTTTGTTTCGCCAGGGCCAAATCCCTTTTGAAAAATTTTCATATCCTCTTTAATAGTATCGATTGCTATTAAGATTTGACCAATTAATTCAGGTGGAATTATTTCTTTCCAGTTATCCTTGATAAAATATAATTGACCTTCGATATTATCAGGAGAGATAATGATAGGTTCTAAAAGAAATTCTAATATCGATTTCTTTCTTAATTGTTCTACTCTAATTTTATCAAAATATTTTTCGAGAATTTTTATAGAATTGATGTATAATGAATTATTAATTAGTTCTTCATCATCGAATATAAATTTTAAATCTTGTACAGCTTTATTCTGGTTTGAAAGATAAACTAAAATAAGATTTCGAATAAATGATTCTTTAAATTTATCATCCTCAAATTGATCTGAAATATACTCAAGTTTTTCAGGATTAATTTGGAAAGTTTTGTCTGGGAAGTTCTTGTAAAAATTTTTTGTTAAATTTTCAAATTCTTCAAAAGGTATCTGACTTTTTAAATGATCATTTGCTAATCTTAGTGAATCCTGAGTTAGTTCATTATTAAATTTTTTCATTAAGTAATCAAAAAGTCCGGTAAGTATAGAAAATGAATTTAATTTGCCTGGAAGTATATTCTTATTTGTAATTTGCTGAATTTGATAAGAAATTAACCTTGCAATGTATAATTGATTGACTTGAAATCTACCTTCCTCGTCAAAAGCTGTTGAATTTAAGTTTAGATACTCACGGAATAATTTTTTAATAAGAATTACTGGTTTAAAATTTGTCATATCAACCTTTTTCATTTTCGTCTTGGAGTTTCATTCAAAAATAATTGAATTAAATTTTAATTGTAAATGATCTTAAGTACTTTGCTTTTCGAATCAAATAAATTCTAGTGTAACATTTAATATAGAAGTATTTAATAAAAATAAGCAAGAACACAATTTGTAAATTGGTAAATCAAACAGCTAAGTGATCAAAAAAAGATATAAAAATAAAACAAGAGTACAATCCCAGACGGGACGGTTATTTAACAAAAGATGACAAATACATTAGCGTTAATGGAAAAAGGAAAATGTTACAAGTAGCAACGGATAAGGGAAAAAATTTTAGCTAATTGAAAAAAGGATAAAGAAGAATAATTAAATCAGCTATTTGAGTTTCAAGAAGCTTAA
>CALDZP010000025.1 GCA_937944105.1 uncultured Ignavibacteria bacterium
AAAATATGGGTAGAAAAAAATCATCTGAAGAACTTTATCGCTTCGGTGTCTCCATGGAACAAAGTCTAATAGATAAATTTGATAACTATTTAAGTAAACGAGGTTATTACAATCGTTCTGAAGCAATTAGGGATTTGGTAAGAGATTTGTTAGCAAAAGAAAAGGTTGAAGTAAAAAATGCTGTTGTATTTGGAATTGTATCTTTTATTTATGACCATCATCAAAGAGAATTAGAAGATAAAATAACCACCTTTCAACATGAAAACTATAAATCAATTATTTCCACAACGCATATTCATATTGATCAAGATAATTGCCTTGAGGTTATAATAATGAAAGATAAGGCAAAAAAAATAAAACAAATATCGGACGAAATTTTTGAATTGAAAGGTGTAAAGAGCGGTCAACTTTCATTTGTATCACTTGTTTAAGTATTATAAATAAAAACTTGTAAATAAAATTATATGAAAAGAATCGGAGTCTTTATAGATCTGCAAAACATTTATCTGGCAGTAAAAACAATAGAACAAAAGTCTAAAATCAATTTTGCTGTATTAAAGGATTACTTGAATAACCCTGATGCAATAATCACAATGTCTGTTTTCACATGTTATGATCCAGAATATAAATCACAAATTGATTTTATGAATCATCTTGCTTTGCTCGGATATAGAGTAGTTTCAAAACCTCTGAAGAAACTTCCTGATGGGACAACAAAAGCTAATATGGATCTTGAAATGGCTATGGAAGTTATGAATCAAGCTCCTCATCTTGATGAAATTATTCTTGTAACAGGCGACGGTGATTTTACTCCACTTGTAAATTTTCTCTGTTCACTTGGAAAATTTGTAAGAGTAATTGGTCCAGATCTTTTAACATCACCTGAACTAATTCGTGCTTGCCATACTTTTACAAATCTTAATAAAATAGATGGAATATTTGATGTAAATCCTAAAGAAGCTTTCTAATGTGAAAATCTCAAAAATAAATTCCGTACCAGATTATGGATGGTGAAATTCTCACAGCTGGTGCCGGGAAATGGAAGTTATCCAGTAATTCCAAAACTTCCCTTAAAAATTTTGATTGAGGATTAAATATTTTTAATAAAGAATAATCGAATGAAAGATACCATTCGCGATCACCCAGGGGTTTCCCAGAACTATTCCATTTATTTTTACCGAGTTTTACTTTTTCTACTCCATAACCAAAAGCAATATTCAACCAATCTGGCCAAAACTTATCAACCGAAGATGGTAAGATAGAATTAACATCAAATGTTAAATAATATGTAAATCCCTCATAATCTTTTATCCAGTAATCATACCAGCCTTTTTTATAAGCAGGTGAAGGATGATAACTCCATTTCAAATTAATGGCTTTAAGTGGTTCAATGTAAAACTGCAAATGTGGGTAGATAGCTCCCAAAACATTTCCCCCGAAATCCCACCAGCTCCATCCCCATTTTTTATAAAAAGCATCATGAATTTCAATTTGAGTTTGAAAGAAAATGCTCGATAAAGTTGAGAAAATCATCGACTCCTTTTGAGGGACATTTGTTGCTCTCAAAATTTTGTATGATGCTCTTGTCAATAACATTCCCGAATAGAAATGTCCAAGTTTATCAATATTCATATCTGCATTATTCCAATCATTAAAAGTATGGAATTTTGTTCGCTCTTCATTCCAGTAAGCATCTTTAAAAATGTAATAGATTGTTGCGTTAGTAATTACAACAGCCCCAATAAATGGTCCAAGATACTCCCATTTAATTTTTGTTGAATCATTTTTACTTTCTGTAGTTACATTTTCAGTATTTCCGAATCGATTAAAAGATAAATTTTGAGGATTACTTTGCATAAGTTGAAACATAATTCTATTCCTCGACAATTCTGAAAAAAGCAAAGAACCTTCAATTTTACTCTTATCAATAGCATAAATATCGAATGATAAAAAGTTTATGAAAAGAATAATTGTAATAATCTGTTTCATCGCTTTGAAATTCAATTAAAGATTTATTCCTGCTTGAAGTAGTTTTTCAACTTTTTCCAGAGAATCTGCTTCAGAATAAAATCTTAATATTGGTTCTGTTCCGGAAGCTCTAATCAATAGCCATCCATTCTCAACAAAAAATTTGTATCCATCGAGATCAGAGCTATTAATAACTTCGTAACCATTTAATTCCTTAATATTACCACTTTTACATTTATTGAGTATAGCTTGTTTTTTCTCCTCAGTTGTATGGACATCAATTCTTTTATACTTGTGAGGGCCAAATTCTTCTTCAAGTGATTCAACAAGTTCACTTAGAGGTTTTTGATAATCAATTAATAGTTCGCTTAGAAGAAGACCAAGAAAAATACCATCTCTTTCTGGCAGATGAATCTTAACTCCAATTCCACCACTTTCTTCACCACCAATCAATACATCCTTTTCAAGCATTAATTTACAAACATGTTTAAACCCAACAGGAGTGACAGTAATTTCTAGTCCATATTTATCACACATTTTGTTTAACATTTCAGTAGTAGAGAAAGTCTTAACGACCATACCTCTTAGATTTTTCTTTTCATATAAATATTTCAAAAGGAGCGAAAAAATTTTATGAGAATCCACAAAATTTCCTTTTTCATCCATCGCACCAATTCTATCTGCATCACCATCGACTGCAAGACCAATGTCATAATTACCTTCGACGACTCTTTTTGAAAGTTCTTTTAAGTTTTCCTCAAGTGGCTCTGGATTTACTTTACCAAACAAAGGATTGTGAACATTATGTAATTCATCTATTCCAAGCAAATCATTCATAAATCCCTGACCTGAACCATACATTGAATCATAAATTATTTTCAGACCAGAGTTTTTAATTTTGTTAACATCAAACTTTGTTAGGATATAATTCTTATAATAACTCCGTAAATCAGTGAGAACAATCAATCCTTTTTCAATAAGTTGTTCAAACTCAATTGGATTAAAATCCTTTTCAACATTAATTAATTCTTTCTCAACTTCAGAAACCATTTCAGGATGAGCAGATCCGCCAAAATCCCCTTTAATTTTGAATCCATTATATTTTGGTGGATTGTGAGAAGCAGTAATCATAACACCACCAGCAAGATTCATATATTTAGCTGCTAAAGAAACCATTGGGGATGAAACCATTCTATCAGCTAGCAGAACTTTTATCCCTTTTGACGCAAGCACTCTAGCAACAAGTTTACCATATTCATCTGATAGAAATCTTGCATCATATCCAACAACAATTCCATTACTAATTTTTGGATGAGACATAAAATATTTTGCAGTAGCAAGTGAAACATAAATTAAGTTTTCAAATGTAAAGTCATCAGAAATAACGCCACGCCATCCATCTGTTCCGAATTTAATTTTCATTTTAGTCCTCATTTTTGATTTGAGTTTTCTTTTTAACTATTTGCAAAAATAGTTAAAAGACTTTTAAGATTTTTATTTTAATTGCTTAGAAGTGAAATATTAAACAAGTTTATTTATTCAGTTATTAAACACTTTGAACCATTTTTTTGGAAGGCAGTGATGACACAAAATTTTTAAAACCTTTGTAAAACTAAATAAATTAATCTCAAATCAAGTTAATTCATATTTCTATAAGTAGCTTTTACACCAGATAACAATTTATTATATCAAATCCATATTTCATTTATTAAAAATTATAAAACGGTCATTTTAATTCTAAGCCTCAATCGTGATGAAGTAATCCTTTTTTCTTTAAACCAATATTTTTCGAAATGGCTTTCCATTTTTTGAGAAATAATGTTATGAGTCAGCCCGAGACTGTCTTTTGCAATGAATACTAAGTGAGACTGTCAACACGAGTGAAGCAAAGCAACCCTTTCTGGTTAAATCGAACATTTCAAAATGCATTTCTGCTCTTTTGTGAAAGATTGCTCAGTCACTTCATTCCTCGCAATGACTGGTTGTCGAGTTAAGAATTGCTTCGGCTCAGCTTGAGCTTGAATCTCTCATTGACCGATAGACTACAAAATTTAATTCTACTTCGTTTGTGGATGTATTTTTTAACAACTTTTTAATTCTTCTGAATAATTACTTTAAAAATTCTCTTCCCAAAATGATAATTGATAAATAGCTAAATTCAAAACAATCAACTTATAATCTTTTGATTAGAATTTTTTAATTTTACCTTTGAAAAAGCTGGAAATAAATCAAATACAATTAGAGAGTAGAGTATTTTATAATTATTCAAAATTTATAATGGTTTTCTATAGTTAAAAATACAAATAAAATTAGTAATCGATTTAGGGAATAATAAATTATGTTCAAAGATATTACTGCAATTGTACTTGCCGGTGGAAAAAGTAAAAGAATGGGAAAAGAAAAAGCACTTCTGCATATCGGAGAAAAAACACTAATCGAAATAATGATTGATAAATTAAAAACTCTTTTCCCTAATATAATTTTATCAACAAACTCACCAGAGAATTTTACATTCTTAAAAATTCGAATGGTTGAAGATTTTTATAAAAATGTTGGACCACTTGGCGGGATTCATGCGGGACTTACTGAATCTAATACAGAAAAAAACTTTATTATATCCTGTGATTTGCCATTGATGTCAACAGAAATGATCGAATATTTATGTAATTTCAATAGCAGTAAAAAAATTGTAGTGTGTAAATCGGGTGATTATATTGAACCGACATTTGGCATTTATTCGCGAGAAATTCTCGAAGACATTGAAGTAATTCTTAATCTAAATCTTCAACACGGTCTTCAAGCAAAAGACATATCAATTCAAAATGCAATTGAAAAAATTGGTGCTGATATAATTGATGCAACTAAATTACCATTTTATAACGAAGACTTTTTCTACAATATGAACACCTTTGAAGATTATATCTATGTAACAAAGAAGTTAGGTGTGCCTAATAAATTCAACGAGATAAAGAAAAAATAAGATCTTGTTTTAAGATAAAGGTTATTATTTAAATTTTTCTTTAAGTTTTTCTTGAACGAAAGGTGGAACAAAGTCAGAGACACTTACCTTTAATCGAGCAAGTTCTCTAACAATACTTGAATTAAGATAAGTATATTTTTCATGGGGCATCAAAAAAACAGTTGTTATTCCATTTGAAATTTTTCTATTCATTAATGCCATCTGGAATTCATACTCAAAATCGCTAACTGCACGAAGTCCTCGAATAATTGCAATGGCACCCTTTTGTTTTGCATATTCAACAAGAAGCCCATCAAAAACATCAACTTCGACATTCTTCATTCCTTGAATAGAATTTTTAATCATCTCGACTCTTTCTTCTTCCGTAAAAAGTGGTTTCTTAGCAGCATTTTCAAGAACAGCAACAATGACTGTATCAAAAAGCTCAGAAGCTCGTTGAATTACATCGAGATGTCCAAATGTTATTGGATCAAATGTACCTGGATAAATTACCAATTTATTCATTTCATTATTCTCCCATAACTTTTAAGTAGATAACATCCCCTCCAACTTTTCTATATGGTTCCATCTTAAAATGTTCAACATCCTGTTTTATTGTTGATTTGCTTCTTTGAATTACAATCACGCCATTTACACGGACCAGATTTCTATCGAGAATATTTTTATATGTTTCATAAATCGATAATGATTTATACGGGGGATCAGCAAAAATTAAATCAAATGTATCTGTTGTTTTTCTTGTATAATTTTCTGCAGAATCTTTAATTACACGGACTTTATTTTCCACACCTAGTAAAGAAGCATTTTCAATTATCAATTTATATGTTAAAAAATCTTTTTCGACAAAAGTACAAAGTTTGGCACCCCGACTTATTGCTTCAAAACCAACAGCGCCTGTACCTGCATAAAGATCACATACTTCAATCCCATCAAAATCTATATAATGCTTCAATATATTAAATAATGTTTCTCTATATCTATCAGTTGCTGGTCGAAGTTCAGAAGCTTTGATCGTTTTTAATCGTCGATTTTTAAGTTCCCCGGAAATAATTCGCATATCAAATCCTTAAGGCGATTCCACAGGCTGGTGTAAATTCATGGAAGTTCTCATAAACAGGAGAGTTAAGGACATTCTTATTAATTATAAAATATCTGAAAGGATTTACAGGAACAATTTCAATTGGAAGAATAGCATTTAAATCATCTACAAGTCTCTTTTTCAGTCCTTCGCCCCAAACATAAATTTTACCAATTTTATTTCGCATACTCTTTATGACAGGTAAAAATTCTTTTTCAAAATAATTTAATATATCCTCTTCTTTTTTGAAAGATACTTTTCTAAAACTTGTTAATTCACCCCATTGCACAAGACTTAAATCAAAGCAATTATCTTTGAAAGAAATCAAAAAATTATTCAATTCACTAAATTCAGGATAAACAGCTTTACAGAGTGTTTCAGCAGCAAAATGATCTATATCAGTAATTCGAATTTTAACTTGAACATCTTCGAACAAGTGCTTAAAAAAATTAAGAATCATTTTTTGTATAGCTAAAAAAAAGATTGAATCGAACGAGCCATTATTTTTGGATTTTATAGGATGGTAAGACAGAGCATAATTTTCTTTCTTTTCATTAATAAAATGTTGTTCAAATTCCCAAACAATATGATCTTTTAACTCTTCGGGGTGCAATGAAGGCTCAACTGGAATTTTAATAATGTAGGAAAGAATTGATTCAATAGAAACATTTACTTTTCTATTTTCAAAAACTCCTTTGTCAGCAGCTTTTTTGAGAATATTAAAGATCTTTATTCTATTTTCCTGTGATATGTAATTTTGAAGATCAAGAGGTGATTGGTATGGATATTTTTCAATTGATTTTACTTCAATCTTGTTATCAGGTTGAGATTCGAGTATAACCCAGTAGAGGCTTTCCCTACCAATGAAAAACCCAACTGAGTTAACTCGATCTCCATCCATTAAACTTTATTTTTCTCCCCAGCTAGTTTGATTTACTTTTAGAGGATTGGCTAAATCACCAATTGAACCATAACCGTCTGGGCATTCGAGATAATATGTCTGTCCTACTATGATAGTTGTATCCATCCTTAAAAATTTTCCTGACTTTGTAAAAACAGAATCAACACTAAGAGATGAATCTATCTTCAAAATGTATTGAGTGTGTGATTTTGGTGACCATTTAAGCGAATCGAGAGTAAATTGCCCATGTTTAAGTGGTTTAAATAAAGAATCTACTTTTGCCTGGATATTTTGATCTTTCCTGAATAAAGCAAACAATGAATCAAAATTGTCGGTATATTTTCCATTCTTTTCTTTATAAAGAATTTCAAGAACTTTGATATTCGACATTCTTAGTCTCGATTCTTCTTTCCAATATCTTTCTTGCTCAAGGACTCTCTGAGGTTCTAGAATTGCAACTTGAATTAAAAGATAAGTTAAGCCAACAATAATTAAAATTAAAACGATATGAATATAAGCAGGTTCAGATTTGTGAGAAGTAGACATCTTTCCTCCAAATACTATTTATTTATTGTGATGTATTCTTTAATTTTTTCAAATAAGTTTGGTCCAATTCTTTCAACTTTCATAATATCTTCAATTTTATTAAATCTACCGTATTTTTTACGATATTCCACAATTTTCTGTGCGGTCTTATCACCAATTCCTGGAAGTTTTTTTAATTCTTCAACAGAAGCTTTGTTGAGATCGATACTTTTTTTCTGTAAAGGTTCTTCTTTCTTTTTTGTCGAAATAATTTCTCTTTTTTCAACTTTTTCATTATTAAAAACTGCAACTAATATACTATCTATATCAGTTTTTTCAAATTGAATTTCATCATTGTTCTTTTGAAAAAAGGTTCGATAAGTCTTAAATAGAATCCCGATAAAAGTGAACAAGATAATAAAAAGAAGAACTGAAATTTCTTCCTTTGTAAAAAAATCTTTAGGATTTATTCTGTTAAAAACAGGCATTAGTTCCAGATGTCTTTAAAATGTTCAAATATGTTTTTTGATTTTCTTGTTCTTTCTTTGGGTTGAAAGTTGGGACTATTTTTTAATGTTTGTAATAAATCTTTTTCGTGCTGTGAAATCCTGGAAGGAATATAAACATTTATAACTATTAATTGATCACCTTGTTTTTTTGTATTAACATTTGGAAGTCCTTTGCCTTTCATTCTCAAGATTTTACCAGGTGAAAGACCCGGTTCCAATTTTAATTTTGCCTTCCCTGTTAAAGTGGGAACTTCGACCTCACCACCAAGAACAGCTTCTGGTATTGAAAGATTTAATTCATAAATGATATCATCCCCCTGTCGATGAAAAATTTCATGTGGAATCTCTTCAACCACAACAATTAAATCACCCGATGGATTATTTCTTCTGCCAGCATTTCCTTCACCTCGAAGTGTTAAATAATTACCTGTTGAAACTCCTGCTGGAATATCAACAGAAACCGTTGCTTCCTCCTGAACGCGACCTTCACCACCACAAACCTTACATGGATTAGAAATTATCTTTCCTTCACCACCACAATTATTACAGGTTGTAATATTAACAAACTGACCAAATATAGAACGACTCACCTGTCTTATTTCACCTGTTCCATTACAAACTGGACAGGTTCTAAAACCACTGCTACCCTCTGCACCAATACCATTGCATGATGAACATTTTTTATATCTCTTTATTTTAATTTTTTTTGTTACACCAGTTGCTATTTCTTCAAGAGTAAGTTTCAATTTAACTCTTAAATCACTGCCTCTTTGAACAGAACTTGATCTTCTCGATCGAGTTGATGTTGAGCCTCCAAAGAAATCGTCAAAAATACTACCACCAAAACCAGAACCACTAAAAATATCTCTGAAATGATTAAATATATCGTTGATATCTGTCCATTCTCTAAAGTCAGTTCCTCTCATTCCTTCATGTCCAAATTGGTCGTAGCGTCTCCTTTTCTCCGGGTCACTCAAAACTTCATACGCTTCTGCTGCCTCTTTAAATTTTTCTTCAGCTTCTTTGTCACCAGGGTTTCTATCCGGATGATATTGCATTGCTAATTTTCTGTAGGCTCTTTTTATTTCTTCAGGGGAAGCATCCCTCGAGACCCCTAAAATTTCATAATAGTCACGTTTGGTAGCCAATTACTTCACCTCCTCATTATTATCATTTTGATTATTCGACGGAGTATTTTCAACATTTACTTCACTAGAAACAATTACCTTAGAATGCCGGATAACTTTATCATTTAATAAATATCCTTTTTCAACTTCTTCAACAACAGTTAAAGGCTCAACACCTTCTTTAGGAACTTGTAGCAATGCCTCATGGTAATTAAAATCAAATGGTTGATTTAATGCATCAATTTTTTTCAAACCATAATCCGAAAGAATTTTCATAAGTTTATTATAAACCATCTCAACACCTTGAAGTATTGAATTCTTTTTTAATTCTTCCTTGCTAAATGTGAGTGTTCTTTCAAAGTCATCTATAACTGGTAATAAATCTTTAATTAATTTCTCATTTGCATACTTAATTAATTGGATTTGATCTTGTTCAAGTCTTTTTTTGTAATTGTCGAACTCAGCCATCTTTCTTAAAAATTTATCTTTCCATTGATTAACTTCTTCTTTTAATAAATTTATTTCACTCTGTAATTTTTCCATTTCGTTTATTTCTTCTTCTCCTTTCTCTTCAATTTGTTCTTCGCTTTGGGTTTGATTTAAATTTTCTTCAGATTCGTTAGAATTTAATTCAGCTTCATTTGATTTTTCTTGTGCAATTTCTTTCGATTGATTCTGGATATCTAAATTTTCTTGAGTATCCTTCTGATTATTTTCTTCAGATAAATTTCTTTTTTCCTGATTTTTCATAGACTCACCTCCTGTTCATTCGTTTAACTTTTTACTTAGAATATTTGTAAGTAATTTTGACATATATCCAACAATTGCAATAATCTTTGGATAATCCATTCTTCTTGGTCCAATCATTCCAATGACACCATCGGCTTCACCAAATTTATATTTTGTAGTCACGACACTAAATTCACTTAACTTTTCAAATACATTTTCTTTACCTATTGAAACGAGAATTTTATCATTTTCCAGTTTACTTGTTCTTTCAAAGATATGAAGAATAACTTCACGATCTTCAATCAATTCGATAACAGCCTGAAGATGCTCGTAATCTGAAAATTCCGGAACTTGAAGAATGTTTTTAACACCCGATATGTGGACTTTTTCAATTTCCTTTTCCTCAGAAAATATTTTATCAATAGACTCGATAAAGAGCCTAACAATTCCAGTTTTTTCATCTTTTAAATCAGCAACACGATCTATAAAAGTTGTTCTAATTTCTTCCAGAGTTAATCCAGAAATTCTTTCGTTTAAGAGATTTTGTACATAGTCAATTTTATCCTGTTCAATTTCAATTGGAAATTCAAGATCAATTGTTTTAATAATTCCACCTCTTAAGGACAAAACCACAAGTAAAATTTTATGTGGTAAAATTACAAGTTGTATCTTCTCGAGCACTGCCTTCATTATTTGTGGATAAGATACAAGTGCCAGCTGAGAAGAGATCTTACCTAAAATTTTTGATGCTAATTTTAATAATTCTTCCTCATCATCAACAACAGCTGGATTAATTTCTTGATCAATTTTTCTTTTAACTTGCGGTGCTAGATGCGGCTCTTCCATCAGTAAATCGACATAAATCCTGTATCCTAAGTCAGTTGGTATTCTTCCCGCTGAAGTATGAGGATGATAGATTAGTCCCATTTCCTCGAGATCAGCCATAACATTTCGTATAGAAGCAGGACTTAATCCAAGTTGATATTTTTTGCTGATTACTCGAGAACCAACAGGATTTGCTGTCAAAATGAAATTCTGGACAATGCATTTTAATATTTGTTTTTCTCTTTCAGTCAATTCAACGTTAACCATAATTAACTCTTAAACACTAATATATTAAAACTTACAGATTAATAATTAAGTCACTAAAATCATGACCAATATTTTACAGTAAAATTTTTAATCGCCTTATTTTTTACAAAATTAATAATCGATTCTCAACAATTTATCTAAATCAGATCGATAATCTCATTAAAAACCCTTTCGATGGTCATAAAACTATTTTTATTTATAAATGTTTCAATATTCCTTGAAAAATCCTCAAAATTTGATGCATAAAAAAACTTTTTGATTCCTTCTGCTAATGCTTGTGGATTTTTAGGTTCAACTATAAACCCAGTTTTTCCATCCTCAACAAGCTCAGGAAGTCCTCCGACATCTGTTACAACAACGGGTTTCTTAAAACCGTACGCAATATTTAAAATTCCACTTTGTGTTGCCGAATTGTATGGAAGAACAACTACATCAGATGACAAATAATAAATTCCGACTTCCTCATTTGGTACAAATTCATCCACAATCATTACATGTTTTGTTAAGTTAAGTTCCTTAATTTTTTCAAAGTATTTTTCTTTCGGTTCATAGAATTCACCAACTATTAAAAGAAAATAGTTTTCGTCTTCCTTAATTAAAAATGGCATTGCTTCAATTAAGTTCATTAATCCTTTGTATGCCCGAACATAACCAAAGAATAACAAAACTTTTTTCTGATCATCTATACCAAGTTTTTTTCTGGCATCAGACTTTGAAATTGATAGATCAAATCCATAACAATCGTAAATAGGTAAGGTTGAACGAAAGACTTTTTTATCTGGATACATTTCCCTGATACCTTTTTCAACAACATCAGATAGCACAAGAAATTTATCTGCTGCACTGAGTGCATATTTTGTCAAAATTTTATCATAAAACATTGACTCGTGAGATATAATATTTTCGGTAATAAAAAGAATTCTGCCAGGAAATTTTTTGTGAAGAAATTTTGCAATTGTTCCCACTGAAAATCCAAAGAAAGGTTGATACCAGATGAAAGCAATTAAATCAGGATTTTTCTGGTTAATATAATTAATTGTTTTAAACCAGCTAAGAGGATTAATTGAGTCAATTAACCTTGTGGATGGATGTTTTTTTATTGCAACTTTGCTTACATCTTCCTGTCTTGTTCCAGGAAATAATAATTGCGGATAAAGCCGAGTAAAATTTATCACTTCCACATCAAAGGATTTCGAAAGTCCTTCGTAAAGATGAGCGACAAACAACGCATTACCGCCACGATAGGGATAAGCTGGTCCAACTATTATGATTTTCTTTTTCATAGTTTTATCCTGAGAACGAGCATATGATTTAGTTTTTGATATTTGAGTCTTTCATCTGTAAATACTTTTATAACTTCGTATTTATCATTCAAGGCTTCGGGAAAATAATATTTATTTTCTGGTTTATCTGATAAAAAGTAATCAACAATATATTCGATTCTATTTTTTTTCAAATACTCCAGATATTTTTCGTCCCCAGATTTATAAGCGTTGATAAGTTCATCATTATTTACCATACCATCTAAATTTACAAATCTGAATTGGGTAAAGTAAGAAAGAATTCCAGTATTAGCTGATGAGTAAATTTTATCTTTATCTAGGTTTTGTTTAATCCATATTGCTGTTTTGTAAGCAAGAGTTTGTTCGTGCTGGGCTGTAAAAATTTTTACTCCTCCAATAATAAAAATTAATAATATGGTTATAAGGATGATGTTTCTGACGCTTGAAATTTTTTTTGTGAATTTTTCCCGAATTAGAATATCCATACCTGTGATAAGAAAAGACGAAGTAATTAAAAATTCTGGAAAGAAATAATAAAATCTATATTCCCAAAAGTATAAGGTGTAAAAAGAGTAATGTAAAATCAAATATATAGGAATAAATCCAAAACCTTTCCATCTTAAAAGAGATTTTTTCAAATATCCTGATTTTATAAAGAATAATACGAAAAAAATAAAAAAAGCAATTACAACATAAACTGCAATTTGTTCAAACACTCCAAATCCTCTATTTGCAAAAAGATCAAAATTGAATGGGAACATAAATCTTCTAATTTCATAAAGAATAAAATCAAATGAAAAATAGTCTCCAACCTGATTCAAAACAGTCCTGTGATTGTGAAAAACTTTTGCCCTACCGCTTATTGGAACTGGATTACCAAATTGTAATTGGTTTAAGATTAAATAAGGAACAAATAGAATTGAAAACCCAATTCCACTTAAAAAGATTTTCTTTAAACGATTAAATATTTTTTCCGAAGAAAAGAAGAATAGATATATGGCAAATCCTACAATGTAAAATGCTCCATCAAGTCGAGAAAATGCAGCAAAAGAAATTATCACACCAAAAATTAAATATTGCAGATATGATTTTGAAACCTCAGAATTCTTCAAATACCTTTCATAAAATAGAAAAGAGATAATTAAAAACAACCAGTAAAAATTCGTTTCCAAACTCTTGAAATTGATAGCGATAATTACTGGATTTAAGAAAATAAATACAACAGAAATTAAACCAGAAAACTCACTATTAGAAATTTTCTTAACAAATTGATAAGTAAGATATGCAGCAAGGGTTGAGATCAAAGATAAAATCAATTGACTGATAATTATTGGAATGAAAATATCCGAACTAAAAATTTTATACACAATGACAAGAAACAGAAGCACAAGAGGTTGATATCCATTTGTTTTGTTTATCTGATCAAATGTTGAACCGTAGCCATTGGCAATGTTTTGTGCAATTCTGAAATAATAATAACTATCATCAGATGATATTCCATGTGTGGTAGAATACTCAATCGAAAAGGATAATATGATTCTAACAACTAAACCAATCGCTAAAACCAGAAAAAGTAATTTTTTGTTCATTTTAAATAATGAGAGAATTTATTTTATCGTTGAAATTCTTACAAAATTATGATTTATACTGAAGGATTAAAATTATAATTATCAACAAAAAAAATTTTTAATTGAAATTGAGGATTTACAAAACTTATTAATAATTGAAAATAAATCTTTTGAATTCAATCTACTTTTTGGCTAAATAGATTATCTGTTTTTTTCTGAACTGCAATGATTTAGAATTTATTTTATTTTATTTTATTATCACCATTTTACTTTGTTGAACAAAAGAGCCGACTTGCAAACGATAGAAGTAAACGCCACTTGACAAATCCCTTACGTCAAATATCACTGAATGCTCGCCAAGGTTTAATTTCCCATCGACCAGTGTTGCAAGTTCTTTTCCCAGTACATCAAAGACTTTCAGAGTTACGATTTCAGTTTTGGGTAATGAGAAACGAATTGTTGTTGAAGAATTAAATGGATTGGGATAGTTTTGAGCAAGAGAAAAATCATTTTGCGATTGACCAATAAATTCTCGAACACCAACCCAATTACGAAAGTCAATAATATAACTATCAACACTGGAATCAATTTCTACATTCTCTCGCCAGTTACTACCGAAAATAATACGTCCACCATTATAATCAACTGTTGCATGAGGTTCTGC
>CALDZP010000026.1 GCA_937944105.1 uncultured Ignavibacteria bacterium
TCTCCGTGCCATCTTTCAAGTATCCCGCTGATTATTGGTTTCATTACTTCTCAGGGAAAAATTTCTTTATCACGAACTTTTTATATCTCATTAATTTTTGCAATTGGGATATTAATTACAATTGCTGCAATAGGCATTATAACGGCATCGTTGGGTAGATTGATGGGCGATGTTGGCCCTTTGGGAAATTATCTGGTCGCAGGTATTTTCTTTATAGTTGGATTATATCTGCTGGATATAATTAAATTCGATTGGAATAGTTTTGGAATTAAAAGAACCAATTCTAAAGGAATATTGGCTGCTCTTATATTGGGTCTTTTGTTTGGTATTGCTTTAGGTCCCTGTACTTTTGCATATCTGGCTCCGGTGCTCGGAGTAGTTTTCCAGATTTCTCAAACGAACTATGCTTTTGCCTTAGCTCTTTTATTTGCATTTGGGGTTGGGCATTGCGGAGTAATTGTTGGAGCGGGAACCCTTACAGGAAAAGTTCAGAAATACATTAATTGGTCGTCAGATTCTAAAACCGTATTATGGATAAAAAGAGTTTGTGGAATATTGGTTATAATTGGGGGTTTGTATTTGATTTATTCTCTTTAAAACATTAAAGTCTTCCTTCTGATTATTCGATTCTTAATTTTTATATTTGAAAAAAAATTATAAGTCTCAAAATGAAAATTTATATTTACTTATTATTTTTAACAGCTTTTTTTGTAATCAATTGCAATGAAAAAACAAATTTCAAAGAAATTGAAATTTCTAATAATAAAAAATCTGAAGAAGTAAAAGATGAGAAAGAAAAAAGTCCTGTTATCTATGTCGCAGTATCTACAATGATTTCTCCGATGGAAACTTTTAATCTCTACAAAGATGTGATGGATTATATTTCCGACAAGCTTGGAATACCAATCGAGTTCAAACAGCGGAAAACTTATCGTGAGGTGAATGATTTACTTGCAGAAAACAAACTTGATTTTGCTTTCATTTGCACTGGTGCTTATCTGGAAGCAAGAAATGAAATACCAATTGAAATTCTTGCTGTACCGGTTGTGAATGGTAAACCTTATTATCAGGCGTATGTGATTGTTAATGAAGAAAGTAAAATTTCTGACATAAATGAATTGAAGGGGAAATCTTTTGCTTTTACAGACCCTCTTTCAAATACAGGATACTCTTTTATGATTAATTATCTGAAAGAGAAGAATACAACACCCGAGAGATTTTTTTCCAAAACCATTTTTACCTACGCACACGATTATTCCATTCAGGCAGTTAAAAGAAAAATAGTTGATGGAGCTACTATTGACGGACTGGTGTTTGAGTATCTGAAACATTTTCAACCAGAGAAAATTGCCGGAGTGAAGGTGATTCATAAATCAAGAGAATTCGGTATTCCTCCTTTTGTTGTTCAGAAAAATATGGATAGCAATCTCAAACAAAAGCTAAGAAATATTATGCTTAATATGCATAATGATCCTGAGGGGAAGAAATTATTAAATAAAATAATGATTGATAAGTTTATACTTGTTGATGAATCGATTTATAGATGGTAAAATGAAGACATTAAGATTTAAGCTCCCTTTGTTCTGGAAATTCTCTCTTGCTATTATTTCAATAGTTCTGATTTTCGGTTCAATAAACTCAATACTGATCTATAATAATGTTCAAACCGCACTTCAGTCAGAAACAAAGAAAAGAGCACTATTTATTGCTAATAGCATTTCAAACCAAATTACACCATCAATACTTTTCGAGGACTATATTACATTGCAAAACACATTAAACAGTATTAAAGAAATTGATGAAAACATTTTCTACATATTTGTCCTTGATAATAAAAAGCAAGTTATAGTACATACATTTACAACTGATTTTCCTATCGAACTTATAAACGCTAATACATTGATGGAAAACCAAGAATCGAATACACAGCTATTATTAATTAAAGATCATAATAATGAAATTATTATTGATGTTGCAGTTCCAATCCTCGGTGGAAAAGTTGGTGTAGTGAGAGTTGGATTAAGAGAGAGTTCCATTATTGCAGATGTTCAAAAAACAGTCAACATATTCTGGTTGATGGTTGCAGCTTTTCTTTTTGTTGGAATTGTAGGGGCATTAGTATTTGCTAAATTTATAACTAAGCCTATAAAGGCTATTCAAAATGTTGCAGATGGAATAGATCTAAATCAGATTGGAAAAAAAGAAATTCCGCAGATAAAAATTCGTGAAAAATTTCTTGGCAAAATTAAAATGCTTTTCAGAGCTGAAGATGAAATTGATATTCTTGCCGATAGATTTAATCAGATGATCATTCGTTTGGACAAAGCTTACAGAGATTTACAGAGTGCCCAATCAACAATCATTCAATCTGAAAAACTTGCCACAGTTGGGACTCTAACGGCTGGTTTGGCTCACGAAATAAATAACCCAATTGCTGGATTACAAAATTGTGTCAGAAGAATAAAAAATGATCCATCAAATATTGAACAAAATATCAAATACATTAAAATGATGGAGGCTGCCATAGATAAGATCGCTAATGTTGTAAGTAACTTGCTTAATTTTACAAGAAGACAGAGTGGAGGATTTCAGAGTTTATCGTTAAGTGATATTGTAGAAAACTCTTTATTACTTGTAGGTCATAAACTTGAAAAGCTAAGAATTTCAATCACAAAAAATATCCCGCCTGAATTGCCAAACATTAAAGGTAACAAAAATCAGCTTGAACAGGTGATGGTAAATCTTATTATCAACTCAATTGATTCAATTGAAGAAAAGTGCCAGTCTAATCCATTGTGTGATAAAAGAATAATTATGAATGCAATGAAAGAAGAAAATTATGTTTGTTTTTCAATTCAAGATACTGGAAAAGGTATACCTGAAAGTATAAAAGATAAAATTTTTGATCCATTTTTTACCACTAAACAACCTGGTAAAGGAACAGGTCTGGGTTTATCGGTTGTTTACAATATCGTTGAGTCACATAACGGTAAAATTCTGATCGAGAGTATGGATGGAGCAGGTACAACAGTGAAGATTTTAATTCCAATTTATACATAACTTTGTGCGCCTTAGTGAAGTACTTCGTGCCCTTTGTGGTGAAAATAAATTAACCACAAAGTATCACAAAGGATTTCACAAAGGAACACAAAGAAAAAAACTTTGTGAACCTTGGTGAAGTACTTCGTGCCCTTTGTGGTGAAAATAAATTAACCACGAAGTATCACAAAGGATTTCACAAAGGAACACAAAGAAAAAAACTTTGTGCGCCTTTGTGATGTACTTAGTGCCCTTTGTGGTGAAAATAAATTAACCACGAAGTATCACGAAGGATTTCACAAAGGAACACAAAGAAAAATCATTAAGGAGAGTTAATTGTGGATATCGAAATATTGTTCAAGAAAATTTTAGATATATGTTTTCAAGTTCATACAGAACTCGGACCTGGATTATTAGAAAGCGCATACGAAGAATGCCTATTTTATGAGTTGAATAAAAATGGGTTATTTGTTGAGAGACAAAAACCACTGCCTTTAATTTATAAGGAAGTGAAATTAGAAACTGGTTACAGAGTTGATTTATTAGTTGAAAAACAAATCATCCTTGAGATTAAATCGGTTGATGCGCTGGCTGATATTCATCTTGCACAAATTTTGACTTATCTCAAACTTTCAGGTTGTAGACTTGGTCTTCTAGTGAATTTTAATGTTAAACATCTTAAAGATGGAATTAAAAGAGTAATACTATAAATTCCTTTGTGCGCCTTGGTGAAGTACTTCGTGTCCTTTGTGGTGAAAATAAATTAACCACAAAGTAACACAAAGGATTTCACAAAGGAACACAAAGAAAAAAAACTTTGTGAACCTTGGTGATGTACTTTGTGCCCTTTGTGGTGAGAAAAAATTAACCACGAAGTATCACGAAGGATTTCACAAAGGAACACAAAGAAAAAAACTTTATGTGCCTTGGTGAAATACTTCGTGTCCTTTGTGGTGAAAATAAATTAACCACAAAGTAACACGAAGGATCTCACGAAGGAACAAAAAGAAAAAAACTTTGTGTGCCTTTGTGATGTACTTAGTGTCCTTTGTGGTGAAAATAAATTAACCACAAAGTAACACAAAGGATTTCACGAAGGAACACAAAGAAAAAAACTTTGTGTGCCTTTGTGATGTACTTCGTGCCCTTTGTGGTGAAAATAAATTAACCACAAAGTATCACAAAGGTTTTCACAAAGGAACACGAAGAGAAATTTTATTAAAGGAATAATTATGAAAAAGTTAAATATCTGTATTGTAGAAGATGAAGAAATTTTAAGGGTATCACTAAAAGACGATTTGCTTGATGCAGGATATATTGTAAAGGATTTTGAAAATCCAATTGAAGCAATTGAATATTTTCAAAAGACGAATTGTGATATTGTAATTACCGATATTCGATTACCTGAAATAAACGGTATCGAGCTAATGTCTAAAATTAAAGCAATTAATCCAAATACTTTCGTAATAGTAATGACTGCTTATGGTAGTGTTGAAACTGCTGTAGAAGCTATGAAAAGAGGTGCGTATGATTATATTACAAAACCTTTCAGTAAAGAAGAATTATTACTATTGATAGAGAGAATTAAAGAACTTAAAATTTTACAAAGTAAGAATAAGGAATATCAAAATTATTTCGAGGTTAGATTTAATTTTGACGCATTTATGGGTATTAGTGATTATGTTAAAGAATTAAAAGAGAAATTAAAAATTATTTCGAAAACTAATTCTACCATTCTTATTACAGGCGAAACAGGAACAGGCAAGGAATTGATAGCAAATTTAATTCACTATAATTCACCGAGAAAAGATAAACCACTAATAAAAGTAAGTTGTGGAATTCTCTCAAAAGAAGTAATAGAAAGCGAATTATTTGGGCATGAAAAAGGGGCATTTACAGGTGCTGAAAAACTCCGTATTGGAAGATTTGAAAAGGCTGATCAAGGTACAATATATCTTGACGATGTGGATGATATTCCACTTGAAGTTCAGGTCAAGTTGTTGCGCGTTCTCCAAGAAAAAGAAATCGAAAGAGTTGGAAGTAGTACACCAATTAAAATTGATGTAAGAGTTATTGCATCAACAAAAGCTGATTTAAAACAACTAATAAGTAAAGGTAAATTTAGAGAAGATTTGTACTATAGATTGAATATTATACCTATAAATTTAAAACCACTTCGCGAAAGAAAAGAAGACATTATCCCTTTATTCAACTATTTTCTATTAGAATTTTCAGATGGGAGAAATTTTCAAGTAGATGAGAACGTTTATAAAATCTTAACTAATTATCACTGGCCCGGGAATGTTAGAGAATTAAAAAACATAGTCGAAAGATTATCAATTTTATGTCACGATTGTAAAATTGATTCGTCGAAACTACCTCAAGAATTGCTCACTGGTTATTCATCAGAAATCAACTTACCAGATTATTCGAATAAACCATTATATCAGGTTTTAGAGGAAATCGAAATCCAATTAATTAAAGATGCACTTCTTAAAACTAATTTTAATAAAGCAAAGGCTGCAGATCTACTTGGACTACCACCTTCAACACTCAAGAGCAAAATTGAAAAATATAAAATCTATTGATCTAAACGATTGAAAATTTAAATTCTATTTTCAACGATGTTTTCACAAATCTAAAAATCAAATAAAATAATTTCAGAACACATCACTCAATATTTAATATAATATTAATAAATTTTTTATCGTCCGTTGTGAATTTTCTTTCAATCAATTCTCCTTTATCATTAAAAAATTTAATTTTATAAGTACCATGCGGTACTTTAATAATAGTGGCATAATCATAAACTTCACCACAATCTAAAATTTTTTCGTCTGATTCATTGTAAAGAGAAAAAGCTGAAAAAACAATCCTGTAAACACCATCGTCATAAACAGTTTTGATAGGAGTAATGATTTCAACATATGAATAATTGTTTTTCTCAATCTCCGATGCAGAGATCATCGAAATATTAATGAGAGTTAATATTATGATTATAAATATTTTAATTCGCATTTTTCATCCTTACTTTTAATATAAATTAAGGTGTAATTGTTAAGATAAAATTAAGAGAAGTTTAAGAATTCGTTTAAAATCATTTTTTCGTCGATTGCGACGATATTCCGACTATTTAATCACTGACTTTAAGAAAAAGCCTTAATTATTAATAAAAATAGAAAGTTTTTCTCTGGCATTTTTGTTGCAATTACACCATAAAATTGAAATGAAAAAAGTTTGAGAAGAGTATTTGTTGAAATTTTGGGAAAAATAATATCAGCATGCTTTTTATATGGTAATTGTAAGATCCCAGAAATGGATGAATCGTTTCTTGAAGTTGTTCAAATTTTCAAAAAAAATAAACCTAATTAGTCAAAAACAAGAATAATAAGGGAATCGAATATGAAAAAATCAATTTTTACTCTTTTATTTGTCATATTTTCAATTAACTTGCTCTTTACACAAGAGATACTAAATAAAGGTAGAATTTCAGGATATATGTTTGGAGATTACTTTTATAACGTCTCAAGAGATTCTCAAATAAACACTTTACAAAATGTTGCGAATGGTGGTAAGAAAGATTTTAATGGCTTTCAATTAAGAAGAATCTATTTTACTTATGATTATAATATTTCCGAGTCATTCGCTACACGATTTAGACTGGAGGCAGATCAGGCATCTAATACAAGTAACGGAAAAATTGGTGTTTTTGTTAAAGATGCTTATTTGCAATGGAAAAATATATTTAAGGGCAGTGATTTATTCTTTGGAATTCAGGAGACACCAGCATATAAAATTACAGAAGCTATCTGGGATAACAGATTTCTTGAAAAAACTATTATGGATTTAAGAGGAATTATTCCATCCCGTGATATTGGTTTAGGTTTAAAGGGTAAATTTGATGTAAATGGAAAGTTTAGATATTGGTTATTATTTGGTAATGGAAGCGGCAATTATCCCGAATCAGATAA
>CALDZP010000027.1:0-20000 GCA_937944105.1 uncultured Ignavibacteria bacterium
TATTCTATATGGTAGTGTTAAAAAGTTTGGGTCAAATGGAAATCCTTTATTAAACATATTGAAATTAAGAGAATATTATGATTCTTGTTCTAAAGAGAAAAAATGGAAGAAGAAATCAGGATAAAATATTAACTGGCATCCACCATTTGTTTAATAGAAGGGAAGTGAATTATGAAAACCTTTGAGATTATTTTAACCAAATCATGCATGGTTAGAATTAAAGTTGAGAACGAAGATAAAGCAAAAAAATTTAGTGAGTTGTTAACCAATGATATTCAAGGTATTTCATCTAAGGATGATAGAAAGGAATACGAGTCTAAAATAGAAGATATTGATTGTAAATTTAATTAATCTTTTCAATGTAAGGAGATAGTATGACTCACCATAAGTTGATAATTGGAAATTGCATGAGTATGCAAGAAATACCAGATGAAAGTGTTCATTTAATGTTAACATCACCACCTTATTTCAACGCACCATTTGATTATAAAGGATTGTTTAAGAATTATGATCAGTACTTAGGCGTCTTAAATAGAGTAGCTCGGGAGGTTTTTTGAGTGTTACAAAATGGCAGACTTGCTGTATTAAACATTGATGATATGCTTGTAGAAGGTGAAAAATTTCCAATCGTTGCTGATGCCACAAAAATATTTCAAACCGCTGGTTTTAGATATAGAGATAGAATAATATGGAAAAAACCTGACGGTTATTTAAGAATAAGCAGAAGAAGTGGGGTAATTTTGCAAAATCCTTATCCAATGTACTTTTATCCCGATGATCTTTTAGAAAGTATAATAACATTTCAAAAGGGCAAATTTGATTATCAATCAATACTAAAAGAAGTAAGGGAAGAATCAAAAATTGATATAAAAGAATTCTCTGATAATAACTGGTATATGACTATTTGGGAAATGGTTAATGTTTTGCCGGGTTCTCCATTAGAAAAAGAGATTGCTGCTTTCCCTGAAGAGTTATCTTATAGAATTATAAAGTTATTTTCTTACAAAGGAGAGAGAGTATTAGACCCCTTTGTAGGAAGTGGAACCACTATGAAGGTAGCCAGATAACCTGGAAGAAGCAGCATAGGAATACAAATCAAAAAATCTTTAATTCCTATAATTAAGAAAAAAATGGGTTTTGAGTGGCAATTAACTCTTGATAATCAGGATGATACTTTTGAAGTAATTATAAGGGAAGGTGTAAAATATTGATGCATCAGCTAAAATAACTGGCATAAAATATACTCTATTTTTATGTCGTCCAATGAATAAATAATAAAACCCAAATTGATCTTGCTTTTAATAATGATTCAGCGTTCATAATAGATGTAGAGAAAAACAAACATTTTGCATTAAGCTGGTGGGTGTCTCCAAAGAGAACAAGATCATATCATTATGTAAGAGTTTATGACACTTTAAATTTTCAGGTTAAATTTTCAGGGCAAAAAGTAACTATCATTCCTGCTTTTAAAGATGAGGGCAAAGAAAGGGATAGAGATTTTATACAATGGGATACTGTTTCTTTGATGAGTTTATTAGGTGTATATGTGATCATAACTTATTATAAAAGCGCTGAAAAGAGTTTAAGCTATAGACATAAAATAACAAATCAAAGATTTGATTATGAGTATATAAAAGAAGAACTAAATAATATTTTATTTTACCACTCTGATGCCTTACATTGGAATCTTGCACAAATTGAAAAAGTGGGAGAAATTGCTAAAAAAGCATTAACTCATACAAAAAAATTTCAAGAATACCTGGTGTTGAGATGCACTCAGAAAAGTCAGCCAGAAAAAGAGTTGACGAACTCCTCAAAGAGAAAAAGGTTTTTATGACACTTTCAAGAGAATTAGCAAAAAAAGCCCAAAATAGGGAATCTAAAACAATCCAACCTAAAGAACGTTTAACTGGTACCAAAGCTACTCTCACAATTAAAAATTACCTTGGAGGATATTATTTTTTCACTTGCGATGAGGTTACTATTGAGAAGGATATTATTTATTTGGTCGAGGGAAAACATAGCCAGCAAAGGCTTATTCCATCATTAGAAGATTTAAAAGATGGTTTAATAAAATGGTTCTATTTACAAATTTAAAAGAAGTAAAAATAGGAAGTGTAGAATATAAGCCCATACCAATATTAAAACTCACAACTGATTTAAGATTTTCAAAAGAGATATTAAAAAAATCTCAAATGATGAATCTACAACTCCTCAATGAAGAAGCAGCAAAAAATGGTTTTCAGGTGTTGATTAATAAAACTAATCTGGTGAAAATTTTACTCTAAACAATAACAAATAATTATTACCACTTTTTACTTATCCTTTTATAAATTTTGTTTATGAAATCATAAAAACAGAAGTCTTAAGGCCAGAGTTTCTACTTTCTCTTTTAATAGCTTCATTTATAAGAAATCATTTATAAGAAAAGTGAAAGTGTAATATTAAAAATAAAATACACAATGAATGTATGGTGTGTAAAATAATTTCAAAGAGCATTTACAAAAAAGAATTATTCTTAAAAAATCGATATGTTAGTACAAAAATTTTGTTTTTTTCAGTTTATTATCAACTGTAAATTTGAGGATTATGATTGAAATCAATAAAATAAAAATTGCTAACAATCTTCCATTTGTATTAATTGCTGGTCCCTGTGTTGTTGAGAATCGTGACCTGGTTTTTTTCACAGCCGATAAGATTGTAAATATTACTTCTAAACTCAATATCCCTTACATTTTTAAATCCTCTTACAAAAAGGCTAATCGTACTTCGGTGAATTCATTCTCAGGAATTGGTGATGAAAAAGCTCTGAAAATACTTGAAGAAGTACGAAAGGATTTTGGTGTTCCAATTTTAACTGATGTTCATTCTGTTGAAGAAGTAAAGCTTGCCTCAGAAGTAGTGGATGTTTTACAAATACCAGCTTTCTTGTGTCGTCAAACTGAATTGCTTGTTGAGGCTGGAAAGACAGGTAAACCAGTAAATATTAAAAAAGGTCAATTCTTAGCACCTGATGAAATGAAATATGCTGCTGATAAAGTCATTTCGACTGGCAATCAAAATGTTTTATTAACTGAGCGAGGCACTACTTTTGGATACCATAATCTTGTCGTTGATATGCGCTCACTTGTAATTATGAAAAAGCTTGGATATCCGGTTATAATGGACGCAACCCATGCTGTTCAAATTCCTGGTGTAGGTGGAAAATCTGGTGGTGCAAGAGAATTTATCCCATATCTTGCAAAAGCTGCTATGACAATTGGAATTGCTGGTCTTTTTCTCGAAACTCATCCGGAACCTGAAAAAGCGTTAAGTGATGCCGATTCACAGTTGCCATTAAAATTTCTTGAGGATTTATTAATTCAGGTAAAAAGTATTGATGATCTGGTGAAGAATTTTAATGAATTGGAAATTAAATGATTCGCATGAAAAAATTTAGTCATAGCGAAAGATCCTCAAGGCGATTTCAGTCAATTTATCATTTTCATTAACTGATTTTAATATGAATATTTATTGTATTAATGTTTGTTTTGTAATTATTTTCTTAAACTTAAAAATGATTAAAGGAACTTTATGAAGAAAGACTTGAAAGATCGACTAAAAAAAATTAAACTTTTAATTCTTGATGTCGACGGAGTTTTAACAGATGGTTCAATTGTTTATTCTTCACAAGGAGAGGAAATAAAAACTTTTAATGTTCACGATGGTTATGGAATTGAGATATTAAGGCAGGAGGGAATTCCTGTGGCAATTATTACAGGGAGAATATCTCAAATCGTAGAAAAACGGGCTAAAGATTTAAAGATAGAAGATTTAGTTCAAGGAACAATAGATAAGGTACCAGCTGCGGAAAATTTCTTAAAAAAATATAATATTACATTTGATGAAGTGGCATTTATGGGTGATGACCTTTTTGATATTCCTTTACTACAAAAGGTTGGTTTTGCCTGTGCTCCTAAAAACGCAAGAAAGGAAGTTAAAAGAATAGTTCATTATGTAACAAAAAAAGAAGGTGGTAAAGGTGCTGTAAGAGAAGTAATCGATATGATACTTGAGGCAAAGAAGAAATCTAATACAATTTTTGAAAAGTAATGAATTTATTTAAAAATGGTCAGGATTTCCCGCGCAGATTAAGCGATCTCGAACTTTACTGGTTGAATCTAATTTTACCTGATGATCGACCGGGTTATAAAATCTATCGGGATAAAATATGTGAACTTTTTGTTATTGGTTATGGCAAATTCCCTCCCTTTAATCTTATCCTTGGAAGAAGAGAGGATAAACCAGATTTAAGTATTCCTCCTCAACCAATTATTGCAACTGGAACTTTTTTCTATGATAAAGGAAAAGTTAATGTGACTATCTTCGAAGAATTTGAGAATCAAATTGAAATTGATATTCAATCGGAAGGTTTTAATTATTATGAGATTTCTCCTGTAGATTTGAAAAACAAGGAAATAAATTTTTTTACTTACTCAAACTGGTCACCCGGGAAAAAACATCCTCTCGACAATTCTGATTTAAGATTAATTGAAATAGATTATAATTTTGTTCTTGTAATTTCAAATTTGCATAAACGAATCTGGATTTTTGATAAAAAATTACAAACCAATAAGTTTATTCCTGTCACAAATTTTTATCAATGGATTTTAAAAATAGCTAATGTTAGAGAACCAAAAATAATGACAGATATAAATTATTTCTTTTTAAATTTGAATAAATTTTCAGATTCACAAATTAAGGCAGCATTTATCAATTACAATAGAGATTGGAAAAAAATAGAAGTGCAGAGTCAATTTGAAAATAAAAAAGAAAAGCAGAGTTGGTTTAAAAAAATAATTAAAGGGATTTTATGGAAAAGATAATTCAAGATGGAAAGGAAGTAATAAGAATTGAATCTGAAGCCGTTAAAAATCTTGAAAGTAAAATAAATGAGAATTTTTACAAAGCCGTTGAGGCTATATTAAATACAAAAGGTCGAGTTATAATTTCAGGTGTTGGTAAGTCGGGAATTATTGCAAGGAAAATAGTCGCTACAATGAATTCAACAGGCACCCCAGCTCTTTTTATGCATCCCAGTGATGCAATTCATGGTGATCTTGGAATGGTAAGGAGTGAAGATGTGGTTATACTGATTTCTAAATCGGGAAGCACACCAGAAATTGTTAGAATATTTCCTGTTTTAAAGAGGATTGGCACAAAAATAATTGCACTCGTTGGCGATATGAAATCTTTTCTAGCGAAAGAAGCAGATATAGTTCTTGATGTATCTGTAGAAGAAGAAGCCTGTCCATATGATCTTGCTCCAACATCATCAACTACAGCTACACTTGTGATGGGAGATGCACTTGCAATTGCTTTACTTAAATCAAAGAATTTTACTAAAGAGCAATTCGCTTTTTACCATCCAGGTGGAACAATTGGTAGAAGACTAACTCTTAAAGTTGAAGAGATTATGACTAAAGGTGAAAATGTACCGATTGTCAACCAGAATGTTGATCTTCATAGGGCAATTTTAGAAATGACATCGAAAAGACTTGGTGCTACCTGCGTTGTTAATGATGAGGGGAAACTTGTAGGTATTATTACAGATGGCGATTTGAGAAGAGCGATGGAAGTTCACAAGAACCTTTCAGGGCTCAAAGCAAAAGATGTTATGGGCAAAAATCCTAAATCAATAAAACCTGATGTGCTGGCATCTTATGCAATTCAATTAATGGAAACATACAAAATTACGCAGCTTATTTGTATCGATGATGAAAACCATCCAATTGGTATGGTCCATTTGCATGATCTGGTAAATCTTGGTTTTATTTCAACTTAAAATATGATTGCTAAATTTTTTAATTGTTCCTCCGACATTTTTTCAAAGCTCTCAGGATTTATAATTATAACATTAATTCTGACATTTATTTTATACAATATAATTGGATGTTCTGATCAGAGAGTTAAACCAAGAGTTATTTCAATAAAAACGAAAGAATTACCCGATCAAGAATCTTTTCATACAAAAGTTGTTTTTTCAGATTCAGGGATTGTAAAAGCAATTCTAAGAGCAGGACATATCGCTGTTTATTCTTCAAGAAATGAAACAATTCTTGATGGTGGAATTACTGTTGACTTTTATGATAAAGATGGAAATCATACAAGTGTATTAACAGCGGATCGTGGAAGAGTAGATGATGTAACTCAGGACCTTTATGCTTTTGGAAATGTTATTGCAAAATCTGACAGTGGTGTTGTATTGAAAACAGAAGAATTGAGGTGGATAAATGCAAAAAGAAAAATTGTTACTGATAAGTATGTAGAAATAACTTCACCTTCAGAGGAAATTTATGGTTATGGTTTGGAATCTGACCAATCATTAAAAGATTATGTAATTTTTAGAGTTAGTGGAAAAATTGAAACTAAGCAATGAAGAAATTATTACTGACTTTTTTACTAACAATATCAATTCTAAATGCTCAAGAGATTAGAGTAGTCCAACTTATAAATTCTGATAGTTTGGTTGGCACTACAATCAATAATGAAAGAGTTAGGATTCTTTTTGGTAATGTTCAATTAATTCATGAAGATATTCGAATTTTTTGTGATAAAGGAATTCAATATCTCGAATCTAATAAAGCTGAACTTGACGGAAATATTAAAATCATCCAGGGAAATCAAATCCTTACCACAAAAAAAGGTTTTTACTTCGGTAATTCAAAGTCTGCATCTGGATCTAAAGGCATAACTCTATTTGATGGAAATGTAACCCTTAAAGCAGATAGTGGTGAATATTTTTTTGAATTAAAAAAAGCAGTATTCAAAGGAAATGTTATTCTATATGATGATACAACAGAATTGAAATCAAATCAACTGGTTTATTTTACTGAAGAAGAGCATGCAATTGCTACTGGAGAAGTAAAAATAACTCAATTCGAAAATCAAATTTTTTCTGATACATTAAATTATTTTAGAAAGAAAAGATTTTCAATTGCTCAAGGGAATGTAATTGCTTTCAATCTTAAGGACAACCTTAAAGTTTATTCTGATTATCTTGAAAACAATCAGACAAAAAGTTATTCCTTTGTTACCGGGAAACCTCTTTTAATTCAAATCGATACAAGTTCAGAAAATAAAATTGATACATTAATTATCGTTGCTGAGAAGATGGAATCATTTCGAGATACTTCGGATATTTTCATTGCGACCGATTCTGTTCAAATCTGGAGGAATGAATTTTCTGCTCATTGCAATTATGCAATTTACAATAAGAAAGATGGTAAAATTTTAACATCAAAAAATAAAGATGAACAACCTCTCTTATGGTACGATGAGAATTTTGCTTACGCTGATTCGGTTGAGATTTATGTCCAGGAAAATAAAATTGATAAGGTTAACCTATTTACCAGAGCGTTTTTAATTTCAAAAGATACATTATTCGAAAATAGATTTAACCAAATGAACGGTAATTTTATTCAATTAAGATTTGAAATTGATACAACTGCAAAAAAAAATAACCTGAAAGAAGTTTTAGTGGTAGGTAATTCACTTAGCATATATTACATATACGATGAAAATGAACCAAATGGAGTAAATAAATCAAGCAGTGATAGCACTTTAATTCAAATTGAAGAAAATCGTGTTTCAAAAGTAAAACTTTTTGGTTCTCCCGAAGGTGAATATTACCCTGAAGAAAAAATATTGGGGAATGAAAAAGAATTTTTATTGAGTGGTTTCAGATGGATTGAAGATAGACCAACGAAAGAAAATTTACTTGGAATTAGAGAAAAACTTAGCAAGTAACGATGATTATGGCTAAACTAAAATGAACGAATTATTTTTTATGATGTAATTCTAAATCTTTGACTGGAATATTTGTCTTTTATTAAACGATGTGTGATAATTTATTTGGAAAAAATTCTATAAATATGTTTTATTTTTAAGGTAGTCCATGATTTTAATTAAGAAAAAATTTTTAAAAACTAATTCATAAATTCTAAACAAATTTAATTTTTCAAAAACTTAATGGATTTTCAATGGATGTTTTAAGAGGTGAAAAATTAGTCAAGAGATATAAAAAAAGAAATGTAGTTAATGGAGTAACTTTACAGGTTCAAAAAGGGGAGGTAGTTGGATTACTTGGACCAAATGGTGCAGGTAAAACAACCACATTTTATATGATTGTTGGTATGATTAAACCAAATGGTGGAAATGTTTACCTGAATGAAGTCGATATCACAAAAATGCCAATGTACAAAAGAGCACGGCTTGGAATTGGTTATTTGCCACAGGAAGCATCAGTTTTTAGAAAGTTGACAGTTGAACAAAATATTCTTGCCGTACTTGAGTTTATGAATATGAGCTCAGCAGAAAGGAAACAAAAGACAGAACAATTACTTGAAGATCTTGGAATAACTCATATCAGAAAAACATATGGTTATCAACTAAGCGGAGGTGAGAGAAGAAGAACAGAAATAGCTCGTGCTTTAGCAACTAATCCAAAATTTATATTGCTCGATGAACCTTTTGCTGGAATTGATCCAATTGCTGTTGAGGATATAATGAAAATAGTGGCTAACCTTAAAAATCGTGGAATTGGTGTATTAATTACCGATCACAATGTTCATGAAACTCTTGCCATTGTAGATAGAGCTTACATCCTTATCAATGGAGAAATTCTCAGAAGTGGTAAATCAGAGGAACTTGCAAATGATGAACTTGTGAGAAAACTTTATCTCGGTGAGAAATTTAAACTGGAGAGGTATTTGTAAAATATTGAAATAAATTTTTTTGCCTTTACTTATTGAAATACTACTTCGTCTTCAACAAAAGTTTAACTTTAAAATGAACTAATTTCATCTTTTATCAAATTTTTTTTGTAATTGTAATTTCCATTTAGCAATTCTTAAAAGTATTCAAAATGAGTTTCCTTTCTTTTGTGAAGGATTGTTTTGTTGTTTCACTCTTAACAATGAGAGCTAAAGGATAGAGTCATTGCGAGCTTAGTGATGCAATCTTTGCTGATTAAGTTAAAAGTTTTCAAAATGAATTCACTTTCTTCTGTGAAAGATTGCTTTGTTGTTTGACTTCTCGCAGGACTGACTAGAGAATGAAAGATTGCTTCCTCTCAACTTAAGTTAATCGTTGCAACGGTTTAATTGGAATGGTAACTGCTAATGAAGTAAAACAATTCTTTCTTTTTTTACATTAACTTCAAAATAACATTTTCTATTTTTTTAATCTTCTCATCATGCATTTATTTTCAATTTTTATTTTTCTTATTTTTCATTTCGTATGAGTTTGCTATATAACATAAAAATTAATTTACGGAATATATTAGGAAAAGATAGTCTCGTCTTTACATCAATCGAAAAATCAGTCGACTGGATCAAAAGTCTAATTCCTTTTGAGTTTAGATACAATCCTGAGTTCACTCAATTCAAAAAATTCTTATTAGAATCACAAAACTGGTCAAAAGAGAAACTTGATGAATTTCAATATGAAAAGACAAAAACATTACTTGAGTATGCAGAAAAATATGTTCCTTATTATCAAAAAAAATTTGCTGAATATGGCGTGAGCTCAAGGGATTTTGTTAATCTTCAAGACATAAAAAAGTTTCCAGCTATCACAAAGGAAGAAATTAGAGATAATATCGAAGAATTTATTTCAAAAGATTTCCCAAAATATAAGTTAATGTATGTTACAACTGGTGGCTCAACAGCAATTCCATTTGGTTTCTATCAATCCACTTCACTTGAAAGAATTGATTTAGCATTTTTTGATTATCACTGGAATTGGGTTGGATGTAAATTGACAGATATTTCCGTTGTACTGAGAGGTGAATTTATTGGTAATGAAAAGAAATTTTTTGATTACAAAGCAAGTAAAAGAGAATGGCGCTTTTCTACTTATTACTTGAATGAAAAAACTTTTGATAAATATTTTCAGAAACTCAATGAAATTAAACCTGTATTTATTCAAGCGTATCCGTCTGCTGCTGAACTTTTTGCACAAATGATGATTGAAAGAAATTACAAACTTTCTTTCAAATTAAAAGCTATTATGCTCGGTTCTGAAAATGTTTACGATGAACAAATTAATTTTATTGAAAAATCATTTGATACTAAAGTTCATACATGGTATGGTCAGGCAGAAAGAGTTTGTCTTGCTCCCTGGTCACAAAATTCGAGATTGTTTCATGTTTTACCACAATATGGTTTAACCGAATTGGTTGATTCAGATGGAAATGAGATTATTGAAGAAGATCAAACTGGGGAGATTATAGCAACAGGATTTTATAACTTTGCAATGCCATTTATAAGATATAGAACTATGGATCTGGCAACTCATACAAATCAAAAGAGCCCTGACGGTTTTAATTTCAGACTTTTTAAGAGAATCGAAGGGAGACTTCAAGAATTGATTATAACATCGACGGGAAGATTGATTTCAATGACAGCTATCAATATGCATGATAATACTTTTGATAATGTTCGTCAATTTCAATTTTATCAAGATACACCTGGAAGTTTAATTTTGAAAATAGTACCGAATAAAAACTTTTCTGAAAAAGATTTGCAAAGGATTTATGATAACTTAAAATATAAACTTGGTGAAGATACTAAACTTGAGATAAAACTAGTGGATCAAATTCCTCGCACAAAAAGTGGAAAATTAAGATTTCTTGATCAGAAGCTTGAAATTAAAAATTGGAAGAGAATTGAGAAGGTTAGATGAAAGACATAATTGATTCAAGATTAAGCAATATTGTTGCAATTTTTAATGATGAAAACTGTAAATATTCAACTAATCCACCATATCACCCAAATAAACTTTATCCTGAATATCCATTTGATAAAGAATTTATCGATAAATCGTTTGAAGGCATTGATGCATATGAAGCTGTTAGAAACTTATTTTATCTTCTTGGATATGACAGAGAAAATTTTGGGAAGAAAAATTGGAATCCACTTGGACATTTAATTAAACCTGGTTACAGGGTAGTTCTTAAACCAAACTTCGTTCTTCATTTTAATGAAGGTGGATACGATATCTTTGCAAATCTTACCCATCCATCTGTAATTCGTGCAATTGCAGATTATTGTTACATTGCCATGCAAGGGGAAGGAAGCATTGTTATTGCCGAAGCACCGCAGATGAATTGTGAGTTAGATAAACTTGAAGAAATATTAAATTTAAATTCTATCTTTAAATTCTATCGTAATTATGCAAAAATGGATTTTCGATTGATCGATATTAGAAAATTAACCTGCAAATTTGATTACGATAAAGGTTATTTCCCTTCTGATAGTTTTGTTTTTAATGAAAATGCCGATCCTCTTGGTTATGAAATTATAAATCTTGGTGCAGATAGTTATCTTAATGAACTACCAGGACTTGAAAATCTTTATGGAGCAGACTACGATAGAACATTCACTGTTTTAAACCACTCAAATGGAGTTCATAAATACTGCATTTCAAAAACTGTATTGAATGCCGATACAGTTATTTGCATTCCAAAACTTAAAACTCATAAAAAAGTTGGAGTAACTCTTAATATCAAATTACTTGTTGGCATCAATGGTGATAAAAATTATCTGGCTCATTATAGAATTGGCACTCCAGATCAGAACGGTGATGAATTCCCATCAAGTAATAAGCTCGATATAAATCTATACAGAAAATTTACAAGATTTTTCAGCGATTACTTTTTTGCAAAGAGAAGTCGATTAGGCGATAGATTATTCTTAGCAATAAAAAGAATTGCTCAACCAGCTTTGAATTTTTTAAGGGAGAAAAATATTATTACTCCACCTGATGAAAACGATAGAGTTTATGGAGGTAATTGGTGGGGAAACGATACAGCCTGGCGAATGGCTCTCGATCTTGCAAGAATTTTTATTTACGCTGATGCAAACGGAAACTTAACGAATAAACCACAGCGTAATATTTTATCAATAGTCGATGGAATAATTGCAGGTGAAGGTGATGGACCTATGTCGTCGGAACCAGTAAAAATTGGAACTCTCATTGGTGGAGAAAATATTCTTGCTGTTGATACTGCAGCTTCAACTCTTATGGGTTTTGATTATCAAAAAATAAAAATGATAAAATTTGGCTGGGAAGAAAAAAAATTCCCTCTTGCTTATTTTAATCCAGAAAATACTTCTGTTTTCTCAAATGATAAAATTCTTAATAATAAGAATGTTATAAGCTGTAAGAAATATAAGTTTAAGCCACATAGAAATTGGCGAGGTCATATTGAATTAGATGGAAATCTTTCATAGGGATTTTGAGCTGTAGAGTATATTCTTCTTTTAAAGAATTTTTTCAGTATAATTTTGAACGAAAAAAAATAAATAGTGAGGTTCTTTTATGGAATCAAAGATGTCAATCCTTGATTATTCAATTATCATTATTTATATACTAATTGTACTTTTTATTGGTTTTTACTGGCGTCGGAGAACAAGAACTTCTGAAGAATATTTTCTTGCTGGAAGAAAAGTCGGTTGGATTGCAATTGGCGCTTCACTTTTTGCAACTAACATATCAAGCGAACATTTTCTCGGACTTGCAGGTACTGGTTCAAAATCTGGATTGGCTGTCGGTCATTTTGAGTGGTTGGCATGTTTAATTTTACTTTTGCTTGGTTGGGTTTTTGCTCCTTTTTACATTCGCTCTGGAGTTTTTACAATGCCCGAATTCTTGGAAAGAAGATACAATGTTGCTTCCCGATATTATCTTAGTATTGTTTCAATTATAAGTTATGTACTAACTAAGATTTCAATATCTCTTTATGCTGGTGGAATTCTACTTCATGCTGTAGTTGGTTGGGATATGTACACCTCTGCAATAGTAATTGTTTTACTAACTGGTTTGTATACAATTCTTGGTGGATTATCTGCTGTAATTTATACTGAGTTACTTCAAATGTTTGTTCTTATCATAGGCTCAGTTGCTCTGACATTGATTGGATTAAATCAAGCTGGAGGATGGAATAATTTGATAGCAACTACTCCACCTGATTTTTGGAATATGTTTAAACCAATGACACATCCAGATTTTCCCTGGACGGGAATAATTTTTGGTGCTCCAATTTTAGGAGTTTGGTATTGGTGCACAGATCAATATATTGTTCAGAGAGTTTTAAGTGCTAAAAATATTCATAATGCCCAAAGTGGAACGATCTTTGCGGGTTTCTTAAAAATTTTACCTGTCTTTGTTCTTGTCCTTCCTGGAATTATTGCCTTTCAGCTTTCAAATGGGGAAGTCACTGGTGATAAAGCTTATCCATGGTTAGTTACTAACTTATTACCTTCAGGTTTGAAAGGAATTGTTGTGGCAGGTTTACTTGCTGCGTTAATGTCTTCATTGAGTGCGATGTTTAATTCAACTTCAACTCTTGTTACAATTGATCTTTATAAAAAATTTAAACCAGATGCTGATGAAAAAACAGTTGTCAGATTTGGAAGATTTACTACAGGACTTATGGTTTTACTTGGTTTATTATGGATTCCGTTTATTGGTCTTTTAAGTGATGACCGAATGTATGTCTATTTGCAGAGTGTTCAAGCCTATATCTCTCCACCTATTGCCGCTATATTTTTACTCGGTCTTTTCTGGAAAAGGGTTAATGGAAAAGGTGCTATCAGTGCACTAATGACTGGATTTATTTTTGGATTTTTACGATTGATTCTTGAGATTAACAACAAAATCACTCCGCTTGATAATAAGCTTCTGCATACAATTGCTTCAATTAATTTCTTGCATTATGCAATAATACTTTTTGCTATCTCTGTTCTGGTTCTAATAGTTGTAAGTTTATTAACCGAGAAACCATCAGAAAAACAACTGGAAGGATTAATTTTCGATAAATCAAAAATTTCAGAAAAGAATAAATGGACTATAGTAAATATTTTTATGTCTGTCGTTTTGGTCCTGTTTTTATTTAGCTTGTGGTGGATTTTTAGATAAGAATTTTCAGAAATTAGCTATAAAAAAATATTGTCAAATAAACCTGGTGTATTAATGATATGAAAACAATAAAAAAAGTTTTAGAACCGAAATTCAAATGGGCAGTGGCTGGACTCGGAAATTTTGCTGTTAATAGTGTTATACCAGCAATTAAGAGTATGAGAAGATCGAAAATAGTAGCAGTTTTTAGTCATTCATTTGAAAGAGCAAAGGAAATAGCAGGTTTATATTCTATTAAAGAATATTACGATGATTTTGATAAGTTCTTGTCTTCAAATTTTGATGCTATTTACATTGCGAGTGCAAATCAATATCATTACGAACAAGTAATCAAAGCGGCTAAAGCAGGTAAGCATATAATTTGCGAAAAACCTCTTGCATTAAGTATCAATCAAGCAGAAGAAATGGTTAAAACTTGTGAGGAGAATAATGTAAAATTATCCGTTGGATATGTTCAACGATTTCATCCCCTCACAAGAAAAGCAAAAGAAATGCTCAATGCTGATTTAATTGGTCAGCCTGTTATTATTAATGTTTCTCAAGCTTTTAATTATCCCCCAAATCAAAATTTTAGATATCAAAAAGAATTTGGTGGTGGTGCATTAAGAGATATTGGAACTCATTGTATTGATCTGTTAAGATTTTTTGGTGGAGAAATCGAAACTATTCAAGGATTTGTTGATAATATAATTTACAAAAGCGAAGTTGATGATTTTGTCTCCGCTACTTGTAAATTTCGAGATGGTGGTTATGGTAATTTTTATGCATCATTTTGCATAAGTAAACCATTAAATAGAATTGAAATCATAGGCTATAAAGGAACTATAGTTATTGAAAATCTCATTGGAAAAAGATTTGATTACGCAAAACTTACAATTCAAAAAGTTGATGAATCTAAAAAAGCCTTCAGAATGAAAGCTAATAAGATTCTTAATTTGATTAAAAACTTTCAAAAAGCTGTTTTAGAAAATGAACCTTTGATTGTAACAGGTTATGATGGTTTAATCAACCTAAAAATAATTGAGGAAATTGAAAAAAGTGCAAATCAAAAAAGAATTAGTTGAAATATGTCATATAATTCATGCTAAAGGATTTGTTTCAGCAACAGATGGGAATGTTTCAGTAAGAATTGAAAAAGATAAAATTCTTTGCACACCTACTTCACTTCCAAAAGAGAAAGTTAAGATTAGAGACTTGATTATCTTAAATCTTGATGGTGAAGTAATATCTGGTAATAAGGTCCCATCAACTGAAATTAAAATGCATCTTGCGATCTATAAAAATCGGGATGACGTAAATGCTGTTATTCATGCACATCCTCCGTATGCAACTGCTTTTGCAAGTTCTAAAATCGCACTCGATGTACCTTTTCTTCCTGAAGTAATTTTATCAATTGGGAAAGTCCCTGTTTGTAAATATGCAACACCATCAACTGATGAAGTTGTTAAGGCAATTCTTCCATACATAAAACAAACAAACTTGCTTCTACTTCAAAATCATGGTGTTGTAACTTATGACAAAAACATTCAGAAAGCTTATTACTTACTCGAGAAATTAGAACATACAGCTAAAATATTTTCAATTACTCAGAATTTTAATGGAATTAATCGGCTTTCAAAATCACAAATAAAAAAATTATATGAAGTAAATGAGACTACCTATAAAATTTCGCAAGATCATAAAATAAAATTTAATCATCAACGGAGGAAGTCTTGAAAATTATTTTGCTTGCTGGGGGCTCTTCTCCCGAAAGAGAAATATCATTACGAAGTGGTAAGGCAATCTATAAAGCCCTTCTTGAACTTGGTCATACCGTAACTCTGGTTGATCCTGCTTTAGGCAAAGACCAACCAAAAAATGATGAAGAATTTTTTAATCCTGATATAAATAAGGGGAAAATTTCGACTCAAAATTATATCGATTCATTTCAACTTGATTCATTTTCAAATGTAGATCTTGTTTTCATTGCACTTCATGGTAAATGGGGGGAAGATGGGACTGTTCAATCTATTCTCGATTTAATGAATTTAAAATATACTGGGTCCGGTGTTCTCTCAAGTTCAATTTGCATTGATAAAAATTTAACAAAAGTGATCGTGAAACATTTTGACGTTATAACGCCTGAATGGAAAGTATTTTCTAAAAATGAAAAGCAAAATGTAAAAAATTTTGTAAAAGAAATTGGTCTGCCAGTTATCTTTAAACCAAATGATCAGGGTTCGACAATTGGTTTTTCTCTGGTTAATAATTTTGAAGATTTAGATCCGGCTTTTGAAGAGGCATTAAAATATTCGAATCAAGTATTAGTTGAAAAATATATTAAAGGTCGTGAATTAACGGTTTCTATCTTGGGCGAAAAAGCTCTACCAATTATTGAGGTAAAACCCACACATCAGCTTTATGATTATGAATGTAAATATACAAAAGGAATGACTCAATACATCTGTCCTGCAGAACTTAATTCAAAAATTGCAGAATTAGTTCAAGAGCAAGCGATGATTGCATTCAAAGCCTGTAAGTGTGAAGTGTTTGGAAGAGTGGATTTTATACTGGATGAAAACAATACACCTTTTTTTCTTGAGATTAATACAATTCCTGGTATGACAGATTTAAGTTTGGTTCCTATGGCGGCAAAAGCTATTGGAATGAATTTCAATCAATTAATTAAAAAAATAATTGAGTTATCATTAAAGTGCGACTGAGTTTCAAAAAATTATCTATATGGATTATTTTGTTGGTAATTATAATTTTAATTTTATTAGCCTTAACATTCTCAAATCAAGGATTCTATGATTATTATCTTCACAAAAATAAATTAAAAGAACTTCAAACTCGAATAGATAGCCTTCGTAAAGTTAACGATAGCTTATTCATTGAAATTGAATTATTAAAAAAAGATTCTAATAAAATAGAACAGGTTGCTCGAGAAAAGTATGGTTTAATTAAGCCAGGTGAAAAAATTTACAAGATAAAAATTACAAATTGATATGATTCCACTTGCCGAAAGAGTAAGACCAAAATCACTTGATGAGTTTATTGGACAGGAACATATACTTGGTAAAAATAAAGCTCTTAGGAAACTACTTGAACAGAAGAAATTATTTTCAATAATATTCTGGGGGCCTCCTGGCAGTGGAAAAACCACTCTTGCAAAGATTATTGCCAAAATTGTAGAAACCGATTTCTATCAAATAAGTGCAGTAAGTTCTGGCGTAAAAGAAATCAGAGAAATTATTCAGATAGCAGAAAAAAATTTTGAAGTTGGTAAATCAACAATTTTATTTATTGATGAAATTCACAGATTCAACAAAGCTCAACAAGATTCATTACTTCATTCAATTGAAAGTGGGCAACTCATCCTGATCGGTGCAACAACAGAAAATCCATCTTTTGAAGTGATATCACCTCTATTATCTAGATGCAAAATTTATGTGCTTAAACCACATTCAGAATCTGAACTAAAGAGAATTTTACATCAAGCTCTTGAAAAAGATGAATACTTAAAAAAAATGAATTTCCAGTATATTGACGAAGATTTTCTAATCCAAATTTCAAATGGTGATGCACGAATTTTATTAAGTACCTTTGAGATCGCTATAGAACTTGCCAAATCTAAAGGTGAACCGTTAAATATAGATAAAGATATAATCGCTGAAGTAGCTCAAAGTAAGAAAATTGATTATGATAAATTTGGAGAAGAACATTATAATTTAATTTCAGCATTTATTAAAAGCATTAGAGGCAGTGACCCAGATGCGGCTGTCTACTATTTAGCAAGAATGCTTGAAGGGGGTGAGGATCCATTATTTATTGCTCGTAGGATGATCATTTTAGCTGCAGAAGATATTGGTAATGCATCACCAAATGCTCTTGTAATTGCTGTTAGTGCTTTTCAAGCCTGTCATTTCATAGGCATGCCTGAAGCCAGAATTATTTTAAGTCAATGCGCAACTTATCTTGCATCTCAACCTAAAAGTAATGCAGCTTATCTCGCAATTGAAAGTGCTATCAATGATGTAAGAAAATTACCAAATTATCCTGTCCCTCTTCATCTTAGAAATGCGCCAACAAAATTAATGAAAGATCTTAATTATGGGAAAGATTACAAATACGCTCATGATTTTACTGAACATTTTGTCTTGGAAAATTACCTACCAGAAGAATTAAAATTCAAACAATATTATTTCCCAACCGACTACGGTCAAGAAAAAACCATTAAGGAAAGATTAGCAAATTGGTGGAAAGGAAAGAAGAAATATTAATTTTAGCAAACTGTACAAAGAATTTTAAATGTCAGTTAATCTTTCGATTTTAACTACTTTTAGTTAAATATTATTTAATTTTTAAATGTAGCTACCAAAAGTTTAAGTTTTCGAAAAATACTTACCAGGTAAGGATTTAACCAATCCTTTAAATTCAAGAGAGAGTAGATGAACAAGACATTCAGATGTTGATAAGTCTGTTTTTTCGGAAATCATATCAATGTGAATAGGTTCTGAGTTAAGAACTTCATAAATTTTATGTTCAAATACATTTAATGAACTCAAATCTATATTTTTTATTGTTGTAGATTCTTTTTTGATAAATCTATTACCAAACTCTTCTAAAATATCTTTGGCACATGTTACCAGCTTCGCTTGACCACTTTGAATAAGGTAATTTGTACCACGACTTTGTTTAACATCTACATTGCCAGGTACCGCAAATACCTCACGATTTTGATCAAGAGCATACTTAGCTGTTAACATTGCACCACCAGTTATATCTGTCTCTATTATAATAGTACCAAGTGAAAGTCCGCTTATTATTCTGTTCCGTCGAGGGAAATTAATAGCATCTGGTTTTGTGCCAAATGGATATTCAGTTATTATAGAACCATTTTCAGTTATAGAATAAAATAATTTTTTGTTTTCTGCAGGATAAATGAAATCAAGCCCCGAACCTAAAACCGCAAAAGTTCGTCCTTTCTTTTGTAAAGCAATATTATGAGCAACAGTATCGATTCCACGAGCAAGTCCACTAACAATTGTTAATCCCTGTTCTATCAAATCAGTTACAATGTTCTCGGTGATCTTTCGACCATAGTAAGTAGGATGCCTTGTCCCAACTACTGCCATAGCATTTTCATCTTCAGGTAAGATTTGACCTTTTAGAAAAAGAAAAACTGGAGGATCATAAATTTTTCTTAGATAATAAGGAAATTCCTCATCCCAGAAAGTTATAATACTGGCGTTATATTTTTCAATTAAATTTAATTGATGTTCTGCTTTACTAAGATGTTTTTTGTTAATGTTTTCGTCGATAATTCTTTTTGCAAGTAGTTGATTAATCCCTTCAACTTCAATTAAATCAACATAATCAGAATTAAAAACTGCCAGAGGTGAACCGAAATGGTTGACAAGATTTCTTATTTTATTAACTCCAAGCCCCTCTATTTCACTTAATTGAAGTAAAGAAATTAAATCATCCGAATTGAATTTATTCATCAATTAATTACATCGATTTTATCGACTACTGCAACAATTACTGAATGTACAGGTGCATTCCTGTGACCAAGTATTTGTTGAGCTGCATCGCCCTCTTGAGTAACTAAAACAATATCATTTACACCAGCATCTACAAAATCAAGAGCAATTATATCTTTGTTACCAATCGGTTTCAATTCTAAATCAACAGCTCTAACAATGAGATGCTTATGTGAGTTTAAATATTTATTTTTTTGTGTTGATACCAGCGTACCTATTACCTTAGCGATAATCATGAGTGTGTGTTGTCTTTATCCAATAATATTCCAAGGGGGAAAATAATAAAGTATGCAATTAAAAGTATTAAAGGAGAAATAATTAATGCAAAGGCACTATCCCATGGTTGTATAGTCATTAAATAGAAGCCAATTATGAGAAGTATTATCCCTATAGCAAAAACAAAAAAGTTTTTTTCCTGTACTGGGATTGACCATTTAATAGAAGGTTTTGCTAATCTCTTCCTTTGTGTTTTTTTATCTTTTGTCATAATTTTCTTTATACCATAATATTTGT
>CALDZP010000027.1:25000-49524 GCA_937944105.1 uncultured Ignavibacteria bacterium
AGGCGGGTAGTTTGACTGGGGCGGTCGCCTCCTAAAAGGTAACGGAGGCTCCCAAAGGTACCCTCAGCACGGTCGGTAATCGTGCGTTGAGTGTAAAGGCATAAGGGTGCTTAACTGCGAGACCTACAAGTCGAGCAGGTGCGAAAGCAGGGCTTAGTGATCCGACGGTAGCGAGTGGAAGCGCCGTCGCTCAAAGGATAAAAGGTACGCCGGGGATAACAGGCTGATCTTGCCCAAGAGTTCACATCGACGGCAAGGTTTGGCACCTCGATGTCGGCTCATCGCATCCTGGGGCTGAAGAAGGTCCCAAGGGTTTGGCTGTTCGCCAATTAAAGCGGTACGTGAGCTGGGTTCAGAACGTCGTGAGACAGTTCGGTCCCTATCCTATGCGGGCGCAGGATGTTTGAGAAGAGTCGCTCTTAGTACGAGAGGACCGGAGCGAACGAACCTCTAGTGTACCAGTTGTCACGCCAGTGGCAGCGCTGGGTAGCTATGTTCGGACGTGATAAGCGCTGAAAGCATCTAAGCGCGAAACACTCTTCAAGATGAGACATCCCTTTCCGAGCAATCGGAACTAAAGACCCCTGGAAGATTACCAGGTTGATAGGCTGCAGGTGTAAGCCCAGTAATGGGTTGAGCCGAGCAGTACTAATAGGTCGTGAGACTTAACCTTTTAATATTTTTTACTCAGGGTAATTAGCTTAATTCTCAGCAAGCTCTTCCAAAATTGTTTTTTTTTGAGTTTTATTCTTGGTAACCATAGCCGGGGTGGTACACCTCTTCCCATTCCGAACAGAGAAGTTAAGCCCCCGAACGCCGATGGTACTACGTGGGTAACTGCGTGGGAGAGTAGGTAGTTGCCAAGAATTATTATTTTAACCCCGACAAAGTCGGGGTTTTTTGTATTATTAAACTTATGCGGAAAACTTTAAGATTTTTTTTATTAATGTTTAATTTTGTAATATTTGTAAATAATCTGGAGAGGTGGCAGAGTGGTTGAATGCGGCGGTCTTGAAAACCGTTGTACCGAGGAATCGGTACCGGGGGTTCGAATCCCTCCCTCTCCGCAAACAAAAACATACTATGAATTGTAGTTAAGTTTTAATAATAAATGACTAATGGTTTTTAAGATTAAATCTTTAATAAATAGTTGTTATTTCATTCCTAGTTCTTTTGCCATTCTGTGATAGTTTGAAGGTGCAAGACCAAGTTTTTGGGCAGCCTCTTTATCTGAGCTTGAATTTTCTCTTACGAATTTGAAATATTTTTCTCTAAATATTCGTTCGGCATCTTTTAATTGAAGAATGTTATTTTGATTAAATAAAGATTTTATGTCGTCTCTATCAGGGCTTAAATTTTCGCCATAACTAATTGCTTTGATTGCTTCTTCAGGTTTAACTGAATTCCCAGCTCTAAATAATATTCTCTGGACTACATTTTTTAATTCGCGGACATTACCGGGCCAGTCGTAATTTAGAAAAACTTTCATTGTTTCTTCGGGGATATAAGGTTTATCTCTGCCCATATCAATTGATATATTTGTCAAGAAATAATCAATTAAAAGTGGTATATCAGAAATGCGTTTGCGTAAAAGAGGGACTTCTATGGATAGGACATTCAGTCTGTAATATAAATCTTCACGAAATCTTTTTTCTCGTACTTCTTGTTCAATATTTCGATTGGTTGCTGCAATAATTCTGACATCGACTTTAATTGTTTCTGTACGGCCAATTTTTTCGATTTCACCTTCTTGAATTACACGAAGAAGTTTTACTTGAGCAGGTAAAGGTAATTCAGTAATTTCGTCGAGGAAAATGGTACCATGATTAGCCAATTCAAAAAAACCGAGTTTTCGTTTATCAGCACCAGTAAAAGCGCCTTTTTCATACCCAAATAGCTCGCTTTCAACTAAATTTTCTGGAATACCTCCACAATTTACTACAACAAAATTTTCATATTTACGGTCGCTTCTATAGTGAATATTATAAGCTACTAATTCTTTCCCAGTTCCGCTTGCACCTCTAATAAGAAGATTTATATTGCTTTTTGCAAGTCTATCAATGTCTTCTTTTAATTCAAGCATTATTGGTGATTCCCCGACGATTTTTTTCTGGACAAGAATGTCTTCAACATTCCTTTTAAATTTTTGTAATGATTGTAATCGTTCTCTTTCGAGAATACATTTATCATATGCATGGAAAAGGCTTATTATAAAATCGGTGGGTTGATAAATAAAGTCTTCGATGTCACCAGGATATTTAGTGCAATACCAGTATGCACCTGCTTTTAAGAGTTTATTAGCAAAATTAAAATCAGTTAAATTAATAGTCATTTTTGTAATTACATTAATCTGAATAGATGAATCAAGCTCTTTGATTTTTTGAATAAGTGTTTCACCCATTAAACCGCCAGCAATTTGATAATCCAATATGACTACATGAATTTTACCTTTGTTGTTTTCCAGATAATCAATAGCAGCTTTACCATTAGAAACTATCTGACAGATTTTGATTTGATCGGAAAATGGTTCAATAGTTTTTATAACTCTTCTAACATCGAATTCTTCATCTTCGATTAGCAGGACATTAATTTGTTTATCAGTGAAGATCATATTTTTAAACTTAATGTTTTATAGTTATAGTAAATCTACATCCTTTTTGTAAATTTTCAGCATCTAATTCCCAGCCGCATCTTTTAGCCATTTCGTAGGCAATGTAACAACCGTAACCAGAATTTTGTAATTCTTTCGTTTTAGTGGTTGTATTTTCTACAAAAATATTTTTAATACCTTCAGAATTTTCTTCGAGCATTTCTTGGGCAATGCCTTTACCATTGTCTTCTATCATTAATAAAGATATGTTTTTTTCTTTGTCGTATTTTGTAACGATTTTAATAATTAAATTATTTTCGTTTCCATGATCGATACTATTCTGAATAAGTGGTTCAACTATTTCCCAGATGACAAATTCATTAACATTTAATGTTGGAATTTTATCGTCTAATTCTAATTGAATTTCATAAGCATCGGATTTACTTGAGATTCTTTGAAAAATATTGTCTACCATAAATCTAATAACTTCATTAAGATTAGTTTGAAACATAGGATTTCTAATTGTTTGCACCGGTGGTTCGTACCATTTCATATCATAAATTACTCTTGAAATAAAATTAGAATATTTGGTTACTCGATATTTAATTTCATCAATGTTTTCAGCAGAGAGAATCCTTAAGTCTTCCTTAATAAATCCCATAATTTTTTCGGCTTTATGGTGAGTGTGATAAATTCTTTTGGTGAAGCTTAATTCTTTTTCATAATTAATTTGTTTTTTGAGGTTTTTTTCGTGCTCTTCGAAAAGAAGTTTTTGAGCTTCATCTCTTTCTTTTACTGTATAGCTCGAAATAAAATACATAGCTAAAAGGCCGAGTAATATCAATGATAAATAAATAATAGATGTTTCATCGTAATTACTGATGACTTGGTTACTAATCATACTAAGGTCGGGTGAATTGCTCATGTAAATTGCACCAATAAATTCTCCTCTCAGTACAAAAGGTACAAAAGTATGAAAAGTTTTATCAACTCTTATGCTTTTAATTTGTTCATTATTAATTATTTCTTTTTCAATAGACTGATATAAACTGATAATTGATGAATCAGCGGAATGCTTTAAGATATGAGTTTTTCCTTCAATAATAATGTCATAGAGGGTTTTCCCATCATCAATAAAATAGTATTGGTTAGATTTTTTTATTATTAATCCGAGTTTTTCAATATTATGAGCAAGTTGTTGTTGACTGAAAATTATGTCAAAAGATAATTCAATTCTCCTTCTTTCTTCGTTAGTTTGGTTTTTCTTCTTTTGGATAGATTCTATAACAAGTTCTAATGCAGTGGATGTTAAATTTGCAATTTCTTCAGCAGATTCCCTCTGATACCAGTCCTGTGTTGTGTTTAAGAATTCTTTGATGGAGGTTTTATTGACAAAAGATACAATTAATTGAAAAGCAAAAAGAACTAAGAAGAGTACCGTGATATGTTTGAATTCAAAGTGATATTCTTTAATTTTTTCTCGTATTCGTGTAAACATGATTATTTAATACTTAATATATTTTCGTTTAATTTAATTGATATTGCATCAATTACATCATTAGGAGATAAATTTAATTCAATTGCTTTGCTAAGTTCAAATGAGATAATATCAGATATTGTTGTGTAATTTTCATTTATTGGTCGATGTATTCCGCGCTCAAATAATCTCTGATAAAATAATAGATCAGGATGTTTTGCGATGAATTCTTTTGAATTATAAAGAGTAAGATTAACAGGTAAATAGCCTCCTTCCTCGTATAGAATTTTTTGAGCTTCTGGGCTTAGTAAGAATTCAATAAATTTTACTACTTCTGGAATCTTGTCGGAATATTTAGAGACCATAAGATTCCATCCTCCAAAAACTGAGGCAGGTTTTGTTTTTGAAAAATGAGGTGTAGGAGCTTTAATTATGTTTTTTAATAATTCTGTTTTTATGTATTTATTTTCCTTGCTTAAAAAGCTTGGCCATCCTCGAACTGCAAATGCTTCGTTATTAGAAAAATATTGATAACTGTCATTTTCTCTGAAATTGCAAACTTCTTTAGGTGAAATATTATATTTATTTACCAAATCGATTAAAAATTTTATGGATTTTTCAACTTCTTCGTTTTTTAATTTTAAGTGACCAGAATTTGTCATTATAGATTGATTAAAATTAGTTATGATTTCACAAAATGAACACATTAACCCTTCGTATTTATCAGCCTGAAAAATATAAAATGGTCTTCTTGTTTTCGAATGCTTTTCTATTTTATTTTTAAGCTCAATAAATTTTTCCCAGCTGATTCCATTTATTAACTCATTTTTAATTGTTTCATAATCTGGTAGATTTTTAATTTGATCATCTCTAAAAAACATTAAAGCAATATCTGTGTAAAGTGGTATTGCGTAGAGTGTATCATTGAATATGCATGTTTCGAGGGTATGAGGTAGTAATTTATTTATAAGATTTGAATCAATGAATTTATTTAGGGGGACTGTCCATTTTCTAAATCTTGGAACCCAAATAATATCAACTGAGAAAAGGTCAATCCGATTACTTTTACTTCTTAGATAACGGGCTAATAAGTCTTTGCGTTCATTTGTGCTGAATTTATCAAAAGTTAAATTGATAGTTTTGACTCTTATTTGACCTTTATATTTTTCATTAAACATATCTATTAATTTTTGATGAGCAGCAGAGATATGATCAACGTAATAAATTATTTTTTCTTTGTTTTTGAGGTTACCTTTATAAGAATCTGGTGATAAAATGAAAGTGAAAAGTAGAAAAATTGTAATTAAAATGGTGCTTGTGACGACATAGAAAAGCTTTTCAAGATTCATAATTAATATTAGTTTTTGTTCAAATTTAAATGAGAATATGTTTTGAAAAAAAGTTCAATCTGGTTGAATTGTTATTCATAATTAGTTTTTCACAATCGTTGTTTCATAATTTTAAGACCAAAATATTGTGATACAAAGTATGAATTTGCCCGATCAAAAACTTTTAAGAGTGTATAATTCAAAAAAATTAATTATTATACGAAAATAATAAGCAATGACTTTAAAATTTTTTGTGTTCAATTTTTTGATTAAAATTAAATTAAATTAGAATTGTAAAAGGAGATTAAATTAAAATGAGTAATCTTGTAATCGATTTAAAAGAAAGTTTTAATGAAATTTTTGACTCAATAAATAAACCAGTGTTGATTATTGATTCAAAAAATTTAATTTCTAATTTGAATAAGGTTTCTTTTGAAGAGTTACATATTTCCGAAGGAGATAAGTTTGATGAAGTCTTTGATGTAGATTTTACTTCAAATAAAGCTTTAATGAAACATAATAACTTGATTGAATTCAATGTTAAAAGAATAAAATTATCTAATGAAAAAACTTTATTGATATTAGATAGGGCTGAAGATGATTTAAATTTATTAAAACAGGTATTTTATAGAGTTCCGATTAGAATAGTTGTTTTTAACAATAAAGGACAGGTTATTTTTTATAATCAAGCCTTTGAAAAGATGTGGGGTTTAAAGAAAGAATATTTGGTTGATTATAACATTTTTGAAGATGAACGTCTGAATTCAACTGGTGTATTAAAACAAATTGAAGAAGTGTTTAATGGGAGGCCATTCCTTTTTCTTGAAGGATATTACGATATATTGCTGGAGAAAGGAAAAGGTTATCACATATGGGTTGAGTCTACTCTATTTCCAATTTTTGATGATAAAAAAGAAGTAGAGTATGTAGTGATTGCACATAAAGATATTTCGGATGTAAAACTTGCTCAAGAAGAAATTAAAATTGCGAAAGCTGAAGCTGAAGAATCGAATAGATTGAAAAATGCTTTCTTACAAAATTTATCACATGAAATTCGTACCCCTTTAAATGCAATTATTGGATTTGGTGATCTAATGACCGATTTAATAAAAGATAAGATTGAACAGACTGAACATGAAATGTTAATGAATTTTAATACAGGAATTAAAAGACTTTATAGGACATTAACCCAAATACTTGAACTTTCGCAGGTAGACACAGGTAATTACGATTTATTAATTGAACCTGTTAATTTAAAGGAGATGATCGAGAATGTACTTGATGATTTGAAGCATGATATTGAACAAAAGAAACTTGAGGTTATAATAAAACTTGATGAAAAAAAATTATTTGTTCTCGCAGATAAACCTGCCTTAAGAAGAATTTTAATGAATTTAATTGAGAATGCTGTTAAATTTACTCAAAAAGGTTACATTAAAATTGAAACTTATCCAAATAGTAATGAAACAATACTCTTCTGTTCAATCAAGGATACGGGTATAGGAATTAGCGAAAATTATCTTGATCATATTTTTGAGCCATTCAGTCAAGAAGAAGATGGATTTAATAGATCTTTTGAAGGTAATGGTCTTGGTTTAGCGTTAACTAAAAAATACCTTGATTTAATTAATAGCTCTATCACAGTTGATAGTGTAAAAGGAGTCGGTAGTACATTCACTTTCACTTTGCCTATTTACCGAGAATGATTTTTCAAATGTATTTTTAATAAATTAGTTATAAATATGCCCATTAGTTATGACAGATAAAATTTCATCTACTCTATCTAAGAATACAATTCTTACGATTTTTATCATTCTAACAGTTATAATTCTCGGTTTGGAGTTTTTACTCTATCAATTTGAAAGAAATAGAATAATAGAAGAACAACAATCATTTTTAAGTTTCATAGCTGAAAGAGAAGAAAAAAATATTACGCTATGGTTTTCCAAGATAAAAACATTCGCGGAAGTTTTTACACAATCTGAGACTTTCAGAAGTATTTTTCAAAATTACCTTAGAAATCAGAATGATCCTCGAACAATTAATGCTCTAAATGATTTATTCAAAAAAGAAGTAGTCGACAAAAGCTTAATAACAGTAACAATTTATGATTCAAATCTAAACCGTGTTTACTCCTTTCAAAACTTTCCTTTCGATTTAAGACCTTTAATAAAAGAAAAAATCATACAATTTGATACTGAAAATTATTTTTACATTTCGAATATCTACAAGGGGAAAAGTCCTATATATGAAAATATAATTCCAGTTTGTGATATTGTTATTGGGATTTTCACAGATTTAAATTCTTCTAAACCAAATTATTATTTAGTTTTTGTTGCAGATGCTCGTAAAAATGTATTTTCATTAATAAATACTTTTTCATCTCGAAGTAATTCACTGGAGACAGTTTTACTCGCAGAAGAAAACAATGAACTTATTTACCAAAACGATTTAAAATTTTTATTTACATCAGAAATGACATTAAAAGCTCGACCTGGAGTTGATGAGGTTACGGGTAAGAAGAACATCGTTTCAAAAAAAGGATTAAATGAAGGATTAGATTACAGGGGTGAAAAAGTATTTGCTTATACCACTTATATTCCTTTCTTAAACTGGTTTTTGGTTACAAAAATTGATAAAAAAGAAGTTTTAATTCAAACAAATAAAATTTTATATACAATTTCTGGTTCAATTATTCTAATTCTGTTTTTATTTATTGTAGTGCTGGGCGTTCTCTGGAAAAGAGAAGAAATAGAAAAAATAAAGAAAGAACTTGAAATTCAGAGAATGCAAAATTTAATGGCTCAAAAGTATCAGATTGTCAGTAAATATGCTAATGATGCATTTTTCTTGATAAGCAAAGATGGTTCAATAGTTGAAGCAAATGATAAAGCAATAGAAATGTATGGATATTCTTTAACAGAACTAAAAGGAAAACCTTTCATATTGCTTGAGGCACCAGAAAATAGAACCGAATGGAATGATTTAATAAAAAAAATGCGTCATGATTCTGGTTCAGTTTATGAATCAATTCATATAAATAGACAGGGAAACAAATTTTTTGTTGAAATATCTGCCAAAATAATTTCAATTCAGAATGAATTGTTTTTAGTCGCCATTGTAAGAGATATTGAAGATAGGAAGAAAACGGAAATCCAATTAATTGAATCTGAAAAAAAATTCTATTCGTTGTTTCAACAAGCTTATGATTCTATTTTGTTATTGAAGCAAGATTTAATAATTGATTGTAATTCGAAGGCAAGTAAATTATTTAATATTTTAAAAGAAGATTTGATCAATCGAAGCATAAAAGAATTTATATCTGAGAAAAATCAAAATCTTTTAGAACAATTTTATAATGCTATTGCCAATCCAGAACAGGCAGAGGGTAAGTCATTTCAATTGAGTTTGAGGAAATCAAATGGACAAGTTTTTGATGGTGAACTTAATATAAGCGTAGTTGATTTAAAAGGAGCCAAAGTTGCACAAGTTTTCATCCGTGATGTGACTGAGAGAAAACAATTTTTAGAACATCTTGAAAAGTTTAAGAGAGCAATTGAAAATACTGATGAAATGTTGATGATTACAGATGTCAATGGACATATTGAATATGTTAATCCTGCATTTGAAAAAATAACCGGATATAAACTTGAAGAAGTAAAAGGTAAAAAACCGAATATTTTGAAATCAGGAGTTCATCCTGATGAATTTTATAAAGATTTGTGGGGGACAATTCTTTCTGGAAAATCATGGCAAGGTTTAATTGTTAACAGAAAAAAAGATGGTAAGCAATACACAGAAGAGATGATTATTTCACCAATTAAGAATGAAAAAAATGAAATTATTTCTTTTGTCGCAATTAAGAAAGATGTAACCGAAAGAATAAAAGCAGAAGAAGAATTAAAAAAAGCAAGAATTAAAGCAGAGGAATCAGATCGAATTAAGAGCAATTTTCTCAGTATGATGTCCCATGAAGTGAGAACTCCATTAAATGTAATTCTTGGATTTATTGATATAATAAAAAATTCTGTTAATTCAGATGAATTTCCTGAAAAGGATCATATATTTTCAGTAATTGAGAGAAATAGTAAACGTTTGATCACTCTTATAAATGATATAATTGATATATCTCGAATTGAATCAAATGAAATGAAACTAGAATTTGGTAATCATAATGCCCAGATGTTATTAATGCGTGCTTCTGCAGAGTTTGAAATGGAAGCAAAAGCTAAAGGATTAAAGATTGTTGATGATTATAATCTTGATGATATTTTTATAAGGGTTGATGAAATTAGATTTCATCAAGTTATGGCAAATCTTCTTTCAAATGCAATTAAATTTACTTCTCGGGGTGAGATAGTAATTTCAGCTAAAGTTGTTGAAAATAAACTTTACATTTCAGTAAAGGATACGGGAATAGGAATTCCCAAAGAGTTTCTACCACATTTATTTCAATTTTTCCGCCAGGCGGAAGAAGGATATAACAGAAATTTCGAAGGAGCGGGTTTGGGTCTTGCAATTACAAAGAAACTTGTTAATTTGATGAATGGTGAAATTTATGTTGAGAGTGAATTAAACAAAGGTTCAACATTTACAGTTGTTTTTCCAGTTGTGTCTAAAGGTGAGGAAGAAGCACAAGTAATGGAAGAAGCTCAGCTTATTGAGCCACCAATTGTTGAATCTGAAGAACCTACAATTTTGATCGTCGAAGATAATAAAGATAATTCTTATTTTGTTGAAGTCATTCTGGATAAATTAGGTTTGAAATATTATTCAGTTATAAATTCTGAGCAAGCATTTGAGTTACTTAAAAATAAACCAATTGATTTAATATTAATGGATATTAGTTTATCGGGGGGAATGAGCGGGGAAGAGGCACTCAAAATTTTGAAGGGTACTCCCAAATATCAAAAAATTCCAATTATTGCTATGACAGCGCATGCTATGCTTGGTGATAAAGAACATTTCCTTTCAGTTGGATTTGATGATTATCTGGCAAAACCTTTCACATTTGATCAATTAACACAGCTTTTATTTAAATATCTTCGAAAAAATTAAAAGCTAAAGGGAATGAAAAGATTTACGAAATTTAATGAAAATATATTTGTTACTCCTGTATTCTTTCTTTTAATATTTATTTCTTTAGGGGTTTATACATTTTCAAAAATTAAAAGGCAAACAATTGATTATAATTTAAATCGACTTGAAAGTATTAGTCAGAATCAGGAACTCATGATTAACATTTTTTATGATAATCTATTGAATAGATTCAGTAATTTGCCAAATTCAGCTATACTACAAAGGGAAATAAAATCTTTAAGAAACGCAAAATCAAATAAAAATCCTGTACTCGATGAATTTTTTAAAAATTATATGGAAGAATTTGGCTTAATAACTTTAGTTATTTTAGATGAAAACAAAATACCTATTTATTATTATTCGAGTAATGAAATTTTTGGTGAAGCAAAAATCAAACATATTAATCTTAACGATTTTAATAAGGATACAATATCAGTTAGTGATTTATATTTTGAACCTACCTTAAAAATTCCCGTTTTTGATGGTTACGTTTCATTTAAATCATTGGATGGTAAAAGATTTTTTATTCTTGCAATATTCAATCCCAGAAAAAAATTATATAATATTTTGACAGAGGGAACTGAAAGATTTAGTGGTCTCGAAGCTCTTCTTGTACAATCTATTAATGGTGTTACTACCTATATTTCCGATTCAAAATTTTTAGGAGATATTGCTTTTAGATTACAATCAAATGTTGAAATTATTAAAAAGAAAAAAGTAATTGAAAAAGATAACAAAAACTTTATCGAAGGAATTGACTATCGAGGTGAAAAAGTTTACGCTTATATAAATTTCTTACCCAAATGGAATTGGTTTTTACTTGTCAAAATTGATCAGGATAAAACTATTCAAGAACTGAAAAAAACATACTACCGTATTTTTGGTTCAATTCTTACTGTTACTTTAATATTTATAATTACAATGACAGAAATTTTAAAACGTGAGAAGCAACAGTTTGAAGAAGAAAAAATAACTCTTCAAAAGCAGAAAGAATTAATTAAAAAACAATACGAATACATCACAAAGATTGCAAATGATGCAATAATCATTACTGATAACCAAAATCGAATTGTTGATTACAACGATAAATTTCTTGAGTTTTATAAAATTGATAACACAGAGAACATAAGTAATTCGTTTACTGAATATTTATCAGAAAATCTAAAAAATCAGTGGAATGATTATTTACGAAATATAAAACAAAACAATGGACTAATTTTTGAGTGTGTTCATAAAAATTCACAAGGGGAATATTTCACTGTTCAAGTTTCCGCAAGGTTTATTGAAATTGAAGGGAATGAATTTTTAATTCAAATAATCAGAAATTTTGAAGAACGAAAAAGAATTGAAGATGAATTAAAAGCAGCAAGAATGAAAGCTGAGGAATCGGATCGTTTGAAAAGTAATTTTCTTTCAATGATGTCCCATGAAGTAAGAACGCCTATAAATATCATTTTAGGTGCCGTTGATATAATTAAATCGAATTTAGATGATGAATTTATAAAACAAAATGAAGATTTATTTGATATGATAACAAGAAATAGCAAAAGGTTGCTTACTTTGATCAATGATATTATTGATATTTCAAGAATTGAATCAAATGAATTAAAACTTGAGTTTACCATTCGAAATGTGGAAAGTTTAATTCTTGATGTTGTCTCTGAATACGAACCAGTCGCATTGAATAAAGGGTTGAAAATAGTTACAAATTTCAAAGCTCAAAATCCTTATGCAAGAATTGATGAAGTTCGCTTCCTTCAAATCATTACAAATCTTGTTTCAAATGCAATTAAATTTACATCACAGGGTGGAATTACAATAACAACAAAAAATGTCGATGAGACTATTCATATATCAATTAAGGATACAGGTATAGGAATTCCCGAATCGGCTATGAATGATATATTTAATATGTTCAGGCAAGCTCACGAAGGTTACAACCGAAATTATGAGGGTGCTGGTTTGGGTCTTACAATTACTCAAAAACTTACCAAAATGATGGGAGGTGAAATTACAGTTGAAAGTCAGGTAAATATTGGTTCGACTTTTACAGTTATTTTCCCTATTGTACAAACGGAAGAACTTGATGAAAATTTGTTAAAAACTTTAAAACTTAATGACGAATCTTCAATAAAACCAACAATTTTAATTGTGGAAAACGATAAAGACGAGGCTTTTTATCTTGAATCATTGTTAATTCGGCTTGGTTTAGAATATTTCACAATAAACGAAGGAAAGAAAATTTTAAGTTTCATAAAGCATAAGTCTATTGATTGTGTAATCTATTCGATTAATGTGCAGAATGAAATTGAAGCGGAAAATGTAATGGAGGAAATACGAAAAAAAATAAAGCTTGAAAACTTAAAAATGATTGCACTTCGATCTACAAAATCATTAATTACTGAATCAAGATTAAAAGAAATTGGATTTAATTTTGTTAAATCTAAACCCTATTCATTTGAAGATCTATCTAAAATACTTTATAATGTTTTTTCTGTTTCTAATAATTAAAAGAGCTCTGGTAATGAAAAATTTAATAATTTATTTTTTATTCAGTGGAATTTTTGTTTTTGTTGCCTGCAATAATGGGGAAAAAACAGATATAGTTAAAGAAAGCTCCGAGGTCGATCTAAATAAACTACTACCACAGGATGAAGAATTTGCCGCTGAACCCCTCTTGGTTTATTTGCGTCAAAAAATTGAAAGCAAAAACTTTGAAGAATTCAAAAAAGCAACATTAAACAGTCAACCCGAATCAAAACAAAAAGTAATCAAAATGATTCTTGATGATATCGAATCACTTGATTTTAAGAAAAGTTTGACTGGAGTTTATGTAGAGCATTCGAACAATGTAACTTTTAGTATAGTTTATTTCTTATTTGGTGATTTATCAAAAGCATCAAGAGCAATACCCAAACTCGAAATGCTTTACACCGAATTAATTGGACAGGAGTTTAAAGAAGTTGAAGATAAAAGAATTTTAGGTGAAGATCAGAAAGTACTTTATACAATGTATCAGAGTATCCCAATTTATCTGGCTTTTTATAGAAGAGATAATATTGTGGTTTTACTTTTTGTCCCTACAAAATCTGTTTTTCCAAGAGTATTTCCAATTAGTTCAATTCATTTTCCAATGAAGAATAATTACTATGTCTATCAGGGGCTCCCAGATTTTGCTAAAGTAGAAAAACCATCAATAGCAGATTTAAGAGTTCCCACAGATGATTATTATATTCCAAATACATCGGCTTTAAGAGAAATGGCAGAGGAAAGGTCAAAATTATGGATGGAATATTATTCAAAATACATCCAGAATGCGAAAGATATTACACAGCAATTTTTTGCTCTTGCGAATAAAAGATTAATGGATTTTGCTTTAGCTTATGTAGATTTCAGAAATTCCCAGAATTTAATTCCTCAAAAATTTCCTGAATGGCATACAAATGGAATTGAAAGAAAAATTGGGGAAGTCTTAAAAATTGAATTATTATCAAAAAAACCTATTCAGCCCAGATATGATAAGATTCATTATGAAGGAGGAATTAGATACCAATATCCTAAACTTGGTTTTGCAGATCTGGATTTTAAACTCACTGGTACAAAATCTTCAAAAAAAGTTAGAATTACTTTTACCACATTTGGGAAATATTTAAAAATTGTAGATATGAAGTTTTTATAATTGAAGAAGGTTTCTTAAAAAATCTAAATTATCTTTCCAAAAATTAAACTTTAAAAGTTTTCCTCCTTTGGATAGTACAAAGTTGAATCTTTTTTGTATTACTATATAGATGATACTAAAAACAAAAAATTTTTTATTAGGGTCAGCGTTATTGAGGTATAAATGGAGTGGATCGTTCTTTTCCACTCCATTTAATTTTAAACAACTTCGAAAATATAAAATTTTAATTCGTAGAATATTAGGATGATTAAAAACAATAAATCACTCGATTCACAATTTTTAATTCGAGTTCTCAAAAATCAAGTCACTGATGAGGAAAGAGAATTATTTAACGAATGGCTTAAGAGTAAAGATGAAAATAAAGAGGAGTTTGGGCAAATCGCTCTCCTTTGGGAAAAAACAGCAAATTTGCCCGCTCCTCTTTCCCCTGATTTAGATGAAGAATGGCAGAAATTCCAATTAAAAACGATTGAACATGACAAGGTGTTCAGTATAAAGAAATTTCGCTTGACTAAAATTGACGAGAAATATTTGAACAACAAAGAGCGAAAATATTTTTCTACATATTTCAAAAAATATGTTGTGCTAATGAGAGTTGCAGCATTAGTTTTAATTTCGGTTCTTGTTTATTGGGTTTTGAAAAATTCACAAAAAGTAGATGAATTTATTAAAGCAGATTCACCAAAATTTTATGAATTTATCACACAGAAAGGGGAAAAAGCTACAATACCTCTTTCAGACGGAACTATTGTTTATCTAAATGCTGATTCCAAGTTAACTTACCCACAATATTTTAGTGAAACAACTCGTTTTTTAAAACTTGATGGTGAAGGTTATTTTTCAGTTAAACCAGATAGTAATAGACCATTTATAGTTCAAACAGGTGATCGATTTACGGTTGTTAAAGGTACAGAATTCAATATTAAGTTCCGGAATAACAGGCTATTAGTTGTGGTAACTAAAGGGAAGGTTGTTCTTTTTAACCAGGATAGTTCAAAATTTGTAGATCTTGAAAAAGGGGAATTATCCATTGCTACAAAAGATGGTTTTACATCACCACAAAAAGTTGATACAAAACTTTACATAGCCTGGAGAGAAAATAAATTATCTTTTGTTCAAACGCCTCTTTCAGAAATACTTGAAGAGTTAGAAAGATTTTATAACATAGATGCATTTTGCAAAAACAAGAAAATTTTATCCCGTACCCTTACAGGTTACTTCGATTCAAATTCTCTGGATGAAATTTTAAAAAAACTCAGTTTAGCTTTAGATTTCAAATTTCAACGTAAAGGCAGGCAAATTATCATTTTTTAAAAGTAGGTTAAAACTATGCTTATCCAATTCCTCCTTATTGTTATTTTAAGTATAAATTTAATTATCCCTGGGTTTTTAATTGGTCAAATTGATGATACATTAAAATCTGAATTGATTTATGGCGGTTCAATAATGGAAAGATCCAACATGGAGTTTCCGCAATATGATAAAAGTGATTATCTAACTTTGTCTCAATCAATTTTAAAACAAAAAATTACGATAGAATTAAGAGAAGGGACAGTCAGAGATGTTCTTTCACTGATTAAATTGAAAACTGGTATAAGAATGATTTTTCATGATGAGCTGGTAAAAGAAAAAATTACTGATTTCTATGTCTATGATGAATCACTCGAGGATGTATTAAACTTATTATTAAAAAATAAGAATCTGAGTTATCTGCTAACAGAAAAAAACGAAATTATTATTGCAAGGACACAGAAGATAGACGAAGAAACTGGCTCGATTCAAGGTACGGTGAGGGATAAATCAGGTGAACCTTTAATAGGAGCAAATGTTATAATCAAAGAAAATAAGTTTGGTGCTGCTACAAATAAATTCGGAAAGTTTGTAATTCATAAATTAAAACCCGGAAAATATACAGTAGAAGCTTCTTTTATTGGTTATAAAAAAGAATCTAAAGAAGTGAATGTTAAGAAAGGAGAAATAGTTACTGTTGATTTCTATCTTGAAAGTACAGCATTTTATATCGGAGCAATTGAAGTTATTGGAACAACTGAATTAATTCCAAAGGATGCCAATACAAAAACAGTCATATCAGGAGCTGAAGTTGAACATTTTCAGGCATCGAGTATTGGCGATGTTCTTGATTTGGTCCCGGGTATTCAAAAAACTTCTAATCCTGGATTAGGTAAAACCAGTCAAGTAGCAATTCGAGGCGAACAAACAGATAAACTCTCTGCACTTGGTACACTTGTAATGGTAGACGGAATTCCAATTTCAAATAATACAAATCTTCAATTTGAAAAGTGGACAAGTGGGATTACCGGTCCATCCAATGTAGGGGGTGGTATTGATTTGAGAACAATTCCAGCTGATAATGTTGAATCAATTGAAGTAATTCGAGGCCTTCCGTCTGTGCGTTATGGAGATGTGACTTCTGGTGTAATTAATGTTAAGACAAAAACTGGGATTCAACCACATCGACTAAAAATAAAAAATAACCCAGATACAAGAGAATTCAATCTTGGTGGAGGAAGTAATCTAGGAGGTTTTACCGGATTCTCTTATAACTTAAATGCTGCACAAAGTGAGAGAGATATCCGAAAAAAAGGTGATGAATACATTAGATTAACCGGTCAAATGGTATTCTCTAAAGATTTTATCGGTAATCGATTAAATACTAACTGGAAGTTATTCGGTCAAAAAATATTTGATGAAGAACAACCAAAAGGAGATGTTTACCAAACAAGAAATTATAATCGAGGATATTCTTTGCAAACTGCCTGGTGGGGGAAATATACATCTGAACTTGGCATTGAAACGATAAATTTTAATGCTTATCTGAACTATCGTCGTGAAAATAGTATGAAGTCCCGATTAGTTCAATCAGATTTAAGAATACTTCCATCTGGCGATACTGTATCTACTTATCTTGGTAAAGTAGAAACAAAAGGTAATGAATGGCAAGCTGGTGGTAGATTGGAATGGGAAAAAATTTATTTAATAGGTGATTACATTCACAAAATTCTAATTGGTTCAGATATTCAATACGAAGTAAATACAGGAGAAGGTGTTTTAATCGATACTTTATTCAATTATTATGGAGTAGAATCAGGAAAACTACCTTACAAGTTTGATGATATTCCAGGACAAACTTTAGCGAGCATTTATGCAGAAGATAAAATTACCGGGAAACTTGGAATTGAATTTACAGCAATTTTGGGTTTTAGATATGAAATGTACCGACCATATAGATTTAACTTGAGTGGAATTTGGGGTAGAGGTGATATTGTAGAATCACACCAGGGTTCATTCTTTAATCCAAGATTTAATTTTATTGCTTATTTGAGTGAATCAAATCAAATAAGATTAAGTATGGGTGCAACTACAAAGTCTCCTGCGATGAGTTACATTTATCCACCACCATCTGTATTGAAATGGAGGAACCCAATTGATAGTTCAATTGTCTTTTATCGACCAAGCACCCATAATCCTGAGCTCAAGGGTTATAAAGAGTGGCAATATGAAATTTCGTATGATCAAAAAATTGCAAACTTGATTGGAACATCAATTAGTGCTTATTATAAGGTAAGAAAAAATGATCCGTCAGGTCAAACCATTCCGATTTTCTATTATAATGAAAGTAACTCCAAAATATACCTTTATTACATAGGTAAATATTCAATTCAACAAAATCTTGGTTGGAGTCAAAGCAAAGGTGTTGAGTTAACTTTTCGGTCCAGTAAAATCAAACCATTGAATATGGAGTTTCAGGTTGTTGGTTCTTACAATTTTGTAAAGAGAGGTTCAAATGCCTGGCAATATGATGAAAATCCAGACCAATCGCTTGGAAGATTTCCCAATTTTAAGGTGCCTGGTATTCCAATCGATACATTATATGGTTTTGTTTATGATGCGTCAATGTACTGGAGTGATAGATTAATTTTGAATTACTTTGTAAAATATACGCATCCCACACTTGGTTTATGGTTAACTATTCGTGCTGAGCATACACTTTTTGAGAGAACACGGACATATAATTTAAAGCCTATTGATTATTCTGTAATTACAGATTCTGCTAAGTTGTACACTGTTAGAGTTTCACGGGAATTTGATGAAAGAATAAAAACCAAACCAGCTAAATGGCTTTTCAATATCAATGTTAGTAAATCATTGTTCAAAGGTGCGGAAGTTTCATTCTATGTTAATAATTTCTTAGATGATCCTGCCATTTATCGTTATCAGTATTCCGTTAATCCAAATGATATCGCCGAATCTGTAAGAAATCCTTCGCTTTTCTATGGAATTGAATTCAGTATGGTAGTTGATGAACTATTCAAGGTATTCAGATGAAAAAAATTTTTACTTGTTTAATTTTAATTGGAATGATATATAATGTTGGTTGTATTGAAAAGCCTCCAGTTGCTGTTGATGGAGATGGGAAACTTGAATTAGTCGTATTGTGGGATTCTACATATTCCGAAAATCCCAGTACAGCATTACCAGTTCAAAATGCAAAGGTTTTTTTAAGCAGTAAATACGGGATAAAGATAACTGAAACAGATTTAAATGGTAAAATTTATCTTGAAAATTTACCAACGGCAATTTATGGATTATCGGTCAGGAAACCTCACCCGATTGATCAGAATATTGTTTTAATCGGGACAAAAAATGAATTAAATATATTATCCGGTAGAATATCAGTTGACACAATTTTTGTTAATCCAATTTCATCAACTGGAATTGTTATAAATGAAATTTATGCAGCGGGTCCAGTAAATAATATATTTTATTTTTATGATCAATTTATTGAGATTTATAATGGTAGCGATAGTGTTCGATACCTTGATGGTGCAATAATTATGAGAGTTTCTGGAAACAATGAAGGTAAAGGACCTGGGGCGGATGAAGATGATGATGGTGATATCGATGGAGTTGTGTATGCTTTTAAGTTTCCTGGAAAACCAGGTGAGAAAAACATTCCAATTTATCCAAAACAATTTATTGTTTGTGCTGTAGATGCAGTCGATCACAGAAAAATGATTTCTACCAGTATTGATTTATCAAATGCTGATTGGGAATTTTATAATCAGTTCTCACCAGAAGATATTGATAATCCCAGTGTGCCAAATTTAATAAACGTTTTTCCACATAGAAAACAAGATTTTTTGATTAATCTTGTTAATGATGTTATTGTAATTGCTGATGGAAGGGATTCCGTACTACTTGATGGAGTTGATATCTCAACTATTTTGGATGGGGTTGAGTATCAACCAAACCCACATCCACAGAATAAGAAAACACTTGATTCAAGAGTTGATCGTGGTTATGTAATAAGTCCACCAAGATATAGTGGTCGTTCATTACAAAGAAAAGAACCTGGCTTTGATACCAATGATTCAGGAACTGACTTTGAAATTATTGAACCACCTACACCAGGAAAACAGTAATTTGTTCTTTGTGAAGATTAGTGTGTAAAATTATTCTAAAATGATTATAAGTAAACATTATCTAAGTAAGATTTTTTGTTAATCTTCTTGAAAAATTTTTATTGTTGTTTAGAATGACTTTTTCTTAAATGGAGTAATAGATGAAACTAAGCAGAATGGGTGAATTTATTGCTATACTGATTTTATTGATAAAATTAGAAGATTAGTAAATATAGATTAGAACTGAGACTAATTAAAATGAAATCAATTTTAAGTTTTGGATGGAGAATTCTTTTGTTGATAAATATTGTGATTATCACTTTAGCGGGATGCTCTGAAAATCCACCTACTATGGTAGATGGTCAGGGAAAATTAGAGTTATTCGTGTTATGGGATACCAGTTATGTTGATTCAATATCAACCTTGATTCCAGTCGAAAATGCAAAGGTAATTGTTTCTTCAAGGTATTTAACAAAAATTTATTATACCGATCAGAACGGTAAAGTATACTTAGAAAATCTACCCTCGTCAATTTATGGGGTGACTATTCGTAAACAACATCCACTCGATCCAAATATAATTCTGGTTGCATCAAAGCAAAATATTGAGGTCATTTCAACAAAAAATATTGTCATTGATACACTTTTGGTTAAACCGACATCAAGTTCCGGAATAACCATAAATGAAATCTATTGTGCTGGTCCAGTAAATAACTTTTTCTTCTTTTTCGATCAATTTATTGAACTTTATAATTCGAGTAATGAAGTAAAATATCTTGATGGAATGATGGTTATGAGATTTTCAAGTAATACAGATGGTAAGGGGCCAGGTGCTGATGAAGAAGATGATGGTGATATTGATGGTGTTACTTATGTATTTAAGTTCCCTGGAAAGCCTGGTGAAAAAAATTACCCCATTTATCCCGGGCAATTTGTTGTTCTTGCTTCAGATGCAGTTGATCATACAAAAGTTTGTGCAACAAGTTATGATCTATCAAATGCTAACTGGGAATTTTATAATCAATACTCACCTGAAGATATCGATAATCCAAATGTTCCTAATCTAATTAACATGAGACCAGATAAGACAGCGGATTTTTTAATAGCTCTAACAAACGATGTTATTGTCATTTCTGATGGCAGAGATTCAATCTGGCAAGATGGAATTGATATTTCAACTGTTATCGATGGTGTAGAATATCAATCAAATCCGCATCCTCAAAATAAGAAAACATTGGATCCAAGAATTGATAGAAGTTATGTTTTAAGTCCCCCTCGATACAGTGGTAAATCGATGCAAAGAAGAGAGCCCGGACTCGATACAAACGATTCTCTTTCAGATTTCGAAATTAAAGATAGAGCAACACCAGGATATCAATAGGAAATTCAGATGAAGAAATTTTATCTTTTAATTTGCATATTATTTTTAGTGCCGAAACTTTCACTTTCACAGAATGAAAGAATATCATCAATGGGGAATCCTACAATTGCCTTAAGAGATTTTGATCTTGATTTAAACCTTTATGATTTTGGAAAGAATGTTGCTGGTTTATTCGAAGATCGAACATTTGATGTTTTAAACATTCGCCCCATTATTAAAACCACTCAGGGTGATTATAAGAGATATTTTGACTATGATAAATCTTTTACATATGCTCTTTCATTTGATGGTACGAAAGTCTTAAAGGATGGTGTTTTTCGTGGATATGTGATTTATGAGATTGAGAATAGAAAAAATGTCAATAGAGCATTAAACCGTTATCCTTACTCTGGTATTCCTTTCTTTATTGCTGATACAACCGTTGGTGATTTTATTTATAGTGGACCAAGAGTTGGATTTCAATATAGTTTTGAAATTACAAAAAGTCTTTACTCAGGATTTGAATTAAATTATCAATTAGTTGATGGATTGAAAAGTGTTTATAGTAGAGCAAAATCTTTGTGGAGAAATATTGATGGAAGTTTAAATTTAGCTTATAAATTCAGTAATGATTTTTTAATTGGAGGAAAAATCTCTTTTCTTGATAACAAAGAATCAATTGAAGCTAAAAGTGAAGATTTATTTGATGCTGAAATTTTTAATTATAGGGGTGATAATTTTGCGTTCAAAAGAAGAAGCCAGCAGATTAAACAGACATATAGAGAAAAATCGTTGGGTTATTCAATTCAATCAATCATTACTTCATTTGAAAAATTGAGAATAGGATTAAAATCAGAATATTCAAATTCTATTCTAAAGACACTATATCCTTATGGAATGCTTGAAGAATATGAAGAGGGGCATTCGGTATTTGAAAATCTTTTAATTTCAATGAAGGCACATTTTTCGCCACTTGATAATTTATTAGTTGGCTTTGAAAGCAATTATGAAGATTACAAAAGTTGGTCAAGAATCTCTGAATTATCTTTAATGAACTGGAAGTGGGAATTAAAAGAATTTAATATTGGTTCAGGTATTTCATATAGGTTTAATTTAATTCCCTTAATTTTAATCTCAGAAATTTCTCTTGGTAAAATTATCTCCGATTCCTCAAAATATATTGATAATAAATTTGTTAATCACAACAAACCATTTTATTTATTTAAAACTGGATTGGAATACGAGATCTTAAATCAAATTTTTGTAAGATTTGGAATTCAAAATGGAAAATTTGGGTTCGAACCTGAAAAAGGGGGGAAAGATATTTCAATTAATAAAATTTCTTTGGGATTAGGAATTTATTCTTTCAAATTTATTCATGTTGATTATTATATTGATTATGGAAAAATCAGAAATAATTTGAATCAAGTGAATAAAAACTTAAACTCACAACTGAATTTGAAATTGTTTAGTTACTAACTAAAAAGGAGATAGAATGATGAAAAAATTTTATTTGTTTTTCTTTGCTCTGCTTTTTGTAGGTTCTCAGGGCTTTTCACAATGGAGAATAGCATTAAATTCCACTTATCCTAGTGGTACAATATTTCAAAGTATTTATTTCATTAATGAGAATGTCGGTTGGGCTGTTGGTTCCAATGGAATTATTATTAAAACAACCGATGGAGGTTTAAGCTGGATAGAAAAACAAAGTAATGTAACAGTTACTTTATACTATATTCAAGCCCTCGATGAAAATAACCTTTTTGTTGGTGGTGGAAATAGAACCTTACTTAAGTCCACAGATGGAGGGGAGACCTGGACTTTGACTACAGTTGAGGCAATTCCAGAAGTTTCAGGTGTAATTAAAAAAATAAAATTTTTTGATCAGAATTTAGGTTACTTGTTATCTTATTACTCAACCACTGTGGGAAGAATATTCAAAACAACAAATGGTGGAACTACCTGGGTTCAACAGTACGCAAATACATCAAACAATTTAAATGATTTTGATTTTGCTAGTCCAACTAATGGAGTTGCAGTTGGTAAAAGTGTTGGCGTTTTATTATATACAAATGATGGGTCAACCTGGAATTTAGCTCCTACTCCTTCACTCGGTGGATTTAATTATACTAGATCAGATGTTCGTGGTGTTAAAATGCTAACTTCTACAATAGCAGTTGCTGTTGGATGGGGTTCATTCGCAGCTGGACTTCAACCAAGTATCCATTTAAGAACAACAGATGGCGGTGCAAACTGGACTTACATGACCCAGGTTGAACAAAACCGAAGCTACGATAATCTCTACAATGTATGGTTTAAAGATCAAAACAATGGTCTGGCAATTGGTGGTGCTATTCGGGGTAGTGTAATTGAAAGAACAACTGATGGTGGCATTACCTGGGCTCCTATTGCTGCTCCATTTGGTCCAACTTTATATGGTATTTATGGAATTGGTGATAAAGTTTGGGTCTCGGGTTCAGATGGTTTGATTGCATATTCTCCAGATTTTGGAAACACCTGGATTAAATTAACCCCAATTCCTGCCGCAACTATATATGATATTCAATTTGCAGGGAATAACGGTGGCTTTGCTGGTGGATATGATGGAACTTTCTTCAAATCTAATAATCGTGGACAATCCTGGACTGCATCCTACATTTTTGCAAATAATATTTCGCCAAACATTAATGGAATATATTTCGTCAATGATAATGTTGGTTTTGCTGCTCACAGTTATAGATTAATTTCTAAAACAACTGACGGTGGTAATACATGGTTTGCTGTTTTGCCTGATAGTTTGTTTACTACTGCGCATAATTATAGTGTGTTCTTTTTAAATGAAAATTTAGGTTGGGTCTGTGGTCAATATACAACATCAAATGGGGTTATTCACAAGACTACAAATGGTGGTCAAAGCTGGATAACCTATCAAAATGTTGCGCCCAAAGCATTAAGGAAAATTAAATTCTATGATGAAAATAATGGTGTTGTGGTTGGTTCAAGTGTTACTGCTTTATATACTACTAACGGTGGAAATACATGGCAAACTGCTACAGTTAATGGTATGTCAAGCGGTGATTTACGAGATGTTGTTTATCTCAGTCCAACTCGCCTGATTGCTTGTGGTACAAACGCAATTCTAAAAAGTGAAGATGGTGGTATTACCTGGAATGCTTTACCTGTAACAGTTCCAAATTTACTTTATGCTTTAACATTTAAAGACTTAATGAATGGTTATGCTGTTGGTACGAATGGTCTGGTTTATCAAACTACAGATGGCGGAGATACATGGACTCAATTGTCTGATCCTTTGTTTACTTCTACATTTTATGCTGCAGCAACTGATCAAAATGGAAATCCGTGGTTCGGTTCTTTTGCAAGTAATCTTTATACCTACTCTGCACAAGCACAGGTTACTTTTAATATCAATATGAGAGTTGCAATACTCAAAGGTAAATTTGTTCCGTCAAGTGATTTACTTGTCATTCGAGGTAACTTCAATGGTTGGAGTGGACTTTCAGATCAGTTAAGTGATCCAGATGGTGATTCAGTTTATTCAATTACAAAGACATTTAATGTAGGTGACAAT
>CALDZP010000028.1 GCA_937944105.1 uncultured Ignavibacteria bacterium
ACCTTCCAGATAATGTTGCTGGATGGTTTATTAGTGGTGGTAGTGGAGTGATACCAAGAATTGAAATCGATTATTATGCAACAGAGCTTACAACAACATCTCACGAGTTTGGTCATTTTGTAAATTATAAAATGTGGAATAACTTTTTAATTAGTAATGATGGGTGCTCTGATCTAGGCGGAAATACTGTTCCCGGACCGGTCGTATTTATAAGGAAGGGTGGGCAATTTTTTATTCTTTCGCAGTAAGAAACTATACTAATAAAGTCTATAGTGATGACATAAGATTTAGCGATGACAATACCGAAAAGGCTCCTTTTGAGTCTCCTAGATTTTATAATATTAGATACACATCAGTTGACCCTAATATATCTGCTTTTGCTTGCTATTTGTGGAATCTGTATGATAACTATGAAAATAGCATTTTTGAAGCGAATACATTTTTAGGTGATAATGATGACATAAGCGGCAAATCATTACTTACGTTTGAGACGATGCGTACACCAATTAAAGATTGTGCATCAAAATTTCACAACCAATTTAAAAATTCAATATCCAATGATGAAAAACTTTCAACAAATGATATTTATAGCTTTATGTTTGAAAATTCAAATAATATAATGCGTTCTGCTCAAGTAGGCAATGCAAGTATCCAAGTAGTTTCAAATAGTCAAATTAGTTTTAATTGGATATCAAATAGTTATAGCAATTATAGTGGCTTTTATGATTACCGTAATCGTGAAAACGGTTACAAGATATTTAGACAAAATGGGAGTAACTGGGATTTGGTTAGCACAATCCCATTTGGCTCAAATAATTATATTTTACATACGTCGCAAACTTGGGGTAACTATAAATTAACTTCATATAACTCAAGTGGCGAAGCCAGTATTCCTTTCTTTGTAAATTTACCCTTTATTTCCCCAAGTGTTTCAAGTTTCACACAATCACCAAATCCATTATATCGTGGTAATAGCGGGTCAGTAACTTGTAATCTCTCGCAAGGAAATGGCAACTTAAATTTTACTTGGTCAATCGTTTCTGGGAATACCGGTTTTTCAATTTCAAATGTAAACTCTCAGAGCGTCTCTATTCATTATAGTAATACAGATGCAATTGAGAAAACAATATCAAAAAATATTTCGACACCTAACGAGATACCAGTTGAAGGTCCAACCGGAGCAGTACTGAAATGCAAAGTGTGGAATACTGCTGGTGTTGATTCGGCAAATGTTTTTATAAATCTTGCAACAACAGCGCACGGATGTCCGTTTGTTTACACCTGGAACGGAGAAACCTGGGTTGAGGACAATAACATTTTGCCTCAAAGTCAAGACCCTGATTTGTTAGGGCAAGATGTAACTGACTTTTATCAACTATACACAAAGCCAATCTTAGATGAAGGGAAATACTATCTTGCAGTTGGTGAGTTTGAAGAAGAAATATCTTACTTAGACCAACTGAAACTACTTATTGTTGACCATCCGCAAGAAACATTTATCACTGCTGATGACGAAGGAGAGATAATTCAATTTACAAAACCAGCATATTTTGCAAATGCACAACTCGATTCGATTGATGTTTACAAAAAGCTTGTTGGATTAGGCAGCATAAAAGCAGAAGTAAGCATAGACGACACATTAAGTCTATCATTTGAAGATGTTAGCGTAGGAACAGAAAAATGGTTATTGCTAATAGGACAACAACAACCTATAAACAAAGATAAAATAGCCGGAAGCATTCTGGGTGGCGGTAAGGAAAACACGGCATTCCGATTAAGAAAGAACCCAACCTATCAATGGGTATTAGTGCCTGATGTAAATTCAAGTTCTTTGCAAGTTGACATAGCATTTAAAAGCGAAGCAGAAATAGATTATACAGAGTTAAGTCATAAACTTGAGCTACCATTTACTGTTTATACGCCTCAACTTTTATATGCAGAACATTCTACTTATGGAGATGTAACAAGTCTCTTGAATCAGATAGACGAACAATATTCAGTACTCAATACTGATGAGATGATAACCTTAGAGTACTCAGCACCGCCAATAAACGAAGGAATGGAAAGGACAATTATATTAGTTTCAAGAGGAAGATACGAACGATTAGAAAACAATATGTTAGCAAAAGGTAAATCTCAAACCGAAAACAAAAATCAGAATTTATCATCAACTGAAAATCCAAGTTTTGTTTATGAATACGGATTGAGTCAGAATTATTCGAATCCTTTTAATCCGGTAACAACAATTTCCTATCAAATAAAAGAACAAGGATTGGTTCAGTTAATAGTTTATGATTTGCTTGGAAGTGAGGTTGCTACTCTTGTAAATCAAATAAAACCTGAAGGCGAATATTCAGTTAATTTCGATGCAAGTAATCTACCAAGTGGAGTTTATATCTACTCATTAAGAGCGAATGACTTTGTTCAGAATAGCAAGATGACATTGTTGAAATAAAACAGTTAGAAAAATAAGAGCAAGCTTATAAGATTGCCCTTTTAATTATCGCACGTAAATATAATTAACCAACCAAATGTACATTGTATTTCTGCCTTGTTTTGATTTGGAATCAAGTCAAGGATGGAGCGGTTATCGTATTTAATTTCATCCCTCGTTTTATATATTTATTTTAAAATCACAGCTTACCAAAAAATGTTGACTCTCTTAGGTAAAAACTAATTTCTATGATTAGATGTGGGTGAAAACCTGCAAAATTTTTAAAAAATTGAAGGTTTATTTGTATATCTTTGAAATTTGCATTATATTTGAACGGCTTTTTCGTATACTTTTGAAAAAATATTTATAGTTATAAACTAATTGAGGTATCAATGAAACCAAATTTGAATGATTTGCTGAAACAAGTTCAAAAAATGCAATCTGATCTTGAAAAATTTAATTTAGAATTTGGAGAAAAAACATTTGAATTTGATGCTGGTGCTGGTGCAGTTAAAATTACCATTAATGGAAAAAAAGAAATTGTTGGTTTGGATATTCAAAAAGAGATTATTAATCCTGATGAAAAAGAAATTTTAGAAGATTTAGTAATAGCAGCAGTCAATAAAGCAATCCGTGAAGTTGAAAAGATTTATCAAGAAGAGCTACAACAAAGAACTAAAGGATTTATTCCACCGGGAATTAATATACCAGGATTTTGATGATAATAGCAGAACCTCTTGAAATAGCAATTCAGGAATTAAGTAAGTTACCAGGAATAGGCAGAAAGACTGCCTTAAGATTATCAATTTTTATTTTAAGACAATCAAATGAAGATGTCAATCGTCTTGTAGAAGCCATTTCTAATCTTAAAACTAAATTAAAGTTTTGTAAAGAATGTTTTAATCTTGCTACTGAGGATTTATGTCCAATTTGCTCAGACCCAGATCGTGATTCAAAGTTAATCTGTGTAGTTGAAGATATAAATGATGTCATTGCTATTGAAAAAACTAATGAATATAAAGGTGTTTATCATGTACTTGGTGGTGTATTATCTCCACTTGAAGGAATAGGTCCAAATGAATTAAAAATTAAAGAATTGATTTCAAGGATTGAGAAATTAATTCCATCCGAGATTATTTTAGCATTGAATCCCAGCACAGAAGGAGAAGCTACATCACTTTATATTGCTAATATTTTGAAAGATAGAAATTTAAAGATTACTCGTATCGCAAGAGGAATTCCAATTGGTTCTGACCTTGAATTTGTTGATGAAGCAACAGTAATAAGAGCACTTGAAGGAAGAATTCAAATTAAGTAATGTATAAAGATTGGTTTAAATACTGGTTTAATTCTCAGCAATATTTATTACTTTATCAGAATAGAAATGAAGAAGAAGCAAAGCATTTCTTTCGTCTTGTTAAATCTAATCTTCCATTGCAGAAAAATTGGAAAGTGATCGATTTTTGTTGTGGATATGGTAGATTGGCGAAATTATTCGCTGAGAATGGATTTGATATTACTGGAATAGATTTAAGTCAGTTTTTAATTGAAAAAGCAAAAAGAATATTTAGTGAAAAAAATTTGAATGGTGAACTTAAAGTTTGTGATGTGAGAAATTTCAATGAAAATGAAGTTTATAATCTTGGTGTAAATTTCTTCACAAGTTTTGGTTATTTTTCAGATGAAGAAAATGAGATTACTCTAAGCAATTTTTGTAAAAGTATAGTGAAAGAGGGATGGATAGTGTTAGATTATTTTAATCCGGAATATGTTTTAAAGAATTTAGTCTTAAATGAAAAATTTCAATATGATAATCTGGAGTTTGTAATAAACAGGAAGATTGAAAATAATCGCATAAATAAAATAATATCAATTAAATCTCATGATAAAAATGAGCTTTATTCTGAGTCTGTAAAAATTTATTCACATAAAAATTTTGAAGAGATGTTTGCCAGAAATAATTTTATCATAGAAAAAATATTTGGTGATTATGATGGACGACCTTTTGATGCCGATTCACCACGAATGATAATTTTTGCAAAAAGAGTATGAGAGTAGTTATACTTTTGAGTTTAATTTTTATCATTATTGGTTGCGATATTTTCAAAACGCGTATTCCAGAAAATCCAGTTCAATCGAGAGATACATGGATTCCTGCAACGACTGTAGACATCTTAATAGAAAATTTGAAAAGTTCCTTATCCGAGAGATCAACGGAAAACTATCTAAAATGTCTGGTAGACTCAACAATAACTGGTAAAAATTTTTCATTTATTCCAGCAACTGAAAGTTATGCAGTTTATTCGACTTTATTTTCAAACTGGAATATTCAGAGTGAAAAAATTTATTTTGAAAATCTTAAATCAAAGTTAAAAGAAGGTAATACACTAACGCTTTCCGTTTTCAATGAAGAACGTGGATCAATTCAAGGAGATAGTTTAAATTACTCTGCTGATTATTTGCTAATAGCTGAACACTCAATTGAGAGTTTGCCAAAAGAATTTCGAGGTCATTTACAATTCACTATTTTACGGAATGTTAAAGGGGAATGGTCAATTTTAAGCTGGAAGGATAATAAAAAAGATCAATATTTGACCTGGAGTGATTTAAAGGGGAGATTTAGCTATTAAACACAAAATAATTGTTGGGAGTATTTTAATATTTTTTAACGGTTGTTTTAATCCTTTTGCTCCTGCTTGGGATGAATTACAGGAAGCTGGTACAGGCTTAATTTCTGATCAAACTGATGTTGAAGGTGTTTTCAAAAATTTTCAATACGCATATACATTTAAGGATACAACAATCTACGGCGGATTACTGGCTGATAATTTTATTTTTGTTTATAGAGATTATGAACAAGGATTTGATGTTTCATGGGGTAGAGATGAAGATGTAAGGATTACACATAATCTTTTCAACAGTGTTCAAAAAATTGATTTAATATGGAATAATATCATTTCAAGCTCAATTGATTCAAATCAAGCTATTGTGATAAGAGGTTTTAACATAAACTTTACTTTTAACCCAACGGATATCATTCGTATAAACGGAAGGGTTAATTTAACACTTGAAAAAAACAATGCCACCAACAAATGGTTAATAACAAGGTGGCGAGATGAGTCGAACTTTTAATGAGGTAAAATATGCAAATTAAATTCGGAACTTCAGGTTGGCGAGCTGTTATCGCCGATCAATTCACTTTTGATAATGTCATTCTTGTTACACAAGCAATTTGTGATTTACTTAAAAAGAACAAAGAAACCAACAATGGAATTATTATCTCCAACGATACTCGTTTTCTCGGAGATGAATTTAAGAAAGTTGCTGCACAGGTAGTTGCTTCAAACGGAATCAAAGTGTATATCACAGAGAGAGATACACCCACACCTGTTATTGCTTTTGAAATTGTTAGACGAAAATTAAATGGCGGAATTAGTTTTACAGCCAGTCATAATCCACCAAAATATCAAGGACTAAAATTCTTTGGTTCCCATGGAGGTTCTGCTTTCACCAAAGATACACAATGGATTGAAGCGCGATTAAAATCAAAGAAGGTGAAAGTCACAAAATTACAATCGTATGAATCGCTTGTTGAAAAGAAAAAAATTGAAGTCATCAATCCAAGAAGAAATTACCTGAATTATCTTGGTGATATTATAGATATTCGTGCAATTTCAAAGGCTAAACTTAAATATGCTTACGATGCAATGTACGGAACCGGGCGAGATTATTTAGATACTTTCCTTATTGAATGTGGTTGTGATGTCCGAACACTTCATCATTTTGCAGATCCTAATTTTGGTGGAATAACACCAGAACCAACTCCAGAAAATTTAACCGAAATCCGGCAAATTGTCGCAAATGAAAAACATTTCTTTGGAATTGCCACTGATGGAGACGCCGATCGTTTTGGCATTATCGATCGGGATGGAACATATTTTGACGCAAATTACTTTTTACCAGTTCTTTTAAAGTATATTATTGAAACTCGTCCAAACTGGTCTGGGAGTGTTGTTCGTTCACTGGCAACTTCACATTTACTTGATATTGTCGCATTTAAAAATAAAATCAGAGTACATGAGACCCCAGTTGGATTTAAATATATCGGCGAAATAATGACAAGAGAAGATGTACTACTTGCCGGTGAAGAGAGTGGGGGACTAACATTTTTTGGGCATGTTCCTGAAAAAGATGGCATTGCTGCCTGTCTTTTTGCAATTGAAATAGTTGCAAAAACCGGAATGAGTCTTGGTGAGCATCTTGATACGATTTATCGTGAATATGGAATGAGGGTTAATCTTAAGGAAAGAATTCGACTTGATGAAAAAATTGCCGCAAAACTCGAAAAGATTCTAAAAGGAGAACCGCTTAAGAAACTACTCGGCAAGAAAATTGTTAAGACTGATGTGCGTGATGGTTTGAAAATGATAAACACCGAAGGGGATTGGCTGTTAATTAGATTGAGTGGGACTGAACCTATTGTAAGACTTTATGCTGAATCAAAAACGCATGAAAAAGCTGAGAAAATTCTCGAAGAAGGTAAAGCTTTAATATAATGAGAATTTTGTTCTTGATTAAAGAAAGTCTGTCAGGATACAGGAGATACAAACTCTCCTTTTTCCTGACAGTTTTTTCAATCTTTATTGCCTTAAGTCTTTTAGGATTTTTTTTATACCTTTTCATTAATGCTCAATTACTGGTAAAGGAGATCAGGAATCGTGTTCAGGTTGAAGCATTTTTTTATAATTATGTTAAGAATTCACAAGCTGATAGTTTAATTAGAAGATTAGAACAAATTAATGGCGTTTCTAGAATTAGTTTCATTTCGAAAGAAGAAGCAAAAGAAAGATTTGTTAAGGAAACAGGAATTGAATTCAAAGAGATCCTAAGTTACAATCCTTTGCCTGCTTCAATTACAATAGAGATAAAACCTGATTATATTAATAAAATTTTTATTGATTCGCTTAAAAAAGTTTTACTGGCCACTAATTTAATTTCAGATGTCATTTATAATCAGGAATTTCTTGATGTAATTGAAAAACGTACATCCACGTTTCAAAAAGTATTGATAATTATTTTTTCAATCGTTTCAATTTCTACAATATTGTTAATTTCAAATACAATTCGTCTTGCAATGCAAAATAAAATTGATGTTATTAATACTATGAGGCTTGTTGGTGCTACTCACCTTTTTATTGAATTACCATTCTTGATTGAAGGAATAATTGTAGGTTTTCTTGGTGGTTTATTAGCATCATGTTTTGTATATGTTATGCATCTTGTTCTTGATCGAATTATTATTATTGAACTTTTAATTGACAAGAATTCTTTGATCCTTATTTTGACCGGAATTATTGGGTTAGGAATTTCGCTTGGTTTATTTGGTAGTTATTTCACAATTAAAAAGTTTCTAAAGGGAAGCTCATTTCCAAAATAGAATTTTGCTTTTAATTTTATTATTATCTAAATAAAAACTAAAGATTTTGTCCATTTATGGCTGATACATCATATTCGAAAGATGAAAGAATAGCTGAGCTCCTCAGATTTATGGATGAAGTAAATGAGCTCTTATCTGATGAATTCAATCAAAATCTTTTTGATAGTATTATTGATAAGGTAGGTAAGTTCTTTAAAGTCAGTAAAATTTTTTATGTAAAATGTTTTGGAATTAATTATTGGGAAGTAAGGGTAAGCTGGAGTTCAGAAAAACAAATATTAAAATCACACATTAGTGGAAATTGGGAAAATCTTGTTGCTCTATTCTCTTATCTTTCGACAGGTAATCCCGTTACAGATGATTTATCAGATTATTCTCAAGAACTGACAAAATGGAAGAGTTACTTTGGGGCAACTTATATTTTATTGATTCCAGTTATTAGAGAAAAAAAACTTGTTAGTATTTTTGTTCTACAGGATGTAGAAAAAAAATTTTTTTATGATGACGAAATCTTAATCCTGAAGCTAATTTTTTCAAGGTTGATTCATCTGTTTGATTTAAATAATCGAATAGAATTTTTAAGAACCACTACCTCCGAGCTTAGAAAAGAATTTGATAGTTTCAATAGGCTTTATAATTTAATACCCGCTCTTATTATTCAGAAATCTGAAAACTTGAAGTATGAAAACGTTAATGATAATTTCTTAAAATTCCTGGGCAAGAAGAAATTTGAAGTTTTAGGCAGATCCGATTTTGATTTCTTTCCTGAAACAATTGCACAGGAAATCATTAAAGCTGATCTACAAACCATCGAAAGTGGTAAAAGTTCAACCGTTATTCAAGAAATAAAAATTGATAATAAGAATTACTATTTCATCTTTCATAGATTGGTTTTTTACGAATCTCAGTCAGAGTTAAAACACCTTCTTTCTGTTGCATTTGATATTACAGATATATATGAAGAAAAAATAAAATCAGAACTGGCGAGTAAAACAAAATCTGAATTTCTCGCAAACATAAGTCATGAGCTTCGAACTCCACTCAATAGTATAATTGGATTCACCGAATTATTACTTCAAGAAAATCTTGAACCAGAACAGAAGGAAATACTTTCAAACATTCGACAGAGTTCTCATTCTTTACTCGAACTTATCAATGATATATTAGATCTTAACAAAATAGAAGCTGGAAAACTCGATTTAAATCCAGCACCCACAAACCTTTTTAATTTACTCCAAGACATAAAAAATCTTTTCATAGAAAGGTTTAAGTCCAAAAATCTTCAACTTGAAATTATCTATGATGATAATGTACCTGAATCAATTCTTGTCGATCCACTCAGATTAAAACAAGTCTTGATAAATTTAATAGGTAATGCTTATAAATTTACTAATGCAGGAAAAGTCACAGTAAGTGTTAAAAATTTATCAACTACAAAAGGAATAGGTGACACTGTATATCTCCAATTTTCTGTAAAAGATACAGGGATCGGAATACCGGAGGATAAACTTGACTTAATTTTTGAAGCATTTACTCAAGCTGAAAAAGATACGACTCATAAATTTGGTGGAACTGGTTTGGGTTTAACAATTTCAAAAAAGTTTGTTGAAATGATGGGAGGCAAAATTTCTGTTGAAAGTGAAGTAGGAAAAGGCTCAACTTTCTCTTTTGTGATTCCATTTGAAGTTGTAAAAACTATAGAAGAGACAAAAGAATTTGAAGAACTTGAAAGAACGGCAGAATTAAAATCACCATATATACCTTTAATATTAATTATCGAAGATGATCTTGAAACTGCAAAAATTATTGAAAGACACTTAAAAGCAAAAGAATATAGATTTTTAATTTCTCAAACTGGGAAAGATGGGGTTGAAAACGCAAAACGTTATCAACCTGATTTAATATTACTTGATATATTTTTACCCGATAAAAGTGGTTGGGAGGTTTTGAAAGAATTAAAATCTGATGTGCTTACAAAATCAATTCCTGTTGTTATTTGTTCAATTCAAAAAGAGATAAATAAGGCGTTCTCTCTTGGAGCTGTAGAGTATCTTGAGAAACCTGTAAATGTTCAAAAACTTCAAAACTTGATTAAAAATATAAAAGAAAAATTTTCAATTAAGGATAAAATTATTGTTGTTGATGATGATGTAAAAGTGCTTCAAAGAATTGAACAAATTCTAATTAAAAACGGCTTTGAGGCAAGATGTTTTGATAATCCAGAACTTGCATTAAAAAAGATAAAGGAAGGTGGTTCTCCGGCACTAATTATCTTAGACCTGATGATGCCAGTTATGGACGGGTTCCAATTTTTATCAGAAATTCGGAAAGATGGCGATTTAGCCGATGTCCCAGTTATTATTCTTACCTCCAAAAAATTGGTTGACGAAGAAATTAATTTTCTTGAAGAAAAAACAAGTGGTATTTTCTTCAAAGAATCCTTTGATGAAAAACAATTCCTTGATAGATTAGATAAGATTATTGAACGCATACGGGATTCAAAAAAAGTTTCCACAATAACATCTTTTAAAGTTGACAAAGAAATAGAAAAACCCACTATACCGCCACTTAACATTTTACTCGTCGAAGACAATTTGATGAATCAAAAATTTATGTCACATATTCTTAAAAGACTTGGTGCAACATTCGAAATAGCTATAGACGGTAAGGATGCTATTGAAAAAGTTAAGAAGCAAAAATTTGATTTGATTTTAATGGATATTCAAATGCCAGTAATGGATGGACTTGAAGCAACTCGATATATAAGAAATCAGCTAAACATAAAAGATATTCCCATTATAGCTTTAACTGCTCATGCTATGAAAGGCGATAAAGAAAAATGTCTTGCTGCTGGTTGCAACGGTTATGTAACTAAACCTATCGATCAACAAAAATTGGTGGCTGAAATTATGTCAGTAATAAAATCAACAGAACCTGAATATGAAGATATCAGTCCTTACTTTCAAGGTTTTTCAAGAGAAGAAATTCTTCAACTTAGAAATGATTATATTCAATCATTAAGAAAAGAAGTTGAAGAGTTAGATAAAAAAATTTCTCCTAAGGAATTTGAAGCTTTCAAATTTTTTGGTCATAACATTAAAGGTAATGGCGTAGCTTATGGTTTTCCTGAAATTTCAAAATTTGGTGCAAAGCTGGAAGAAGCAGCTAATAATCAAGATTATCCAACATTAATTACAGTTTTTAATGAACTTAAAAGTTATCTGGATAACGTAAAGGTATAACTTTTAGCATTTTTTACCTATCTATCTTTAGTTGAGAAATCTGCTTCCCTTTTGTAACTTGCATTTGTATGAAATTATTTTATGAATTAATAAATAATTTTTATAACCTTCCTGACCTTTAAATATCAATAAAATAAAGGGTAATAAAAATGTGTGGAATAGTGGGCTATATTGGCTTCAGACAAGCCATACCTATTTTATTAAATGGCTTGAAAAGACTTGAATATAGAGGTTATGATTCAGCGGGGGTAGGTTTTGTAAATAAAAAAAGAATTACAATTATCAAGTCATCTGGTAAAATTAACAATCTCGAAAAACTTCTAAGTGAAATTGATGAAGAAACTTCACTCGGGATTGGTCACACCAGATGGTCAACTCATGGGGCACCAACTGATTATAACGCACACCCTCATACTAATGGGAATCGTACTATTGCTATTGTTCATAATGGAATAATCGAAAATTATAGAGCTTTAAGAACAATGCTTAAAGAGATGGGTTATCAATTTTCGAGTGAAACGGATAGTGAAGTAATTGCCCATCTTATTTCGCATTTTTACGAAAGAGAAAGAAATCTTTTTGATGCTACCAGACTTGCACTTCACGAAGTTGAAGGTGCTTACGGAATTTGTGTTATATCTTCACATGAACCTGATAAAATTATTGCTGCAAGAAAAGGAAGCCCTTTGATTATTGGTGTTGGTGATGGTGAACATTTTGTTGCATCTGATGCACCTGCAATTCTTGAATATACCAACAATGTAATTTTTCTTGAGGATGGAGATATTGCTGAAATAACTTCGGGAAAATTTGTAATTCGATCCTTGGATAATCAAATTCAGGACAGAGAAATTGAAAAATTAGACCTTGATATTTCTACAATTGAAAAAGGTGGATTTCCTCATTTTATGCTAAAAGAAATTTTTGAACAACCTGAATCAATACAAAATTCTATTCGTGGTCGTGTTATTCTAAGTGCAGGAAATGTTAAGCTTGGGGGATTAGAATCTGTTGTTGATGATTTGATTAATGCAAATAGACTTATTTTAACCGCTTGTGGAACATCATGGCATGCAGCTCTGATTGGCGAATATATGTTAGAGCAATATGCTGAAATTCCGGTTGAAGTTGAGTATGCTTCAGAATTTCGGTACAGAAATCCAGTAATCAGGAAAGATGATGTTGTAATTGCTATAAGTCAATCTGGAGAAACAGCAGATACTTTAGCGGCTATTCGTGAAGCTAAGAAGAAAAATGCTCTTGTCCTTGGAATTTGTAATGTAGTTGGTTCATCAATTGCAAGAGAAACCCAAGCAGGTGTTTACATTCATGCTGGTCCTGAACTGGGTGTTGCATCAACTAAAGCATTCACATCACAATTAGCTGTACTCGCATTAATTTCAGTTTTTCTTGGAAGACGAAAAAATCTTCCTTTCAGTTATGGAGAAAAAATCTGTCAGGAACTTTTAAGTTTACCTGGTAAAATTTCTCAAATTCTTGAACAAGCTGAATATATTAAATCAATTTCTGAAAAGTTCATTGATGCAAAGAATTTTCTATATCTGGGTAGAGGATACAATTTTCCCGTTGCATTGGAAGGGGCACTTAAATTAAAAGAAATTTCTTACATTCATGCTGAAGGTTATCCAGCTGCTGAAATGAAACATGGTCCAATTGCTCTGGTTGATGAGAATATGCCCGTTGTTTTTGTTGCAATCAAAGATTCAACCTATGATAAAGTTTTATCAAATATTGAAGAAGTAAAAGCAAGAAAAGGTAAGGTTATAGCAATAATTAGTGAAGATGATCATCAGATTCGTTCAATTGTTGATTTTGTTATACCTATTCCAAATACAATTGAAATGCTGTCTCCCATTTTAACAATTATTCCACTACAATTAATGGCTTATTATATAGCGGTTGCAAAAGGATTGAATGTTGATCAACCAAGAAATTTAGCTAAAAGTGTAACAGTAGAATGAAAAAATTGGAGGTTATATGACTCGAAAAAGAGTAATTATAATGGGTGCTGCTGGTCGCGATTTTCATAACTTCAATGTCTTTTTTAGAGATAAAGAGGAATATGAAGTCGTGGCTTTTACAGCTACCCAAATACCAAATATAGAAGGTAGACTTTATCCACCAGAACTTGCAGGTAAATTTTATCCAGATGGGATTAAAATTTACCATGAGAATGAATTAACCGATCTTATTAAGAAGTTCAAAGTTGATGATGTTGTATTTGCTTATTCGGATGTAACATTTGAGCATGTAATGACTAAAGCATCTGAGGCAAATGCAGCAGGTGCAAATTTTGTATTACTTGGTGTCGACCAAACAATGTTGAAAAGCACTAAACCTGTTGTTGCTGTCCTTGCTGTAAGAACAGGTTGTGGTAAAAGTCAAACTTCTCGATATGTAGCAAGTCTTCTAAAAAAAGCTGGCAAAAAAGTAGCTGCAGTTCGTCATCCTATGCCTTATGGTGATTTAAACGCCCAGAGGGTTCAGCGATTTGCTTCAATTGAAGATTTGCATAAATACAATTGTACGATTGAAGAAATGGAAGAATATGAACCCCACATTGTTAATGGAACCATTGTTTATGCAGGAGTCGATTATGAAGAAATTCTTCGCCAAGCTGAAAAAGAAGTAGATGTTATTTTATGGGATGGTGGAAATAATGATACCCCATTCTTTAAACCTGATTTAACTATTACAGTTACTGATCCTTTAAGACCAGGACATGAACTTAAATATTATCCAGGTAATACTTCGTTGAGAATTGCTGATGTTGCAATTATTAATAAAATTTCATCTGCAAAAAAAGAAGATATAGAAACAGTTAGAAATAATATTAAAAAAGTCAATCAAAAAGCAATAATAATAGAGGCAGATTCTCCAATTGATATTGAGGATCCAGAATTAATAAAAGGTAAGAGAGTCCTTGTAGTTGAAGATGGTCCAACTTTAACTCATGGTGAAATGAAATTTGGAGCAGGAGTTGTAGCTGCATTAAATAATGGAGCAAAGGAACTTGTTGATCCACGACCTTTTGCTGTAGAATCAATTCAGGAAACTTATAGAAATTATCCTGAAATTGGGACGCTTTTACCAGCAATGGGCTATGGTCAAAAACAAATTAAAGATCTTGAAGAAACGATTAATAGAACCGATTGCGATGTGGTCGTAATTGGAACACCAATTGACTTAAGAAGGGTAATTAAAATTAATAAACCAGCAACTCGTGTTAAGTATTATCTCAAAGAGCTATCATCTCCATCTATTGAGGATATTTTGAAGGAGAAAGGTATTATATGAAAAAAATTGCAGTCGTTGCATTTGGTGGTAATGCAATAATTCGTGGAGATCAAATAGGAACAATTGAAGAACAAGAACAAAACACATACGAAACCTGTCTTGATGTAATTCCTCTCCTTGAGAGAGGTTATGAACTAGTTATTACTCATGGTAATGGTCCTGTTGTCGGGAATATTTTACAAAGAAATGAAGCTGGCTGGGAAATGTATAAAATCCCGAAAATGCCCCTGGATATTTGTGTAGCCGATTCTGAAGGTGGTATGGGATATATGATCGAAATGCAAATGATGAATGCATTAAATTCAAAAGGAATGAAAAAATCGGTTGTTACTCTCATTACTCAGGTTGAAGTTGATAAAAATGATCCAGCATTTGCAAATCCTACCAAACCAATTGGTAAATTTTATTCATATGAAGAAGCTGTTAAATTTCAGAAAGAACATGGCTGGATAATGAAAGAAGATCCTCGAAAAAGAGGATGGAGAAGATTGGTACCTTCTCCAAAACCAATTAATGTGATAAAAAAAGATTTAATAAAACAACTGGCAGGTGAAGGTCATATTGTAATTGCTTGTGGTGGTGGTGGTATTCCAGTTTATAGACATCCTGATGGAAATCTCGAAGCAATTGAAGCCGTTATTGATAAGGATCTAGCATCAGCTTTACTTGCTAAACAAATTAATGCAGATGCATTTTTCATTCTTACAGATGTGCCTAAAGTATCAATAAATTTCATGAAACCAGATCAAATTGATCTTAATGAATTATCTACTTCTGATGCAAAAAAATATCTTGCTGAAGGACAATTTCCACCTGGAAGTATGGGTCCAAAAATTGAAGCAGCAATTGAATTTGTTGAATCTACTGGCAATGAAATGATAATAACAGATGCCAGAGAGCTGCACAATCCAAATTGTGGAACAAAAATTTATAAAGGATAACGAAGAGGTAAAGCTATGGCGATAAATATGAAAGGTAAAAGTCTGGTAGAAATTCAAGATTTAAGTCTTGAAGAAATCTACCAGATTTTTGAACTCAGTTCAGCACTCAAATTAAAATTATATTCTGGTGAACCACATAAGTTATTAGAAGGCAAAACTCTGGGAATGATTTTTGCAAAACCATCGACGAGAACCAGAGTATCTTTCGAGGTTGGAATTTATCAACTTGGTGGTATTGGAATGTATTTTGGTCCAAATGATTTGCAACTAAAACGTGGAGAAACAATTCAAGATACTGCGCGTGTTCTTTCAAGATATTTAGATGGAATAATGATTAGAACATTCAGTCATCAAGATGTAATTGACCTTGCAAGATTTGCTTCAATTCCTGTTATAAATGGATTAACCGATTTACATCACCCATGTCAGGTTTTAGCTGATTTATTTACAATTCTTGAAAAGAAAAGAACTCTTCGTGGTTTGAAGTTAGCTTATGTTGGTGATGGAAATAATATGGCTCATAGTCTACTTCAGGGTGCTTCAAAAGTTGGAATGGATATTTCAGTTGCTACTCCAAAAGGATATGAACCATTAAAAGATATTGTTAATCAAGCAATTGAAAACGCAAAATATTTTGGATCAAAAGTAGAGGTTGTTGAAAGCCCGCTCGAAGCTGTGAAAGATGCTGATATTGTTTATACTGATGTTTGGGCAAGTATGGGACAAGAATCGGAAGCCGAAGAAAGAAAGAAAATATTTGCACCATATCAGGTTAATCCTGATTTAGTAAAATATGCAAAAGATGATTATATATTTATGCATTGTTTGCCAGCTCATCGTGGTGAAGAAGTTGTTGATGAAGTAGCTGATAGCCCCAATTCAGTAATCTTTGATGAGGCGGAAAACAGATTGCATGTTCAAAAGGCAATTATGGCATTGGTGATGTAATTAAATTTTTAAGATATAAAAAAATAAATGGTCGGTTATTACCGACCATTTTATTTTTAAGCGTGAGGAGGATTTAAAATTTTATATATAAATTTAATTCATCAAGCGATTAAAACTTTCTGAAAAAGTTGAAATATCAATCTCAATAATAAAATTATTGAAGGACTTTTTTGAGGAAAACGTTTCTCATTTCTTTGAAGATGTCATCAATGTAAAAATAGTGCTCTGGTTTCATTAACACCGATCTTAAAATAATTACTTCCGATGAATCGGTTTGAATTTCAGGAAATAGTTTTTTAAAGAACTGAGCTTTTAATCGATACTTTGAAACATAAATAGGATAATTTTTATTATTCATAAGTTCATTAAAAAGTTTTTCACTTAAGAAGTTTATTTTTGATGTTGTTTTAGCTGCTGGAAAATAATTAACTATATCCAGTTCAGGATAAATTACTGGTGTAAAAATTTCACTATTAATTAATAGACTGTAAAATTTAATTGCTGCTTTTCGAGTTAATTCAAGAATTTTATAAAAACCATTTTTACTTGTTAAAGAAAAAGATTTAATTGTTGCCCAGAGTGCAGCTGCAGAAGCTCCTGGTCTTGAACACTCCAGAGTTACTTCACCTAAATGTAATTCTTTTGAGGTAAAATAGGTATAAGGAGAATCATGTTTATAAAATTTACCAATTAAAGGATCTTTGAATAAAATACTACCGCAACCGTATGGTTGTAGTCCATGTTTATGGGGGTCAATCACAATACTATCAGCAAAATGTATCTTATCAAATATTTTTTTCTCAATTAAACTGGAATTATTATTAGCCAAGATTTTGAAAAATCCTCCATAAGCTGCATCAATATGAAGTCGAAAATTATATTTTGATTTTAATTTTAATATTTCATGAATTTCATCAAGTGCACCAAATCCTGTTGTTCCAAGAGTAGCCACAACCGTTCTAATTTTCCCGGATTTTAATTTTTTTTCTAAATCATTTAAATCGATTTTACCCCTTTCATTCATTTTGATTAATTCATATTTGAAATCTAAAACTTTTGATAATCTTGTATGCGTGTAATGAGCATTTTCACATATTGCGAAATAACCATTTCTGGTTGACAATTTAGAAATCCAGAGTCCTTCAAGATTAGCCATTGTTCCACCGGAAGTTAGATGACCAATAAATTTTTTATACCCGATCATCTTAGCAAGTTCGGCAATAACTTCCTTTTCCAAAAAACTTGTTTCTGGTCCACCATCAAGTGCATGATTATTAGAGTTATAAAGCATGGCAAAAAAATAACTTATTGAAGAAATATCTGCAGGAGGTTTAATCATTTGTCCGATATAATTTGGATGAAATGTCGGGTACGTGTTTTTGAGTCTTTTAAATAGTTTATCTAAAACTTTAGTTTGCTTTTTGTTAAGTTCAAATAATTTAAGTGGTTCGAATGGGGGAAATAATGTTTTATAATCGTCGTAAAATTTTTTTGCTTTTAATAGTAAATCAGTATAAGTTTGTTTAGACATTAGTTCTCCAAAAATTTGTTTGACAGAATGAAAATACTAAAATATAATCGTTTTATTAGTAGTTGATTAGTTGAAAATAGAATTTGAAAGTATTAAATTAAACTAGTTCTTTTAAATGAATAAGAGAGGGAGGAATCCCACCTTAAACTTGCCCAATATAGCCAATAACCCCCCATTAAAAGAATTACCTCCCTCTCTCCATTAAATAGAAAACTGGCAAAAATTAAATTATCTGAAATTTGAAAGTTTTAAAGTAGATTTAAATTTTTTAGGTCCTTCTTCAGATTAGGTATTTTACTGTAAGTACTTTTTTCGCCACATTCTATTAATTCTTTTGATCTATAAAATTCAAGCATGTGGAAATTCTGGATCGGAGGGTTTATCAATAAATTTGGTGGGTAATATTGTAAGTACAAATTTACGAGTTGATTTTCCATGATAGAAAAGCTTTGAAATAATGTCTCTAACATATTTGGATATTCTGGCTCGGATGTTCTATCCTTTTCATCAAGAAGATTAGAAAGCATATTTTCCGGCAAAAAATCAGAAAGTTTGTTGATGAAATAACTTTTTTTAATTCTTTTAATGACCAGATCAAATTTATCACTACTTTTAGTCTTGATATTTTTAATTTTTATAGGAGATCTGGTAACATTGACAGCTATTATATACTTTGCTCTCAGCTTTGAAGCAACACTTACAGGAAGAGGATTTACAATTCCACCATCTACGAAATATCTCTTCTTATAGTAATGAGGTTTGACAAGTCCTGGTACAGCAACTGACGAGACAATCGAATCAACAAGTGAACCAGAATTAAAAATTACTTCTTTTCCACTCACAAGATCGGTTGCTACAGCAAAAAATGGATACTTTAAATCTTCGATGTTTAGATTTTGTAAATATTGATTTAAAAAGTCTCGAATTTTTTCAGTATCAATAATTCCAAATTTTGGGAACGATGGAATTAACATCTTCAAAGTAAAAAGTTTATCAACACTTAATGCAATTTTTGCCATTTCCTCAGGAGAATATCCAGCGCAAAAGAAACCGCCAATAAAAGCACCCATGCTTGTGCCTATCACTAAATCAATCGGGATTTTAAAACGTACAAGAGCTTTTAAAACTCCAATATGAGCTAATCCTCTTGCGCCACCGCTACCAAGTACTAATGCAACACCATTTTTTTTCATAAAAATTAAACCATTAACTGAAAAAATTATCTCTACTTGCTGTTTAATATTTTTTGCAAAAGGAATTAAATTATGCTGATTAATTTGTTCTCAAAATATAGTTTTGAATTGTTTAATACACCAACTGCTTTACCTTTTAATTTCCATCCATGAAAAGGGGAATTAATACTTTTTGATTTGAAAGAAAACTTATCAACAACCCATTCACAATTTAAATCAAGAATTGTGAGATTTGCTTCAATCCCTGTTTGAATTTTTGCTTCTCTAAGTTTAAAGATTTTTCTTGGATTTACAGACATTTTATAAATTATTTCTTCTAAAGAAAGGATACTGGTATGGAATAATTTTGTTAATGTTAAACCAATTGATGTTTCAAGTCCAACTATTCCAAAAGGAGCATAAATATATTCCCATTCCTTTTCCTCAATTGAATGTGGTGCATGATCACTGGCTATTATATCGATTGTTCCATCTTTAAGTCCTTTAATTATTGCATTTATGTCAGCTTGTGTGCGTAGTGGTGGATTTACTTTGGTATTAGTATCGTATGTTTCTACAATATCATCGGTGAGTGAGAAATGATGAGGTGTAACTTCTCCCGTAATCTTTAAATTTTCTTTTTTTGCTTGACGTAATACTTCTACTGTTTCTTTTGCTGATATATGAGCAAGATGAAGTTTTCCTCCAGTATATTTTAATATAGCAATATCTCTCAGAGCAATGATTACTTCGGCAAGAGATGGATGAGGTGGCAAACCAAATTTTGTTGAATTAATACTTTCGTTCATTACTCCATTTTCAGTTAATGATTTATCTTCGCAATGTTCTATGATAGGAAGATCAAACATAGAAGAATATTCAAGTGCATATTTCATAATTTTTGAATTTGATACAGGTTCGCCATCATCGGAAAAAGCAACAACCCCGGCTTCATACATTTCGCCAAGTAACGCTAATTCTTTACCCTCACGTTTTTTGGTGACAGCACCAATTGGATATACATCAATAATTGAATTTGCAGCTCTATCTTTTACGAATGTAACAACTTCGGCACAATCGATTGCAGGGTCAGTATTTGGCATACAACAGACAGCAGTAAAACCTCCATTCATTGCTGCCTCAATTCCAGATTGAATTGTCTCTTCGTCTTCCCTACCAGGTTCTCTAAAATGAACATGTGCATCAGCAAATCCAGGAACAATAACAAAATTTTTCAAATCATAAACAGCATCGGCTTTATCTTTTATGTTTGATTCGACCTTAGTAATTATTCCATTTTCAACTAATAAATCTAACTCGTCACTTAAATTAACTTGAGGGTCTAAAAGGTAAGCATTTTTTAATAATATTTTCATTTTATAGCTCTTCTTTAATTGTTTTCAGATCTTGTACCAATTAAATATAAAACAGCCATTCTTACAGCAACACCATTAGTAACCTGTTCAAGAATAACAGAATTTGAACCATCAGCTATATCGGAAGCTAATTCAACTCCACGATTGATTGGACCAGGGTGCATAATCAAAATTTCTTTTTTTGATTTGAGTAGTCGTTCTTTAGTTACTCCATAGAGTCGATGATATTCTCTTAAGGATGGAAAATTAGAAGCAGCTCCTCTTTCAAGTTGAATTCTTAAAATATTTAATACATCAGCGAATTTGATTGCATCATCAATATTTGTGAAAACTGTCACCCCAAGTTTTTCAAGATCTTTTGGGATCATTGTTTTAGGACCACAAACAGCTACATTTGCTCCCATTGTAATTAAACCAAATATGTTGGACATTGCAACTCTACTATGTGAAATATCACCTACAATACATACATTCAAGCCCTCGAGTTTTCCAATTTTTTCTCGTATGGTATACATATCAAGAAGTGCTTGAGTTGGATGTTCATGAGTTCCATCTCCTGCATTAATTACATTTGCTTCAATCAATTGAGTTAGGTAGTGGGGTGATCCAGCCGCAGAGTGACGAATGACAACCATATCAATTTTCATTGCTTCGATATTTCTGACAGTATCTTTAAGTGTTTCACCTTTTGTTAGTGAACTGGTGGATGCGGAGAAATTGAGAACATCAGCGGATAATCTTTTTTCTGCAAGTTCGAAAGAAATTCTTGTTCGAGTTGAGCTTTCAAAAAATAAATTAACAACGGTTTTACCCTGTAAAGTCGGTACTTTTTTAATCGGTCTTTCAATTATTTCACGAAATGTTTTAGCAGTATCCAGAATTAATTCTATATCTTTTTTCGGTACACCATAAAGGCCCAACAAGTGTCTAGAGCTTAACATTTAATAACTCCTTTTATGGTTAAATTTCGATTAAATAAACTGCATCTTCACCATCTACTTCTTTTAATTTAACTCGCACTTCTTCATTAATGGAAGTAGGAACATTTTTACCGACAAAATCTGCTTTAATTGGCAATTCACGATGACCTCTATCAATCAAAACCAGAAGTTGAATTGATGAATATCGTCCGAGATCTGTAAGCGCATCCATAGCAGCTCTTACAGTTCTCCCGGTGTAAAGTACATCATCTATTAGAATAATGTCTTTATCATTTATGTCGAAGAGAATATTTGTAGCTTTTACCTCGGGTTGTTTTAATTTTACTCTTACATCGTCACGATATAATGTGATATTTAATACTCCATTAGGAACATTAAAACCTTCGATTTCATACAACTTGTTTTTTATTCGGTTTGCTAAAAACTCTCCTCGAGTTTGAATTCCAACAAGGGCAATGTTCTCAGCACCTTTATTTCTTTCAAGAATTTCGTGAGTGAGCCTAGTAATTGTTCGTTGAATGGATTGTTCGTCTAGAATTTTGGCTTTGATTTTCATATAAAAAAAATCCCGATTGACCTATCGGTCAATCGGGTCCTTATATTTGTTTTTGTTAAACTCTTTTTCTTCATTTATTTATCCTTTTCTATCTCGCTGGATAGAATTAAAGGTTAATTTATTATTTTGTTGGAGCAAAAATAAGACAGCATAGTATATGAATCAAATTTTTGTTCATGAATTTTTTATGAGTAATTTTTGTTAACAAGAGAAATTGGTAAAAATCAATGGTAAGTAATTCAACATTTTTACTTTTTATCTTTTTAATATTAAATCTTAACTTGAAAGCTGGTGAAATTAAAGGAAGGGTTATAAGTGAAGATAATACACCTATTCCCAATGTTAATCTAATTTTAGTTGGTACTAAGTACGGGACCAGTTCAGATCTAAATGGATTCTTTAGAATTGAAGGTGTAGCCCCAGGTAAATATAAACTACAGGTTAGTGCAATTGGATTTGAAACAAAATTAGTTGAAATAAACCTGCTTCAAAATAAAATTGTAGATTTAATAATTCAATTAAAACAAATTCCTGTTGAAATTCAATCAATAGTAGTGTCAGCTGCAAGAATACAATCGCAAGAAGATACCCGGACCAGTTTAGTTAATGTAGAGCCAAAATCAGTCAAAATCCTTCCTGGTGCAGGTGAAGATATACTAAGAACTTTGCAAGCTTTACCTGGTGTAAATGCAATCAATGATTTTTCTTCACAACTTGTGATTAGAGGTAGTGGTCCAGATCAAAATTTAATTGTTTTCGATGATGTGGAGGTTTTTAATCCTTACAGATTGTACGGTGCGATAAGTATGTTTAATCCAGAAACTGTAAATGAAATCAACTTAATTACTGGGGGATTTCCTGTTAGATATGGTGATAGGCTTTCGGCTGTTCTCGATGTAACTAATCGAGATGGTTCAACTCGAAATTATTTTTCCGGTAATGCCAATTTAAATTTATCTAATGCTAATATAGTACTTGAAGGTAAACATCCATTTGGTTTAAATGGAAGCTGGATTTTTAATTCACGGCGAACTTATTATGATTTGATATTAGAACCAATTGTAAAGAATGCAGGATTAATTAAGGGCGATTTCTCCTTCCCTAATTTTTATGATTTTCAATTCAAAAGTTCTTTGATTCTTTCGCAAAAACATAAGTTGTCTTTTTTAATGGTCTATTCAAAAGATGGAGTTCAATTAATAACGAATGGGAAACGGGTTCAACCTGATAGCTTTGGTATCAATGATCAATCGGTCAATAATATTTACTCATTCAGTCATAGATTTAGTTCGAAAAATTTTAGCAATAAGTTTATCATATCTTTATATACCAATAAGGGTAAAACTTATTTTGATTCGAAATTTCTTGATCCAACATTAAACAGGGAGGAATTTAAAGGTGGAGTCAACGATACTTTGTATAAATATCTACTAAATTTTTCTTTTAACTCTTTGTTTGATTTTCAAAAACTTTCCTTTGAAGATAGATTCTTTTTCTATTCTGGAAAGTCCAATTTTGAATTTGGTGCTGGCATTGATATGATGACAACAAAAATTAATTTTGACTTAATTCTTGATCCACAATTAAGAGCTATTCTAAATTCTTTTTCAAACTTTAGAACAATTCTGGACAGGTTCAAATCAAATATTGATTATTGGAGATTTAAATTTTATGGTCAGACAAATTTCCCTCTTTTTTCTGGTGGTAATTTATTTTTAAGTCCAGGAATACGTTTTGATTACTATGATATTATTGAAAAGTCCTACATCTCACCAAGAATTGGACTATCTTATGCATTAAACGATATAACTACATTGAGAGGATTTATCGGAATTTTCTATCAATCCCCTGGATATGAAAAACTTCGAGATCAGAATATCCTGTATGATTTCTCGGATAAATACAAAGATAAACTGCAAGCTGAAAAAGCTTATCACTACATTTTAAGTTTTGAAAGATTTTTAACAACTGAATGGCAATTTAAGTCAGAAATTTATTTGAAAGATTTTAGAAATTTAATTGTTCCATTAAAAGTTAAAGGCACTCAGTTTGTAACCAGTCAAATTCCAGGAAGAAATCCTAAATTTTTAGATGCCTGGACTGAACCAATTGTAATCACCAGTGATTCCATGACCACTATCCCAACCAATAATTCAAAGGGAACATCTTATGGATGGGAAATTTTTATTGCAAAAGTAAGTAAAGAAAGATCAAGTAAGATTGATGGTTGGATTTCATATTCATTATCATATTCAACTCGAGAAGAAAATGGATACAGAATTCCTTTTAGATTTGAGCAAAGACATACCTTTAATCTGGTAATTAATTACAAATTTTTCGAAAATTTAGAACTTGGTATAAGATGGCAGTATGGAAGTGGGTTGCCCTACACACAACCTGTTGGAATTAAACCAAGAATTTTATTAGTAGACAGAGATAATGACGGTAAACCAGAAACTCCTGAAATTGCAACTAGATTTAATTTCAATTCAAACCAGCCAAAGGAAGTAATTTTTAACATTGATTATGGTTTAGATCCAAACTTTTATAATGCAAGAAAACCAGATTATCACCGAATGGATTTACGACTGAGCTATTACTCATTCTTCTGGAATTTGAGTTGGCTTTTTTACCTCGATATTATCAATGTTTATAATCATAAAAATGTAATTGGTTACGATTATTATATTGATTCGAATCTTCAGCTAAAGCGCAGAGAAACTTATCAGCTACCATTTTTCCCAACAATTGGTGTTAGTGTAAGATTTTAATTAATAATTTCTTCAATTGTTTTTTAAAAAAATCATTTTTTGTAACTTGATTTATAAAAAATAAAAAATTTATGATTGATCAGACCAAAATATATTCTGTGTCAGAAATTAACCGTGAAATAAAAATTTTGTTAGAATCGGCTTTTGATTCAATAACTGTTGTCGGTGAAATATCGAACTTTAAAGCATATCAATCAGGTCACTGGTATTTTACACTAAAAGATGAATACTCACAGATAAGTTGTGTTATGTGGCGTGGATTAAATTCTTATGTATTTTTTACACCTCAAGATGGAATGAAAGTAATTGTTAATGGAAGAATTAATGTTTATGAGCCTCGAGGAAATTACCAAATTGAAATAATTTCGATGAAACCACTTGGAGTAGGTGAGTTACAAATTGCTTTTGAAGCTCTGAAAAGAAAATTAGCTGCTGAGGGATTATTTGATGAAAGATTTAAAAAGCCAATTCCAAAAATTCCTTCAAGTATTGGAATTGTAACAAGTAAAGATGGTGCTGCTTTAAGAGATGTTTTAGCAGTAATAAGAAGAAGATTTCCTATTGTTGAAGTCGTACTTGCACATACTTCTGTTCAAGGTGAAGGAGCAGCAAATGAAATAGCCGATGCCTTAGATTTAATGAATGAATATGGTGAAGTAGATGTGATCATTCTCTGTCGTGGTGGTGGTTCATTAGAAGATTTATGGGCTTTCAATGAAGAAGTAACTGCTAGGGCAATTTTTAGATCCAAAATTCCTGTAGTGACTGGAATTGGGCACGAAGTTGATTTCACTATTGCTGATTTTGTTGCTGATTTGAGAGCGGCTACACCTACTGCTGCTGCAGAACTTGTAACACCAAGACTTGAACAACTAATTGAGATTCTAAAAGATTTTGACGATTCACTTTACAATTTAATTCTTAAATTTTTAGAAGATAAAAGGGAACGACTGAAAAATGAGCTTAGAAGTTATGCTTTTATTTTACCTGAATCTTTACTAAATAATACTCAACAAAAATTTGATTTTGCTTTTTATAAATTTAACCAATCAATTCAAACATTTATGAATAATAAAAAACAGATTTTAAATAAATTGTCTAATACGATAAATTTGTCAGATCCAAAATTAACTTTATCAAAAGGATTTGCAATAATCTGGCAAAATGATAAAATCATTTCGAGAAAATCAATGTTTGCACAATTCACTGAAACAGAAATTGAATTTTATGATGGAAAGGTAAAAGTGAATGGCTAAATCGAAATCAACATTTGAAAAAGATTTTGAACGTCTTGAAGAAATTGCTTTAATGCTTGAGTCGGGAGATATTACTCTTGAAGAAGCATTAAAATTATTTGAAGAGGGCGTTACCTTGTCAAAAAGATTAATTGAAACTTTAAATCAAGCTGAATTAAAAGTCAATGAACTTCGAAAAGATTTGAATGGTATTATCAAAAAAACTAAACTCGAAAGCAATTCGGAACAGGAACAATGAAAGAATACAAGTACTTAAATCAAATAAATTCACCATCTGATTTGAAAAAAATTCCAATTAAAGATTTAAAAATTGTTTGTGAAGAAATCAGAAATTACATGATTGATGTTGTCTCGCAAACAGGTGGTCACCTTGGCGCAGGACTAGGAGTTGTTGAACTAACAGTTGCTCTTCATTATGTTTTTGATACACCTTATGATAAACTTGTATGGGACACAGGACATCAAGCTTACCCTCATAAAATTATAACAGGAAGAAGAGAAGCATTAAAAACGATTCGTCAACTTGGTGGAATAAGCGGTTTCTTAAAAAGAACAGAAAGTGAGTATGATGTTTTTGGAGCGGGACATGCAAGTACAGCAATCTCAGCTGCATTGGGAATAGCAACTGCACGGGATTTTTTAAAGGAAAAGTTTAAAGTTGTTGCCATTGTTGGTGATGGTGCAATGACAGGTGGAATGGTTTATGAAGCAATGAATAATGCAGGTTTACAAAAGAGAGATTTGATTGTAGTTTTAAATGATAATAATATGTCAATTGCTCCAAATGTATGGCAGTTTTCAAAATATTTTACGGAAATTACCTCATCTCCACAGTTTAATAAATTTAAAGCACAAGTTTGGGAACTTACTCACCGATTGGATGATTTTGGCGATAGAATTAGAAAAGTCATGGGAAGAGTTGAAGGTGGTATCAAAGCAATTATAACTCCAGGTGCTTTATTTGAAGCTTTAGGATTTAGATACTTCGGTCCATTCAATGGTCATAATGTTCAACAGTTGATTAAAATCTTTTCGCATGTAAAAGAATTAAAAGGTCCAATTTTAGTTCATGTAACAACTCAGAAAGGGAAAGGGTACAAACCAGCAGAAGAGGATCATCAAAAACTTCATGGTGTGACTCCATTCGATAAAATTACAGGAAAATCAATTAAGAAATCAGAGGTTCCAAGTTATACAAAAATCTTTGGTGAAGCACTTGTTGAAATTGCTAGAATGAATGAGAAGGTGGTAGGAATTACTGCTGCTATGCCCGATGGAACAGGGTTGGATATTTTGCAACGAGAAATTCCAGAAAGATTTTTTGATGTGGGAATTGCCGAACAACATGCTGTAACATTTGCTGCTGGTCTTGCAACAGAAGGCATTATTCCAGTTGTGGCTATTTATTCTACATTCTTGCAAAGAGCTTTTGATCAAATTATACACGATGTAGCTATTCAAAAACTTCCAGTTGTTTTTGTTCTTGATCGTGCCGGGCTTGTTGGTGCCGATGGTCCAACACATCATGGTGCTTTTGATTTAACTTATCTTCGACTTGTTCCCGGAATGGTATTAATGGCACCGAAGGATGAAGCAGAATTAAGAGATATGCTTTACACTGCTATTGAATATAGAAAAGGACCAATTGCATTAAGATATCCACGGGGTAATGCTTTGGGAGTTACTTTGAATAAAGAATTCAAAAAAATTCCAATAGGAAAAGGAGAAATAATTAAAAAAGGAAATGATGTTGCTTTTCTTGCAGTGGGCAGTATGGTTAATTATGCAAACATTGCAGCAGAAAATTTGCTTAAAGAAGATATTTCTGTCGAAGTAGTTAACATGAGATTCATTAAACCACTCGATGAAGAATTGTTATTAGATATATTTAAGAGATTTGAAAAAATCTTTGTTCTGGAAGAAAATACCATTATAGGTGGATTAGGTTCAGCAGTGCTTGAATTTGCTTCTAAGATGGATGTAAAATCAGATATCGAATTAATTGGTCTACCCGATCAATTTGTTGAACATGGAACACAACAAGAATTGCATGCAATGTTAGGAATTGATCCACAAGGAATTTCGAATAGAGTTCGGGCGGAGCTCCATTCCCTCAGCAAACATGTTTCAGAAAATAATTAGGTGGCTGTATGAAAAAAGAACTTGAGATTGGAATAATTGGTTGTGGTGCTGTTGCTCAAATCATCCATTTACCTATATTAAAGAAAATGTCGAATGTAAAAATTAAAGCTATTTGTGATGTTGATAAGAGAAAAATTTTAGCAATTAAAGAGAAATATAATATTGATTTAGTTTATACTGATATAAAAAAGTTTTTTGTTGAAAATGAATTTGACGCCGTTATGATTTTGACACCTACAAATACACATAAAGAAATAGCAGAGTTTGCAAGTGAATATTGTAAAAATATTTTCATTGAAAAACCTGTTGCTCGTAATTACAAAGAGACGGAAGAACTTAGGAAATCACTGGAGAAAGCTAATGTAAATGTAATGGTTGGTTTTAACATGAGATTTCGACCCGATGCAATGCTTATGAAAAGTTTGGTCGAAGCAAAAGAATTTGGAATTCCATATCTTATTAGAGTTGGTTGGTTCAGACCAAAAAGTTCCTCCCAAAACTGGTTTGTAAAAAAATCATATGCAGGCGGTGGTGTTATAATGGATCTTGCTATAAACATTATTGATTTAGCAATGTGGATGCTTGATTATCCAGAAGTTTTTTCAGTTACTGCTTATAATTTTTATCACACTTCTAAAGATGTTGAGGATTCAGCAACAGCAATGATTAAAACAAAAGATAATCAAGTAATTACTTTTGAAGTCAGTTGGATTCTTAGCAACGAAACCGAATTTTTTTATTTTAATCTTTTTGGAACAGAGGGAGCAGGATTATTAAATCCATTGAGAATATTCAAACAAGTTGGAACTTCACAACTGGAATTAACTAATCCGAATAGAGCAACTTCAGCTAATTTGTACTTTAAATCTTACGAGAATGAATTAAAACATTTTTTTGCTGCTGTTAATGGACTTGGTAAGTGGGTATCTACTTTGAGCGAAGCTTCTGCTCGAATGAAATTAATTGAGGCAATTTATAAGTCAGCCCTGTCAAATAGAGAAACCAAGTTATAATATTTTAGAAGATAATAATTATTTAATGAGTTTACATGTTCATTGATTTTAGAGCATAATATTTTTATTTTTGTAATCTAAAGATTAATGAAAGGAAAAAAATGGAAGCTGTACTTAATATTGCAGGTTTTCAATTTAAGGTTAAAGAAAATGATAAAATATATGTTCCAAAATTAGATGTTGAAGTTGGAAAGAATATACAACTTCAAAATGTATTGATGTTGATAGATGGAGAAAAAGTTCAAATTGGTAAGCCATATATTGAAGGGAAGTCGGTATCTGCAAAAGTTTTAGAACACACAAAAGACGATAAAGTCCTTGTATTCAAAAAGAAACGAAGAAAAGATTACAAAAAATTAAGAGGACATCGTCAACATTTAACAAAAATATTAATTGAAAAGATAAATTAGAGGTGATATATGGCCCATAAAAAAGGACAGGGTTCAACTAAGAACGGTCGAGATTCCAATTCCCAGAGATTGGGTGTAAAAGCCTTTGGCGGTGAACTTGTAACAGCAGGAAGTATTATTGTTCGTCAGAGAGGTACAAAATTTCATCCGGGGTTGAATGTTGGTATAGGTGGAGATGATACTTTATTTGCTAAAGTCACGGGTAAAGTTCAATTTGTTACGAGAGCAAACAAAAAAGTTGTAAACGTTATTCCCTTGAATTAACTGTTTGAAGTTTAAAAAAAACCGAGGTTAAACCTCGGTTTTTTATTTTTAAATTTTTTTTCAATATCCCAGTCTTTTCATATCAGCGACAAGGTTTTTAACTGCATTAACTGAGTTATCAAACAATGCTTTTTCTTCTTCATTCAAATCAATTTCAATAACTTTTTCAACTCCAGATTCACCTAAGACGACCGGCACACCGACATAATAACCATCGACACCATATTCTCCTTGCAAATAGGCACAAACAGGAAGTACTCTTTTCTCATCATAAATAATTGATTCGACCATAGCAATTGTAGAACTTGCTGGCGAATAAAAAGCAGATCCTGTTTTTAATAATTTCACAACTTCACCACCAGCCATTTTTGTTCTTTCAATAATTGCGTTCATTACTTCATTAGCTTTTTCTTTATTGCCATATTTTTTCTCAAGTAATTCCATTACTGGAATGCCGTTTACATTTGCATAGCGTTTTAATGGAACCATTGTGTCTCCATGACCTCCAAGAACTAAGGCGTTAATATCTTTCACAGATACTCCTAATTCCCATGCTATAAAAGTTGCAAATCGAGATGAATCAAGCACGCCCGATTGTCCCATCACTCTATTTGGTTCAAATCCACTTATATTTTTGAATAAAGTAACCATCGCATCAAGTGGATTTGAAACAACAATAACAATGGCATTTGGGGAAGTATTTTTTACATTTTCGGCGACAACTTTCATAATTTCGGCGTTTGTTGTTAAAAGATCATCACGGCTCATTCCAGGTTTTCTTGGAAGACCAGCGGTAATGATGACAATATCGCTATCCTTTGTGTCTTCGTATGAATTTGTGCCGGTGATTTTCAAATCGAAACCATCGACTCTTGCAGCTTCGGCGATATCTAGAGCTTTGCCCTGTGGCATATCTTGAACAATATCATATAGAACCACATCGCCGAGTTGACGCTTCGCTATAAGTTGAGTTAAGACTCCACCGATATTGCCGCCACCAATTAAGGATATTTTTTTTCTTGGCATAATTCCTCCTCTATATTTTATTTTAGTTATTTAATTTGATTTTAAGGATCAGGCTACTGCCTTTTGGAGATTTTTCTACATTTAATTCATCAACAAAATGTTTCATTATGTAAATGCCTCTACCATGTTCACTCAATAAATTTTCAGGTAAAGTTGGATCAGGAACTTTATCCAGATCGAAACCCTCCCCTTCGTCTGTTACAATTATCTTTATCAAATCATCGGTTACGATAAATTCTAGCTCAATTTCCTTTTTTATGTCGTTTTTATTTCCATGAATTATTGCATTGTTAACGGCTTCTGTTATTGCAAGCAATATATTATTATACTTATCGGAGGGAATCTTTATACCTACTAATGCTTCATCAAGATAATTTGGAAGATTATCTATTTCGAATATTGAAGTTTTTAAATTGTATTTTAATTGTCTAAACATTGCACTACAAAATTATAAAAAATTTAAGAGAGACAATTAAGATATTAAAATAAAATATAAGAATTAAAATTGAGATTTATATTTCTTCGTGTATTTTGATTTGTTTGTCGAATATATTCAATCCAGCATTTAAAATTTAGATAAAAATCTTTTGTATAGTAAAGAAATCCCTCAAGAATTGGTCCTATACTATTCATTTGAAATATTATTTGTTTTTCTTTTCCTCTGAAGTTGAATTCAGTAAGCGAAGTAAATCTAATTCCTGCTGAAATAAAACTTAGGCTGGAAAGTTCATAACCTAATTTAGATTCCAACATCTTCTCATTTAAAAAACGACCTGGTAATGAAGAAAATTTTTTCCAGTAAAATATGCCTTGTTCGGAAAATCTTAAATTAAAATTAATCGCTAAAAAGTATTTTTTTGCTAAAAAAATTTTTGTTGAATCTTGAAATCCAAATTGTCTGAATACAAAACTCTGTGTTGTTTGAAATTGATCTTCAAAATCATAAACTGTATAATTTGCCAGTACCTCAAAATAATTTTTTGTTAAAAGCTTACTGCTTTTGTATGATGTACCTGAAGAAAATCTTAAAACTCTGTTCCAATTATTATTTGAACTTTTTTCCTTATAAATATAAATCAAATGATTATTAAATGATTCAAGTAAAAATGAAGTACTCAATCTGTTGTTAAAATATTTAAGATAAATAAGCCTGATTACAAATAACAATTCATCTCTATCATCTCTTGTAATTGCTAACGGATTGAAATAATTATCAAGTGTAGGTGTATCGTATCTTAATTTAGAAACAGAAGCTTCTGTTGAAAGTGTATCATAAGATATGATATTGATTTTATTCTGAATTCCCAATGATATTCTTGATGAGAAATTATTTTTTTGTAATTCTTCATCAAGTCTTTGATAGTAAAGGTACTCAGGTATTGCTGAAATTCGTTTTATAGAATGTTTCTCTGATCTTTCCAGGTATGAGAATCTGATTATTGAATTTAATTTATTAAATAAGACCTGAGTTTCGCTATTCAAATACATTCTGAATTCTTCTACTTTAGAATCAAATAAATTTTTTGAAGGCTCATTTAGGTTTTTATACTTAAGTTTTTTTTCAACAACTCTGTAATAAATGTTTCCATTTAAACTGGCATTAATTAATGAAGTGGTGATAAGATCAAATTTTTGTGAAAAGTCAATAATATTGTCAACTCTTTTTTCAATGTTGAAATTAGTATTAAAAATTCTTGCTGTGCTGGAATCTATTTGAGTAAAGTAATCACGGTCAATTTTGTGGAAAGAAAACCTTGTTGTGGCAGATAACTGATCGGTAATAAAATTTTCCGCATTAAATTCTGAATTAATTAACTGATTTTTTCTAATATTCAGCTGGTCATTAATAATTTTAAAGTTTCCAGTCAATCTGGAATTCAAAATGTATTCATTGAAATATGATTCAAAACCAAAAGATTTTCCTGTTTCAACGATTTCAAACTGTTCTTCAGATTTGTAACCAAAGAATGGTGAAAGATGAAAAGTCGAATAAGGATTTGAAATTAGCCATCCCTTTATAGAAAAATCTTTAAATCTGCTTATTCCAATTTTTCGATTGTCATTTATTCTTTTTGACTCAACTGAAATAGAAGGTTGAAACCAATTTATAATTTTATATCGACCTCTTAAATCAAAATAATTCTCATCTCGAATGTTTTTAATATTCGAGAAAATGATATTAGAACTAAACCTATTATTTAGTTTAAAATAAAAGTTGTTGACCTCATAATTAGAGTTTATTGAAGATGTAAAATTGTGAAGATTTAAAAATTTATTATAGTTAGTAAAAAAGTTGGTTGAATTGATCTTTAAGGATGTATCTGGTATTATTTGAATTTGAGCAATTGAGCAAGATGAAAAAAAAATGAAGACAATAAATATTGATATTAATTTAAATTTCAAAAACATCACCTCTCGAGGGTATGTAAATATCTTTGAAATTGTTTTTCTTTAAAAGATTTTTGAATGTATTTAGTTCTGTTTCTTCACCATGTACTAAAAATATTTTATTTAATACATTTTTATCAAAATTTTGAAAATATTGAAGAAGTTCATTTTGATCTGCATGTGCTGATAAAGAATCAAGAACGGTTACTTTAGCTTTTACCTTGTATTCTTCACCGAAAATTTTGACAATTTTTTCCCCATCGGCAATTTTTCTACCAAGTGTTTCTTGTGCATTATATCCTACAATCAATATTTGATTATTTGGGTTTTCAATATTGTTTGCAAGGTGATGAAGTATTCTACCAGTTTCACACATTCCCGAAGCTGAAATTATTATTGCTGGAACTTTGAGGTCATTTAATGCTTTTGATTCATCTACCGATGAAGTAAAATGTATATAATCAAAATTAAAAGGATTTTTTCCCTGTTTGATATAAGAATATGTTTCAGCATCATATTCTTCTATATGTTTTTCATAAATTTTAGTAATTGTAGTTGCAAGCGGGCTATCGATATAAATTGGAAATTGGAAATGAAATTGATCAAAAATTTCGTGGAATAAAAGAATTAACTGTTGTGTTCTGCTTTCACTAAATGCAGGAATAATTATTTTCCCATTTCTTTTCAAAGCATAAAAAATACAATCGATTAATATATTCTTTGTTTCCCAATTCGATTGATGTAACCTTCCACCGTAAGTAGCTTCAGATATTAAAATGTCTGGAGTTTCAATCATATCGGGATCTTTAATTATTGGTAGATTTGGTCGTCCTAAATCTCCAGTAAATGATAAATTGATTATTCTACCATTTTCTTTAATCTTTAGTTGAGTAATTGCAGAGCCTAGAATATGACCGGCGTTGAAAAATGTTAATTCAATTTTATCATCAAGAGATATTTTTTCATATAAATTATAACCTTCAAAAAAATGTAATGAGTTTTCAGCGTCCTTTTGAGTATAAAGTGGTAATAATGGAGGTTCTTTCTTTTTCTTTCGAATTTTATTTACAAATTCCACATCTTTTTCTTGAATATGACCACTATCAAGTAACATCACCTGACCAAGATCTTTTGTAGCTTTCGTACAGATTATTTTTCCACGAAAACCTTGTTTAACTAAATTCGGAATATTACCAATATGATCAATGTGTGAATGAGAAACAATTAAATAATCAATTTCAGAAGGATTAAAGAAATTGAAATTAGTGTTAAATTCATAAAAAGTTTTTCTTTTTCCTTGATAGAGTCCACAGTCTAATAAAATTAATTTATCATTGGACTCGATTAAATGCATTGAACCGGTAACAGTTCTGGTTGCTCCAATGAATCTAAGTTTCATTTCATTTACAATTTTTTAAAAGTTACGAAAATTTTTCACACTAACTTTGCAAAAAACATTAAAACAATTTTATTTGAATTGTTTACATTAACAAATATTTAAAATTAATGATGTTTATAAATTCATTTAAAATATTTATAATTGCAGGAATTTTTTCATAAAAATTAGAACACAGATTAAGTAATAACTTTTTTCTAAAGGTAGTAACAATCAACTTATAGGAATTAGATGAATCAGGCAAAACTGGATTACCTACTCAAAGTTAGAGTTCCCGTTACAATATTTGTTATCATTGTTTCTTTTGTCATCACATATTATGTTTCACGACCAGAGAGAGATAATATAGGATATTCACCAGAGCAACCCATACCTTTTTCCCACAAGTTACACGCTGGAGAGATGAATATTGATTGTCAATACTGTCACACTTCAGTTACTAAAACAAGATTTGCATCCATACCATCTGTTAGCACTTGTATGAATTGTCATTCGGTTGCAAGAAAAAATAGACCAGCTATTATTCAATTAACAGAGATGTACCAGAAAAATATTCCTGTCAGATGGAAAAGAGTCCATAAACTTGCTGATTTTGCATATTTCAACCACAGTGTTCATGTTAATCGTGGTATTGATTGTGCTGAATGTCACGGGGATGTACGAAATATGGATGTAATTAAGCAAGTCTCATCTTTCACAATGGCGAGTTGCCTTGATTGTCACAGGAATGCACCACTAAAATTAACTTATGTTTCTAATATCAGGAAAGGCCCAGAAAATTGTTTTGCCTGTCATAGATAATGGAGAAATTGTATGAAAATCCTGAATCAAAAATTTTCAAGAAAAAAATTTTTTAATCATCTCATAAAGAGCGGAATATATACCACACTAATTCTGAAGACTTCAGTTACCAAGTTTTTCAATTCAAGTGAGAAATCAAAAATTTATTTTAGAGAAAATTCGGAATCAGTCAAAAGACAGAATAATTAAAAAAGGTCAGAAATGAACGAGAATAATTCAAAAAAATACTGGAAAAGTTTAAGAGAATATTACAATCCTGAAGAATTAAAAAAAATAAAAGAAGATGAATTTTTAGAAGGGACTATTGACGGAATTGATTTATCGGGTATGCCTCCAATTTCAAGAAGAAGATTTTTTGCTTTGCTTTCTGCATCATCTGCATTTGCATTTGCAGCGTGTTCTAATTACAAAGATAAGGGAGAGATTGTTGCTTACAATAAAAAGCCCGATGAAGTTATTATTGGTAAGGCAAATTATTATGCATCAACATTAAATTGTTGTTCTAATAATTGCTCTGTCCTTGTAAAGACTCGTGAAGGTAGACCAATAAAAATAGATGGTAATCCAGATAATCCTATAAATCGGGGAAAAATTTGTGTTAGGGGTCAAGCTTCAATACTCAACTTGTATGATCCAGAGAGATTAAAGAGTCCCCTGCAAAAAAGTGGCGGGAAACACTTTGTGCCGATTAGCTGGAGAGAGGCTAATAAAACCATCACAGCTGCATTAAAAAATGCAGTTAATCAGAATAAAGAAATTGCCATTATTTCAAACAAAATAACTTCACCTACCACAGCGTTGGTCTTAAATGAATTTATTGCTAAATACCCCATAACACGAATTTATTCATATTCAAGTTTTTCAAATCAAAATAAATTAGCTGCTTGGAAGGAAGTTTATGGAACAAATTTTCTACCTTCAGTTAATTTGAATAAAGCTAAAGTAATTTTAGCCCTGGAAAGTGATTTTCTTAATACCGATGGTGATGTTGTAAAACAAATAAGAGAATTCACTCAAACAAGAAATGTAAATGACTTAAAGAATTTTAGTCGACTTTTTGTAATTGAAGGAAACTTAACATTAACTGGTTCAAATGCTGATTATAGAATTAAATTGCGACCTGATTTTCATAAAGAATTTTTGTATGGTTTATTAAATGAATTGTTGAAAAGAATAAATTCAAATCTTCAATTACCAGATAAACTTATTTCTAATATAAATTCAATCAATTTAGATTCTATAACTTCTAAATTTGGGCTTCCAAAAAAAGAAATTGAAATTCTAGTTAATGATTTAATTTCAAATCGTGGTAGAGCAATTGTGCTGGGTGGTAATACACTTGGTAAAACTGAACATATTCTCATTAACATTATTAACGAAATTCTCGATGCAACAAAACTCTATGATTTCAACTCAACTTATGTAAATATTGTGGAAGAATCGTCAGTAGAGGATATAAAAAATCTAATTGATAAATTAAACAGTAATCAAGTTGGTGTTGTTATCAATTTTGATTCAAATCCCGTTTATGATTTTGCATATCTTAATTTTGTTAGTGCTTTGTCAAAAGTCGAGAATGTTATAACTCTATCAGAACAAAAAACTGAGACCACAGCGGTAAGTAAATTTATTCTTCCTATTCATAACGATCTTGAAAGCTGGAATGATTTTCAGACTCGTAGTAATTATTTAAATCTTCAACAGCCTGTGATCTCACCGATATATGATACCCGACAGAAAGAGTCCATCTTAATAACTTGGACAACCGAAGAAGTCTATTATGATTCAATTTATCAGAAAAAATTAAAATCGAGATGGCAAAAAGAAATCTACCCGAAATTTTCATCTAATTTGGATTTTGATACATTCTGGTTTTCAAGTTTACACGATGGGTTTATCGAGCTTAAAATTACGGATTCTGTCACTCCTAAATTTAGATTAACATCGTTTGAAGATAATTTTAATCCAAGATATGATAGTTTAATGCTTTCAATTAGACCTCATCCATACTTGTTCGATGGTAAATTTGGAAACAATGGTTGGTTACATGAATTACCACATCCAATTTCAAAAGTTGTTTGGGATAACTATGCTGCCATTCCTCCTTCTTTAGCAAAAAAGATGAATCTTCAAAATGGTGATGTGGTGGAAATAAATAATGGCTTGAAAAAAGTCAGGGTACCAGTATTTATTCAAGCGGGTTTGGCTGATAATTTAATTTGTGTAGAAGCCGGGTATGGAAGAGAGGAGTGTGGTGAAATTGGAAAAGGAATTGGTTTTAATATCAATTTTCTAATTAATCCGAATTCAAATTTACCATATAATGATTATGTCCAAATTTCAAAAACTAAAGAAAAATATGAATTGGTAACAGCTCAAGAACATCATTCGCTTGATGATACTTTCGTTAAAGATTTTCATAGAAAAAGAAAAATCATACAGGAAGGTACATTAACTCAATATGAAAAAGATCCTGATTTTATTCAAAAAGAACGACCTGAACTAATGAGTATTGTACACGAGTTTAAGTATGAAGGCGTAAAATGGGCAATGGCAATTGATATGAATAAGTGTATTGGTTGTAATGCTTGTGTTGTCAGTTGTGTTGCAGAGAACAATATTCCAATGGTTGGAAAGGAACAGGTTGCTAAAGGTCGAGAAATGCACTGGATGAGAATAGACACTTACTATTCTGGAACACCTGACGATGTCGTTGTTAGTAATCAACCAATGTTATGTCAACATTGTGATAATGCTCCATGTGAAAATGTCTGCCCAGTTTCTGCAACCAACCATAGCCCGGATGGCTTGAATCAGATGGCTTACAACAGGTGTGTTGGAACAAGGTATTGTTCAAACAACTGCCCTTATAAAGTTAGAAGATTTAATTTCTTGGATTTTAGAAAAGAATTTGCTACAGAATATCAATATCAGGAGCCACTTAATTTTCTTAATAATCCTGAGGTAACTATAAGATCACGCGGTGTTATGGAAAAATGTACATTTTGTGTACAGAGAATTATGGAAGCTCGACAAGAGGCAATTCGAGAAGGAAAAAATTTTGATGGAGCTGGAGTAACTACCGCATGTCAACAAGCTTGTCCTTCAAACGCAATTGAATTTGGTAATATGTTAGATAAGAATTCAGAGATCTCAAAACTTAGAAATCATAAGTTAGCTTATTATGTACTGGAAGAAACTAATGTTAAACCAAATGTGACTTACATAGCAAAACTTAGAAACATTAACTCGGAGAATTTATAGTGAGAACAATTGATTATTCAATTGAACATCCCGTAATTGAACAAAATCCTTCATTGAATTCAATCAATGAAGATATAGCACGCCCATTGGAGACCAAACCACCTAAAGGTTGGTATATTGCAATTTCAATAAGCCTGACAATGCTTTTAATTGGTGCAGTAAGTTTAGGTTACACTTTTTATAAAGGTGTTGGTGTGTGGGGTGTTAATCAACCTGTTGGGTGGGGATTTGACATTGTAAATTTTGTTTTCTGGGTTGGTATTGGACACGCAGGAACCCTGATCTCAGCAATTTTATTTTTGTTGAGACAAAGGTGGCGAACTGCAATTTCAAGGTTTGCCGAAGCTATGACAATTTTTGCTGTTATGTGTGCTGGATTATTCCCGCTAATTCATACAGGTCGACCATGGTTAGATGGTTATTTATTACCTTATCCAAATCAACATGCTCTCTGGGTTAATTTTACATCGCCTTTGTTGTGGGATGTGTTTGCAGTTTCAACATATTTCACTGTTTCATTAGTTTTCTGGTATATTGGTTTAATTCCAGATCTTGCAACACTGAGAGATCGAACTAATAATAAAATTAAGAAGCTAATTTATTCTATATTAAGTCTGGGATGGCGACATTCTAACCGTCACTGGCAACATTATGAAATGGCTTATCTAATTTTAGCAGGATTTGCAACTCCACTTGTTCTCTCTGTTCATACAATAGTTAGCTTTGATTTTGCCGTTTCAATTATGCCAGGATGGCATACTACAATTTTTCCGCCATATTTTGTTGCCGGAGCTGTTTTTTCAGGGTTTGCAATGGTTCAGAATGTTTTAATTGTAATTAGAAAAGTTTTTAAGATCGAACATATTATTACATTGAATACGCTTGAAAAAATGAATAAGGTAATGCTTGCTACTGGACTTATGGTAGGTTATGCTTATGCAATGGAATTTTTCATTGCATGGTACAGCGGTAATCCAATTGAACAATTTGTTTTCTTAAACAGAGCCTTGGGTCCTTATGCGTGGGCATATTGGACTATGGTTGCTTGTAATGTCATTTTTACACAATTATTCTGGTTCAGAAAGATTCGGAGATCTATTCCTGTAATGTTTGTAATTGGTGTTCTTGTTAATGTAGGAATGTGGTTTGAAAGATTTGTGATTGTTGTTACAAGTTTATCAAGAGATTATTTACCTTCGAGCTGGGGAATGTATATTCCAACAATTTATGATATAGGAATTTTGATTGGTAGCTTTGGTTTATTTTTTACACTCATATTCTTATTTATTCGAACATTACCTGTTGTTTCAATTGCTGAAGTCAAAGCAGTTTTACCTGGATCTCAGCCATCACACGGAGGTCACAATTAATGGAAGATAAAAATCTTTATGCAGTTGCTGCGATATTTGATAATGTAAATAAATTAGTTAAAGCTGTTGATAAAATTAATGAAGCGGGCTACAAAGAGTATGATGTGCATTCGCCATATCCAATTCATGGTTTACCACAAGCAATGAAATTAAAATCTTCAAAACTTGGTTATGTTACTTTGTTCTTCGGTTTTGCTGGAGCGATATTTTCTTTTCTTTTCATGTACTGGGTAAACGTTATTGATTATCCTCTTGTTGTGGGTGGAAAACCTTTCTATCAATTACCAGCTTATATCCCTGTAATGTTTGAAGTAACAGTGCTTTCAGCAACAGTTTTTACTGTTGTCTGGATGCTGTTTGTCATGTTTAAATTTCCTAATGCAAGTCATCCTCTTTTAGAAACCGATTATATGAAAAAAGTTAGTGTGGATAGATATGGGATTTCAATACAAGTTAAAGATGAAATTTTTGATTTAAATCAAGTTAAACAATTATTTAAGCAACTTGGAGCAGAAGAAGTTCATGAGATATATTATAAACTGAGTGAATTAAAAGATAAACCTAAAATATTCGACAAAAAATTTATCTCTTTTCTTGGTTTAACTGTAATCATTGTTTCTGGAATTACATATTTTATTCTTAATCAACTCTTATTTATGTCACCTTTCAATTGGATGCATGAGCAATTTAGAATTAATCCTCAAACCACAACTACTGTTTTCAAAGATAATTTTGGAATGAGAACACCTGTGGAAGGAACAGTTGCTCGTGGTTATCTACCTTACCCATTCAAAGGAAAACCAACTGAGGCTGAAAATTTATTAGTTAATCCTTTAATCCCCTCTAAAAGTGTTTTAGAACTTGGTAAACAAAAATATTTAATATTCTGTTCACCTTGTCATGGAAATTATGGTATGGGTGACAGTCGCCTGAGAGGTCAATTTCCAAATCCTCCAACCTTACATTCTGATAGAATTAGAAATATGAAAGATGGAGGAATATTTCATATAATCACAGATGGACAAAATGTAATGCCTGGTTATGCGTCACAAATAACTGAAGAAGAAAGGTGGGCAATTATTCATTACATAAGAGTTTTACAGAGATCAGTAAATCCAAAGGAGAGCGATTTAAGATGAGTGCAGAATTTCAAAATTTTGATAAGAAAAATTTACCAGTAAAAACTAAATATATTGCTTTTGGTATTTTGGGAGTTGGAATCATTTTAAGTCTTCTTGCATTTATTATTGATTTTAAGCGGGCTGTAGCAAACTACAATATTATATTTACTTTCCTTATTAGTATTGCTGTTGGCAATCTTTTTTGGTTTGCAATTGAATATTTATCAGGTGCTGTTTGGTCCACCGTTATGAGAAGAATAAATGAAATTTTTATTTCATTTACACCTGTTTTTTTTGTTATAGGTTTATTTGTCATATTTAATACTCATTCTATTTTTCATTGGTCTCATGAAGAAGCAGTAAAAACTGATAAGCTTTTAGAAGCAAAATCACCTTATCTTAATCAAAGTTTTTTTACCATCCGATATATCATATATTTTTTGTTCTGGACTTTGTTTGCTTTTATGATGACAAAAAATTCATTAAAGCAAGATGAATCTAAAGATCAAATTCTTACATATAAAAATTCAAAACTTTCGGCAATCTTTATTCCTATCTTTGCAATTACTTTAACATTTTTTGCAATTGATTTCTTAATGAGTACAGAACCTCATTGGTTTTCTACAATTTTTGGAGTTTATTATTTTTCTGGAACAGCACTTGCATCACTTGCAGTTGTAACGCTTACTATAGTCTTACTTCATGAAAAAGGTTATTTTGGAAATCTACTTAAGAGGGATCATTTTTATAATTTAGGTGCTCTCCTTTTTGCATTTGTAAATTTTTGGGCATATATAGCCTTCAGTCAGTTCCTTTTAATTTGGTACGCCAACCTTCCTGAAGAAACTTTCTGGATGATTCATCGATGGGAAAAAGGTTGGGAGATTTTTTCTTTTATCTTAATTTTCGGACATTTCTTAATCCCATATTTTTCACTTTTATCGCAACAAGCAAAAAGTAATCTAAAAAGATTAAAAATAATGTCAATCTGGATTATTCTAATGCATTTTATAGATTTATATTGGTTAGTGATGCCTTCGCTATACAAAGAATTAACTTTTGGTTGGATAGAAATTTCTTTTATGATTCTTGTAACTGGAATTGTGTTGACTCTTTTTGTAATCCGATTTAATAAACTTAAAAATATTATCCCTATTGGTGATCCTAAGCTCAAAAGAAGTCTGGAGTTTCACTTATGAAGAATACTTTGAAAAAGATAAATCTATTACAGGATGAGATAAACTTTAAAGAATTATTTACGAATCCAGCGAGGTTATTTGGTTATTCTTATTTTTATGTCTTAATTGTACTTGTTGGAATTGGTATATACTTTGTTCAAAATCTAACATTAATTAACAAAAATTCAATTGTTCCTGTTGTAAAGTCTGATACATTAAATGTTGAAAAAGATCTTCCTTTTTCTTTACCTGTAGACATTCCTCCAGTAGATGTTTTCAAGTTAAGTGAAGCAACACCAGAGCTGGTTGAAAAAGGGAAAATTTTCTATAATGCAAATTGTTCTTCATGTCATGGTGAATCAGGTAAAGGTGATGGACCAGCCGGAACATTCATGAAACCGTTACCGAGAAATTTTACAACCAGTGAGGGCTGGATTAATGGAAGAAAAATTTCCGAGATGTATAAGACTTTACAGGAAGGAATTATTAAAAGTGGTATGCCAGCATTCAATCATATTAATCCAGAAGAATTATTTGCTGTTATTCATTATATAAGAACATTTGCAAACGACTTTCCGAAGGACTCAAAAGAAGAACTACAGAATTTAAATGATACTTATAAACTTTCAGAAGGAAAAAAATCAGCTGGTCAAATTCCGACTTCGAAATCTTTTTTCCTTATTCTTACTGAATCCTCAGCAAAAAGAAATATGTTTAATCAAATAGTTCAGAGACTAAATAATGATGCCAAGTATGATTATTTAATTATTTCCAAGGAAAGATTTGCTGGTTTCCTTGCTAACTTAGACAATCAGAACTTGAATGAAAAAGAGTTTTATAATTTACTGAAAATTAACCCAATCTTATACGGCATTAGTCCAAAATTTAATTTGTTAAATGATATTGAAAGAAAGAACTTTTTTGAGTATTCAATGAGTTTTATAAGCAAAAGAATGGAGAAGATGTGATGAAATTATTTAGATTTTTCTTTGTTTTTATTTTTCTGGTTTTGCTTTCAAATTTTTGTAAAATTTATCCCAACCAGGATGTAACAAAAAAAGCTGCTCTGGAGGAACAACTTGGTAAATATATTCCTTTGACATCCAAATTTTATAATGAATATGGAGACCAAGTAACATTAAAAAATTTGATTAAGAAACCAACTATTTTAACATTGGTTTTTTATGAATGCAAGGGGATTTGCACTCCACTTTTGACAGAACTTGCTGAAGAAATTAATAAAGTTGATCTTCAACTGGGTAAAGATTATCAAATTATAACGATAAGTTTTGATCCCGAAGAAACACCAGCCCTCGCTAAAGCTAAGAAAGTGAATTACATTAAACTACTAAATAATAAACCTCCAGAGGATGCATGGACTTTTTTAGTGGGCGATTCAGTTAATATATACTCAGTAACAAATTCAGTGGGATTTTATTTTTTTAAAGAAGAAGATCAGTTTGTTCATCCAGGTGCATTGATTTTTATTTCACCTGATGGAAAGATAACTCGTTATCTTCTTGGAATTGATTTTTTACCGTTTAATATTAAAATGGCAATTCTTGAAGCTGGGGAAGGAAAAGTTGGACCTACCATCGCTAAGCTAATAAAATTCTGTTATGCTTATGATCCTGAGGGTAGGACATACGCATTAAATATTACAAGAGTCATAGGAATTTTAACATTAATTGCAGTAGGAATTTTCATAATTTTTTTGATTTCAAAACCAAAGAAAAAGTCTGAGGTAAAATAATAATGACAACTTTAAATGTTCCAATTAATGAAGGAAATGGTAATCATTTGGATTATCTTCATTCACCAAAAAAGTATAAAGGTATTTTAAATTGGATTCTATCGACAGACCATAAAAAAATTGGTATTCTTTATCTAATCTCAATGCTAACGTTTTTTTCTGTAGGTGTTTTTTTTGGTTTTTTGATGAGGTTAGAGCTAATTTCACCAGGGAAAACAATCATGGAGCCTCAAACTTACAATCAGATTTTCACTCTTCATGGAGTGATAATGATTTTTCTTTTTATAATTCCTGGGCTTCCAGCAGTCTTTGGTAATTTCTTTTTACCGATAATGATTGGTGCAAAAGATGTTGCTTTTCCAAGACTTAATTTATTCTCATGGTGGTTGTTCATTACAGGTGGTTTAGTTGCATTAATTTCATTATTCTTACCAGGTGGACCTGCAGATACAGGGTGGACGTTTTACATTCCTTATTCGGTGAGAACTTCTACAAATGTAATTCCAGCATTGATCGGAGCTTTTATACTTGGCTTTTCTTCAATTTTAACGGGATTAAACTTTATAACTACGATTCATCGTTTGAGGGCTCCTGGAATGTCCTGGTTTAAGATGCCTTTGTTTGTTTGGTCACTATATGCCACAGGCTGGGTTCAAATACTTGCTACTCCAATTGTCGGTATTACTCTTTTACTTGTTGCAATTGAAAGATGGTTTGGAGTCGGAATTTTTGATCCATCACTTGGTGGTGATCCAATTTTGTATCAGCATCTTTTCTGGATTTATTCCCATCCTGCTGTTTATATTATGATTCTCCCTGCTATGGGAGTTATTTCGGAAATTATTCCAGTATATGCGAGAAGAACAATTTTTGGCTATAAATTTATTGCTTTTTCAAGTTTGGCTATTGCACTTTTTGGTTCTTTAGTATGGGCGCATCATATGTTTACCGTTGGAATGAGTGATACTGCTATGTGGATCTTTTCACTTCTAACTTTTCTTGTTGCTATTCCAAGTGCAATTAAAGTTTTCAACTGGGTTTCAACTTTATACAAAGGTTCTATACTACTTGAACCAGCCATGTTATTTGCGCTTTCCTTTATTTTTAATTTTACTATTGGAGGATTTACCGGTTTGATGCAAGGTGCTTTAGCTCTTAATATTCATATTCACGATACCTCTTTTATCGTTGCTCATTTTCATTATGTAATGTTTGGGGGAACAGGATTTGGAATTTTTGCTGCGCTGCATCACTGGTTTCCAAAAATGTTTGGAAAAATGTATAACAAAAAGGTAGCAAAATTATCGTGGCTATTTCTTTTCATTGGATTTCAACTGCTTTACTTCCCGTTGTTTATAGCCGGTTATCTTGGAATGCCAAGAAGATATTATGATTATTTACCTGAATTTCATATCTGGCATTTTATTTCTACAATAGGTAGTTGGATTTTGATTACTGGACTAATAATTATGTTCACTAATTTAATTATAGCTTTACGAAAAGGTGCAAAAGCTCCTGCTAATCCATGGGGTGGGGTAACACTTGAATGGTCAATTCAATCTCCACCAACTCATGAAAATTTTGAAGTGATACCTGTTATTGAAAACGAACCTTATGATTACAGTCATTTTGAAGAAAAAGAGGAGATTAAAAATTGAATCAAATAGCTGAAACTTTAGCGAGTGAGCATATCCATCGGGATGAGGTCGGTGCTAAAATTGGAATGTGGCTTTTTCTCTTTACAGAATTGATTCTATTTGGTGGTATGTTTTTAGCTTATGCTGTTTATAGATTTTCTTATCGTGATTATTTTGCTTTAGCTTCAAAAGAACTTGATGTCTTCATTGGGTTGATAAATACACTTATACTGCTTACAAGTAGTTTGACAATGGCAATGTCGATTACGGCACTTAGAAGAGGCAATAAAAAATTGTCACTGATTTTTTTATCATCAACAATAATATTTGCATTGCTGTTTCTTGTTAATAAATATTTTGAGTGGTCAGCAAAATTCAATCATGGTTTGTTTCCAGGTTCTAACGATTTACTATCTCTTCCTCGTGGTGAAATAATTTATTTTGGCTTGTACTATGTTATGACTGGTTTGCATGCAGTGCATGTCATTATTGGTATGATAATACTTCTTTTTATGTTGTTTTATATTAAATCTAATAAGGTTAATCAAGATTATTATATTATGCTTGAAAATAGTGGTCTTTACTGGCATTTAGTTGATATTATCTGGATTTTCCTATTCCCATTATTTTACTTAATTCATTGAGGTAAGGTATGGAACACAAAAATAATCACATTGTTGGATACGGAACTTATATTTTTGTCTGGTTAACTCTTGTTACACTTACAGCTTTGACGGTCACAGTTGCAAGTTTTGATTTAGGAGGCTTTTCAATTGTCGTTGCTTTAATTATTGCTTCGGTTAAAGCTTTGTTAGTAATGTTAATTTTTATGCATCTGAAATTTGATGATAAAATTTTCAGAATTTTTGTTGCAGTCGCATTTTTAACTTTAATGATTTTTATAGTTTTAACATTTTCTGATTATTCATTTATCAGGTAGGAAATATGATATTAAACGCATCTAATTTCGTAAAAGAAGTTGACGGAGTATTTTTATTTATTCTCGGGATTTCTTTGTTTTTGTTGGTTTTGATAACTGTTTTAATGGTTGTATTTGTTATAAAGTTTAATAGAAAAAGAAATCCTAGATCAAAAAATATAAAAGGAAATATGGCTTTAGAAATAATCTGGACTGTCATTCCAACGTTGCTTGTTGTCGGTATGTTTTATTATGGATGGTATGGATACAAAAAAATGACAGCGGCACCAAAAGATTCTTTTGAAATTAATGTTACTGGCCGAATGTGGGTATGGGAATTTACATATCCTAATGGGAGAAAAACTGATACATTAGTAGTCCCGATTAATAAACCTATTAAACTTAATCTTAATTCACTTGATGTAAATCATTCTTTCTTCATACCAGCTTTTAGAATTAAAAAAGATGTGATTCCAAATAAAAACAATTACCTCTGGTTTATTTCAAATGAAGTTGGTGTTTATGATATAGCATGTGCTGAGTATTGTGGACTCAGACATTCATATATGTACTCAAAACTTTATTCTCTGCATCAAAATGAATTTGAAAAATGGTATGGTTCGGTTTCAGATACTGTTTCATTGAAGACAGGTAAATAATGAAGAATTTAAATTACTATTTTAAGATACTTTTAGAGCTCACAAAATTCAAGATAACCTCTTTTGTAACGATTACAACTTTTTTGGGTTATGTACTTTATTCAAAAACAATTGATTTAAATATCGTTGGTGTTTTATTAGGTGTCCTTTTGCTTTCAGGAGGTTCAGCTATTTTTAATCAATATCAGGAAAGAGAATCTGATGCATTAATGAACAGAACACAAAATAGGCCGATACCTTCTGGAAAAGTTAAACCATTAGTAGCTTTTATACTTGGGTTTCTTTTTTCTTTAGGTGGTTTTATTATTTTGTTAGTAAGATATAATTTAAGTGCCGCATTACTTGGTTTACTTGCAATGTTCTGGTATAATGTTGTTTATACTCCATTGAAAAGAAAATTTGTACTCGCCGTAGTACCTGGTTCTTTAATTGGATCAATACCTCCAGTTATAGGTTGGGTCGCTGCTGGTGGTTATATATTTGATGATTCAATTTTAATGATTGCTTTCTTCCTTTTTATCTGGCAAATTCCTCATTTCTGGCTACTTCTCTTGTTTTTTGATAGCGAATATAAATCTGCAGGGTATCCTTCTTTATCTGATTATTTTTCAAAAGAACAAATCATTAGATTAACTTTTATGTGGATGATTGCACTTGCTGTCACTTCTTTGGGTTTGCCATTATTTAGTTTAATTGAAAATCAATTTATCAGTTATGGGCTTGTTATTACATCAGCTTGGCTAATATGGAATTCAATAAAACTTATCAAGCATAGCGAAGAAAGAAAAATTTTAATTACAGGTTTTAGAACAATTAATACGTTCGTTTTATTAATAGTTTTTCAACTATCTATTGATAAACTTTTGTAATGAGGGAAATTATGTTTTTAATGAGTGAATTAACATTACCTTTTAATTATAACTATACTAATGTTCTTAAATTAGTATCCATTTTAGCGCATTCATTATTTTACTTTTATTTTTTTTGGTTGACAGGTACAGCGATCGTAAGTTATTTTTTAGAATTTTTTAAGAGGGATGATGCTTCAAAACAATTTGTCAAAGTTCTATTGCATTTCCCATTGAAAAAAATTTCTACCCTCATTGTCCTTGGTATTATTCCTCTAATAGTTATTTATTCTATTGATCTAATTTGGTTAAAAGGAAATGAATTTGATTCAATCCATAATTTATCATTAATAAATTTATTTTTGTTTATCCTTTCCATTCTAGCACTTTACTCATACAGATCAACTTTTGATTTATTAGTTGTTTTTTCAAAGACTGTTTTAGATAAGGATTCCAAAGATTTAATCGAATTAATGGAATCGAATTTAAAAAAACATAAGCTTAGTGGTTTAATTGGAACAATAGGATTATTATCATCATTATTTCTTTATTCCATTCTAAATGTTGCTAAACTCGATTATAATCAAATTGATTACAGGTTTGACTTTTTTTCTTATTTACTGAATGTCCAAGTCTATTTAAAATTTTTGTATTATTTATTAATCTCGATTTCGTTGGTATATCTTGTTAATTTATTCCTTAATTTTGGATGGGCTGAAACACAATTAGAGGGGTCAATAGAATTAAATGATTTCATTAAAGAAAGATCACTTAAAGGGGCAATGATTTCTGTATTAGTTCAACCTGCATTTATTTTGATTGAATTATTACTTTTTCCTAAAAATAGTTTGTCATATATGATTTTCTTAACAAGTGGTATAGCTGTAATTTTAGTTTTTATAATTCTTAATCAATTAAATGCTTATAGTAAAGAGAGTATTTCAAATTATTTGAAATATTCATTCTTTATGTTTATCATGGTGGTGATTTCAATTTCATCAAGGGATGTTATTGGAATATCGAATGTTTTGAAATCAAAAACAGTGGAAATTGCACAAATGTATACAACCTATGAAGAAAACTTAAAGAATAAACTAAATATCAAGACCGTTTCCATTAATGGTGAAGAAATTTTTTCAGCAAAATGCTCCGCATGTCATCGATTTGATGCAAAATTGGTTGGTCCACCATACAATACAGTTCTTCCGAAATATGAAAATAATAGAGAACAACTTGTTAAATTTATCTTAAATCCTGTTAAAGTTGACCCTGAATATCCACCAATGCCTGCCCAGGGATTAATTCCACCTGAAGCTGAGGCAGTAGCAGATTATATTTTGAAAGTTTATAAGGAAAATAGTAAATAGTGATATAGTTCGTTCTTAATTGATAAACATTCATTTATTAAATATATTTGTAACTGTTTTAATTGAATTAAAATGAAAATCAAAATATCCTCCCTTTCAGAAGGGAGGCATTTTTATAAGCTGGATGCAACTGTTGAAGAACTTGAATTACCAGTTGAGTTTTTTGGAAAAGTTAAAGTTCAGGTTCTTCTCGAAAAAACAAAAGATCACATTCTATTACGAGTTACATTAAATGTTCATCGACATTGTGAATGTGATAGATGCTTAAGAAAATATGATCGTGAGTTTTTGAATGAATATCATATGTTTTATATACACGACATAAGCAATAAACACCTCTATGATGAAGATGTTGTTACGGTAATTAGAAAAGATCAAGATTACATTGATATTTCAAATGATGTTCGAGATTATGCAATGCTCGCAATACCAATGAAAAATCTTTGCAAAGATGATTGTAAAGGTCTTTGCCCTAAATGCGGTGCAGACCTTAACTTTGAAAAATGTACCTGTGAAATTGAAAAAGTTGATCCAAGATGGTTAACACTTAAAGAATTATTAAAACAATAAGAAAGGATTGAAAAGATGCCAAATCCAAAAAGACGACATTCCAAATCTAGAACAAGAAAAAGAAGAGCCCATTTCAAAACTGCTACTCCATCACTTTCTACTTGTGCAAATTGTGGTGAACCAAAATTACAACATCGTGCTTGCCCAAATTGTGGATTTTATAAGGGTAGAACAATGTTTGTTCCTAAAGCATCGTAAACAAATCTGGGGTAAATTTTGGATAATAATCCTCAACAGTGTGTAATTGCTTTAGATGCTATGGGTGGTGATAATGCACCTCTGGTTACTATCAGAGGTGCTGCTCAAGCTTTAGAAGAAAGTAATGGAAGATTTAATGTCCTTCTGGTCGGTAGAAAATCTGAAATAGAAAAAATAATTAAACAAGAAAATTTAAATTTTCCTTTAGAAAACATTATCCATGCCGACGATGTTATCGGCATGGACGATGTTCCTACTACAGCTCTTAAAAGAAAAGATTCATCTCTGGCTGTTTGCGTCAAATTAATTAAAGAAGGTAAAGCTCACGCTTTTGCAAGTGCTGGAAATACTGGAGCTGTTATGTCAATATCAACCTTGCAACTTGGTAGAATTGAAGGTATAAATCGCCCAGCACTTGGTGCTATTATACCTACATTAAAAAACAAATGTTTGGTACTTGATGTTGGGGCTAATGTAGATTTAAAACCGACTAATCTATATGAATTTGCTGTGATGGGTTCTGTTTTTATGCAGGAAATTTTTAATGTCAGTTCTCCTAAAATAGGTCTTCTAAGTATTGGTGAAGAAGATTCTAAAGGAAATGAATTAACGATTAATGCTAACAAGTTGCTGCGAGAATCAAAATTAAATTTCTACGGAAATGTTGAAGGAAGAGATGTTTTAAAAGGGGAAGTCGATGTTATTGTTTGTGATGGTTTTGTGGGTAATGTTGTGCTAAAATTTGCAGAAGGATTTCTGCATTTTCTTTTGAGAAAATTTAAGGATTCAGCAGAAAAAAGTTTTTTAAATAAACTAAGAATTGGAATTTCTAAAAGTATATTAAAAGATATTTTAAAAGTTTTTGATTATCAAGAATATGGTGGTGTACCTTTATTTGGTGTAAATGGTATCTCCATAATTGGTCATGGATCAAGTAGCGATCTGGCTATAAAGAATATGATTTTTCGAGCATACGAAACTCATCAACACAAGATAATTGAAAGAATAAGAGAGTCAATCCAAAAATTTCATCTAAATGATAATTATTGAAAATTAAGGAGCATCGTCTATGAGTAACTCAGAATCAAAATACAATGCAAGAATTATTGCATTTGGAAAGTATGTGCCTGATAAAGTTCTTGACAATAAATATTTTGAGTCAATAGTTGATACAACGGATGAATGGATTACAACGCGTACAGGAATTAAAGAGAGAAGGATTTTAGAAAAGGGTGCAACCTCTGATCTGGCTGTAAAAGCAATTCAAGATATGGTTAGAAGATTTAATATTGATTTGGATACAATCGAAGTAATGATTGTTGCAACTGTAACGCCAGATATGTTTTTCCCTTCTACAGCGTGTGTAATTATGGATAAATTAGAGATGGAAAACACCTGGGGCTTTGATTTATCAGCAGCTTGTTCAGGATATATTTTTGCAGCCTCAACCGCCAGAGCATTCATTGAAAGTGGACTTTATAAAAGAGTTCTTGTTGTTGGTGCTGATAAAATGTCTGCCATCACAGATTATACGGACAGAAACACTTGTATTTTATTTGGTGATGCTGCAGCCTGTACACTTTTTGAGAGAACTGAAAATAAAAATGATGGAATTATTGATGAATTATTGTATTGCGATGGGTCAGGTAGAAATCATCTTTACATGCTTGGTGGTGGTAGTTTGAATCCAGCTTCTCATGAAACGGTTGATAAAAAAATGCATTATATTTATCAGGATGGAAAAGCTGTCTTTAAAGTAGCTGTTATTGGAATGGCAGAAGTAGCTTATGAAATAATGGTTAGAAATAACTTAAAACCAGATGATGTAGCTTATTTAGTTCCTCATCAAGCAAATCTTAGAATTATTGAAGCCACTCGACAAAGAATGGGTATCGATCCTGAAAAAGTCATGGTCAATATCCACAAATATGGAAACACTACTGCGGCTACTATTCCTCTGTGCCTCGTTGATTATTATGATGAAGGTAAATTAAAAAAAGGTGATAATTTAATACTTGCCAGTTTTGGAGCTGGTTTTACCTGGGGTGGTATTTATCTAAAATGGAGTCTTGATTAATGGCAGCTTTAGTTTTTCCCGGTCAAGGTTCTCAATATGTTGGAATGGGTAAAGATTTATATAATGATTTTTCTGTTTGCAAGAACATCTTTGATCTTGCAAATCAATTATTGGGAATCGATTTGAAAAAGATTTGTTTTGAAGGACCAGAGGAATTATTAAAACAAACAGAAAATACTCAACCTGCGTTATTCGTTCATAGCCTTGCGATATTTGAAGTAATAAAAGAATATTATAAAAATATTGAATGTGCTGCTGGTCATTCTCTCGGTGAGTATTCTGCATTAACTGCTGCTGGTGTTTTTAATTTTGAGGATGGATTGAAAATAGTTAGACTTCGTGGAAAATTAATGCAAGAATCTGGAAATCAAAATCCCGGTACAATGGCTGCTATTGTTGGTCTATCTACAGAAAAAATAATTGAGATTTGTAATAGTTTGAAAGATACTGGTGTTGTTCAACCTGCGAATTTTAATTCACCTGGCCAGATTGTTATATCGGGTGATTTAAATGCTGTAAGAAAAGCTATTGAGCTTGCTAAACAAAATGGAGCAAAACTTGCAAAGGAATTAGTTGTAAGTGGTGCTTTTCACTCACCATTGATGAATCATGCCTATGAAAACATTGCCAGGGAATTAGAAAAGATGAATATGTCGGAACCAAAATTTCCTGTCTATTCAAATGTGACAGGTGATAAATTTCAAAGCATTGAGCAGATTCGAACTCTTTTAATTGAACAAATTGTTAGTCCTGTTAGATGGCAACAAATAATCGAAAAAATGATAGAAAATGGGATAACAACATTTATTGAAATTGGTGCTGGTAAAGTTTTAACTGGATTGATTAAACGAATCAATCCGAATGTAAATGTTATTAATATTGGTACATCAGAAGAATTAAAGAGATTTTTAGAAAATGGAAAAAATAATTAAGGGACTAAAAATAGATCCTTTGATTTTTACTTTTCCTTTTGTTCAGGGATGTAATATAAGTCTTTGCTCTGGAGAATGTTGCTGGTATGGTGTTTATGTTGATTTAAAAGAAATGGAACTTATTCTTGAAAAAAAAGAATTAATTAAACAATACATGGATGAAACTCAAACAAAAGATGAATCAATGTGGTTTGAGGAAATAGAAGAAGATAAGGACTTTGATTCTGGCTATTGTGCCGGTACGCAAATTTATAACCATAAATGTGTGTTTCTTGATAAAAATGGTTATTGTTCACTTCAAAAAGCAGCTACCGAAAATGGAGAGTTTATGTGGAAATATAAACCCATTTATTGTGTTATATTTCCACTGACCATTTACAACGGAACTTTAACCGTTGATGATGAACATATTGCAAGGTTACATTATTGTAGTAAGTCTCGTCATCAAATATCTACCGTTTTTGATGCAACAAAAAAAGAATTAATTTATTTACTTGGTGAAGATGGTTATAATGAATTGTTGGAGTATAAAAAACAATTAATAGGAGAAAAAAGCATTGAAATTACAAAATAAAGTTGCTTTGGTTACTGGAGGTTCCCGAGGAATTGGTGCAGCAATTTCAAAAGCACTTGCATTGGAAGGAGCTAAAGTAGTTTTTACTTATCATTCTAATCCTGATAGTGCACAGAAAGTTTTGGATGAAATTAGAATCAATGGGGGTGAAGGTAGAATTTTTCAAGCAGATGCAAGTAGTTTCACAGATGCTCAAAAAACGGTTGATTTTGTTCTAAGCGAATTTAATGCTCTTCATATACTTGTAAATAATGCAGGTATAACAAGAGATAGTTTAATTTTAAGAATGTCTGAAGAGGACTGGGATGAAGTTATCAATACGAACTTAAAAAGTGTTTTCAATTATTCAAAAGCTGCAATCAAACCAATGATAAACCAGAGAGAAGGTAAAATTATTAATATAAGTTCGGTTGTTGGAATAATAGGAAATGCTGGTCAGGCAAACTATGTTGCTGCTAAGGCAGGCGTAATTGGTTTAACAAAAACTTTAGCTCGTGAATTTGCCAGTAGAAATATCAATGTTAATGCTATCGCACCAGGTTATATTGAAACAGATATGACTGCAAAATTAACTGATACCCAGAAACAAGCGATATTAAATTTAATCCCCTTAAAAAGAATAGGTAAACCTGAAGAGATTGCTAAGGCTGTTGTATTCCTGGCATCTGATGATGCAAATTATATTACAGGACAGGTTTTATGCGTCGATGGTGGTATGGTGATGTAATTAAAAAAGAAATTTTTTCTATGTTAAATAGATAAATAAATTCTTATATTAACAAACAAAAAAGGAGATAAAAATGGACATACAAGCAAAAGTTAAAGAAATCATTATGGATAAGCTTGGGGTTGAAGAAAGCCAAATTACCCCTGAAGCATCTTTCATAAATGATTTAGGTGCTGATTCACTTGATATAGTAGAATTAGTGATGGCTTTTGAACAAGCTTTTAATATCTCAATTCCCGACGAAGACTCAGAAAAGATTCAAACCGTCGGAGATGTCTATAAATATCTTGAAGAAAAATTACAATAATTATCAAAAACTAATCTAAGAAAACCTTATGCATCGAAAAAGGGTTGTAGTGACCGGAATTGGGGCTGTGACCCCAATCGGTCTAAATATCAATGAATTCTGGAAAAATCTTATCGAAGGAAAAAGTGGAGCAGCTTTTATAACAAGATTCGACGCAAGTAATTTTGACACAAAATTCGCGTGTGAAGTAAAAAACTTTGACCCACTTAAGTACTTCGATAGAAAAACAGTTCAACGTCTTGATATTTTTACTCAATTTGCTTTAGTTAGTACAGAAGAAGCAATCCAGAATTCACAATTAAAATTAGATGCAATTGATAAAAACAGAGTTGGAGTTGTATTTGGATCAGGAATAGGTGGAATGTGGACCTGGCATCATCAATCTGAAATTGTTTTTAAAGGTGGCGGTCCTCAAAAAATTTCACCATTCTTTGTTCCAATGATGATAAGTGATATTGCTGCAGGACATATTTCCATTAAATACGGTTTTAAAGGTTTAAACTATGCTACAACATCAGCTTGTGCTACTTCAGCTCATGCAATTGCAGTAGGAGCAATGCATATACAAAGAGGTGATGCAGATGTTGTTATTGTTGGTGGTAGTGAAGCTTCCATTTGTCCTATGGGAATTGGTGGATTTAATGCAATGAAAGCACTTTCAACTCGGAATGATCAGCCTGAGAAGGCAAGTAGACCGTTTGATAAAAATAGAGATGGCTTTGTGATGGGTGAAGGCTCAGCTACTTTGGTCCTGGAAGATTATGATTTTGCAATGAAAAGAGGTGCTCAAATTTTAGGCGAATTGGTTGGTATTGGTTTGACTGCTGATGCTTATCATATAACTGCACCTGCACCTGGTGGTGAAGGTGCTGTAAGGTCAATGAGGCTATGTATTGAAGATGCTGGTATAAAACCAGAAGAAGTTGATTATATCAATGCGCACGGTACATCAACTCCTTATAATGACAAGAATGAAACCGAAGCTATCAAAACGTTATTCGGTGAACATGCTTATAAATTGATTGTGTCTTCAACAAAATCTATGACAGGACATTTACTTGGAGCTGCAGGTGCAATTGAAGCGGTTGTTACCATCTTAACAATAATGAATGACATTATACCTCCAACTATTAATTACGAAGAACCTGATCCTGAATGCGATTTAAATTATGCTCCTAATAAAGCAGTTGAAAGAAAAGTAAACTATGCCATTAGTAACGCATTCGGATTTGGCGGACATAATGTGTCACTATTGTTTAAAAAGTTTCAATAAAGTTGTTTATAGAAAAAATCCTTACACTATTTTTTAAGAAAAAGAAAAAAAAATTCGATAAGTTAATTGAGTACCGACTAATTAGAATAGAAAAATTAGTCGGTACTAAAATTAATAATCCCTATCTATATATTGAGGCTCTAACTCATCGTTCGGGTGTTAATATCTCTCCACTTAGAAAAAAAATTTCCAATGAAAGACTTGAGTTTTTAGGAGATTCAGTCTTAAATCTCGTTGTGACAAAATATATTTTTTCAAAATTTATTAACGAAGATGAAGGACAAATGACAATTTTACGCTCGAGATTTGTTAACAAAGATATTTTATTAAATGTAGCGAATAAATTAAAAATATCAGAATTACTTTTTGTTAATGAAAATGCAGCCTCGGCTATAGAATCGGGGGCAAAGTCAATTCTTGTTGATTCTGTTGAAGCATTAATAGGTGCTATTTATCTAGATCTGGGGTTTGATGTTGTAAATAAATTTATTATGCGATATATCATCAAACCTAATATTAACTTAGTAAATGTTAAAGATCAGAATTTTAAAAGTCAATTGCTTGAATATGTTCAATCGAAAAAGCTTTCGTCTCCAAAATATGATGTGATTAAAGAAGAAGGACCACAACATGCTAAAAAATTTACAGTTCAGGTTTCCATTAATGGAAAGCCACTAGGTATTGGTTCAGGCAACACAAAGAAAGCAGCTGAACAGTTAGCGGCTAAACAGGCAATTGAAAGCATTAAAAAAATTCTTGATAATTCCAAATAATTTCATACCAAATTTTGACTTATACCTTTCTTATATTTGAAAAAAATATTTCCTTAAACAGTTGGAAAATAAACTATGGAACAAAAAAATTTATTCGAACAATTCTCCTCCCGTCATATTGGACCCAATTTCTCTGAAATAAATGAAATGATTAAGGAAATTGGGGTCGATTCTTTAGATCAATTAGTTGACGAAACAATTCCTGAAAATATTAGATTCAGAGAAAGATTAAATTTATCTGAACCATTAACTGAACACGAATTTATTCAACACATAAAGCAAATTGCCTCAAAAAATAGAGTTTACCGTTCATACATTGGGCTTGGATATTATGGAACAATTGTTCCGAGTGTAATAAAGCGAAATATACTTGAAAATCCAGGATGGTATACTCAATATACTCCATACCAGGCAGAAATTTCTCAGGGCAGATTAGAAGCCCTTATGAATTTTCAAACAATGATTTCCGAGCTAACCCGATTGCCTATTACAAATGCTTCGCTCCTTGATGAAGGAACAGCTTGCGGTGAAGCAATGAATATGCTTTATGCAATTTCACAATCTAAAAATCCTGATGCAAATATTTTTCTAGTTGATTCAAAAGTTTTTCCTCACACTATTGATGTTGTAAAAACGAGAGCAATTCCTCACGGAATAGAAGTAATAGTTACAAATGAGTTAGAACAAAAATTAAATGAAAAAGTATTTGGAATTCTTGTTCAATACCCTGATGGTGATGGAGAGATACGGGATTATTCAAATTTATTCTTTAAAGCAAAGGAAAAAAATGTTTTAATTGTAGCTGCGGCTGATATAATGTCTTTGGTCCTCTTAAAATCTCCAGCAGAATTTGGTGCTGATGTAGTAGTAGGTTCAACTCAAAGATTTGGTGTTCCTATGGGCTTTGGTGGACCACATGCAGCATATTTTGCTACCAGAGAGGAATATAAGCGATTTGTACCTGGTAGGATCATTGGTTTATCTATTGATCGTCATGGTGACCCAGCATATAGAATGGCTCTTCAAACAAGGGAACAACATATAAAAAGAGAAAAAGCAACGAGCAATATTTGTACAGCTCAAGTTTTACTTGCGATTATGGCTTCAATGTATACGGTTTATCATGGACCAGAAGGATTGAAAAGAATTGCTAATAGAATTCATTTATTTACAAATTTTCTAAACCAAAAACTTAAACAACTCGGATATAATCAAGTTAATAAATATTTCTTTGATACATTAAAAATTGATTTTAACTCAAGTCCCGAACTAATTGGTAGAATAAAAGCTCTTGCAGAACAAAAAAAGATTAATTTTAATTATTTCACTAAATGTTGTGTTGGAATTTCTCTTGATGAAACTGTTACTCTAAAAGATTTAAATGACATCTTAGAAATTTTTCATGAAGTCAAAGAAATCAATTTTGAACCAATTGAAAAAATTGAAAATATTGAAAGTAATTTGCCAGTCCAGTTTATCCGTCAAGATGAAATTTTACAACAAAAAGTTTTCAACTCTTATCACACCGAAACGGAGATGATGAGATATATTAGAATGCTTGAGTCAAGAGATTTATCCCTTAATTATGGAATGATTCCACTGGGGAGTTGTACAATGAAATTGAATGCGGCAACTGAGATGTTAGCTTTATCCATGGATGAATTTGCCAATATCCATCCTTTTGTTCCATCAGAACAAGCAGAAGGTTATTTGGAATTAATTAATGAACTAAGTAAAGACTTACTTGAAATTACTGGTTTCGATGGGATCTCATTACAACCTAATTCTGGTGCTCAAGGTGAATTTACTGGATTAATGGTAATTCGTGCATATCATCATTCAAGAGGAGAAAATCAGAGAAATGTAGTTTTAATTCCAGCTTCAGCTCATGGAACCAATCCTGCAAGTGCTGTAATGGCTGGAAATAAAGTCGTGGTAGTGAATTGTGACGAGTCGGGCAATATTGATATAAGCGATTTGAAACAAAAAGCAGAAATGTTTAAGGATAAATTATCTGCATTGATGGTAACTTACCCTTCTACACATGGGGTATTCGAGGAAGAAATTAAGGAGATTTGTGAGATTATTCATTTTTATGGTGGACAGGTTTATATGGATGGAGCAAACCTAAATGCTCAAGTTGGTTTGACCAAACCAAAATTAATTGGTGCTGATGTTTGTCACCTAAATCTTCACAAAACTTTTGCAATTCCTCATGGAGGTGGTGGCCCTGGAATGGGACCAATTGTAGTCGCTAAGCATTTAGTTCCTTTTTTACCAAATCATAATTTTATTAAAACAGGTGGGGAAAAAGGAATAACTGCTGTTGCATCAGCACCTTTTGGAAGCGCAAGTATTTTGACTATTTCATATGCTTATATAAAAATGATGGGTGTGGATGGATTAACACTTGCATCTCAAGTTGCAATCTTAAATGCAAATTATATCAAGGCAAAACTTGAAAAGTATTATAAGGTTCTTTATACAGGTAAAAGAAATAGAGTAGGCCACGAATTAATTTTTGATGTTAGGGAGTTTAAATATTCTGCAAATGTTGATGTAGAGGATATTGCGAAGAGGTTAATGGATTATGGTTTTCATGCACCTACTGTATCTTTCCCTGTACCTGGCACACTGATGGTTGAACCAACAGAAAGTGAAAATAAAAAAGAACTTGATAGATTTTGTGATGCAATGATTAAAATTAGAGAAGAAATTCATGAAATTGAAGTGGGGCTTATGGATAAAGAAGATAATCCACTTAAAAATGCACCGCATACTTTAAAGGATTTAGTAAATGAAAATTGGACACACAAATATTCTCGCGAAAAAGCTGTCTTCCCAACAATATTTACACGAGTAAATAAATTTTGGCCGTATGTGTCTCGTGTCAATAATGCTTACGGAGATAGAAACTTAATTTGTACATGTGATCCAATTGAACTTTATATGGAAAGTTAATATGGATAATTTCTGTGAAATTCTTAGTAATGCTAAAAATATTGCGGTAGTCGGTATTTCAAATAAACCTGGAAGAGATTCGGGTTGGATTGCAAAATTTCTTAAAGAAAATGGTTTTAATGTGTTTGGTGTAAATCCTGCTTTGGAAAAATTTGATGAAATTCCAATTTATAAATCCTTAAAAGAAATTCCACAACAAATTGATATTGTAGATATATTTCGAAGATCTGAGTTTGTTGTAGATATTGTAAAGGAAGCAATTGAAATAAATGCTAAAGTTATATGGATGCAATTGGGTGTAGTAAATTATGAAGCGGAAAAATTAGCAAAAAGCTCAGGCTTAAAAGTAGTTATGAATCATTGCATTGCAGTTGAATTCAGGAGATGTTTTGGTTGAAACTAATTGTTTTATTTTTACTCAGCTTGTTACTTCAATTTAAGTTATTGTTCGCATATATTCATATCGATACAACATCCGAAGTATTTCATTCGAAAGAACTTAATTTTTCTTTTTTTGATAGTGATAGTATAAAAATAGATGAAATAAGAATTCTGGGAAATAAAAAAACTAAATCGGAAACAATTCTACGAGAGTTACATTTTGATCAAAATAAAATAGTTACAAAAAATGATTTAAAATTTTTTGAGAATAGAATTTTGAGTCTTGGTATTTTTAATGATGTGAAAGTTTTTGTTTCTCGTGAGTTTGATAAGAATATCATGATAATTTTAGTTCAAGAATCGTGGTACATTTGGCCTTTGCCATTTATTGATATAGCTGATCGAGATTGGAAAAAAATTACATATGGTTTGAATGTAGGAATTCAAAACCTAACGGGAAAAAACGAAAGTCTCAATACAGGTTTCAGTTTAGGATATGATCCTAAATTTTATTTAAGTTATTTTAACCCGAATTTCAGTTTTGAAGATAAACTTATTTTTATGTTTAAAACCTCAATTCAAAAGAGAAAAAATAAGAGCCTTAAATCGATTAGTTTGGATGACAAAAATTACAATGAAAAATATTTTAACATTGAAATTGGAATTGGAAAAAGAATAAATCTTTTTAATTTAATTTTAACATCATTTGCTTATGAATATTTACAAGTTGAGAAATACTTGCCATTAAGAACGGTTTCTGAAAATGGTATTGATAAATTTTTCTCAATCCTAATTAATTACACTTTTGATTCAAGAGATTTTTCTGCTTATCTAAAGTCAGGCACAAATTTAAATTTAGCTTATAAAAAGGTTGGACTTGGTGAATCAGTTGTCAATTACCATATTTTTGCAATTGAAACAAAAAAAATTGTTCAACTTGGTTATCCCATTTTATACTTTAGAAATTATTCAAGATTTCTTTCTGGTACTAAATTGCCTTTTTATGCTAATAGTTTTGTTGGTTATCGTGATCGTTTGCGAGGGTATTTTAATGATGTATTTGAAAGTAATTCGATGACGTTTTCAAATTTTGAATTAAGATTTCCATTGATCGAAAAGTATATTTTACAATTCGATTTACCACTAATCCCAGAAGAACTTATAACATATAATCTAAGCATTGATATTCATGCTTTTTTTGATAATGCGTTATTGTTTAATAATAATCAAAGTTTAAAGACTACAAAGGCTTTCAATGGATTTGGTTTTGGATTTTCTTTTCTTTTCTTACCTTATCGTTCCATTAATCTTGAAGTTGCATGGAATCAACATTATAATTCACAAATAATTTTTGATTTGAATTTTCCCTTTTAATATGGATTTGTTTTATAATCCTCAATTAAGCAAAACCCCGAGTTTTTTAAAGTTTCAAGGTGAAGAATTTCATCACATAACAAGAGTATTAAGATATGACATTGGTCAAGAGCTTTTTATAACTAATGGTAAAGGATTAATTGCAAAGGCTAAACTTATTAAAATATCAAAGAGCGAATGTGAATGTGAAATTATCAATATTGAATCATTCATTCCTTCAGAGAAAAAAATACTTGCATTATTGCCAATTTTAAGAAATCAAGAAAGATTTGAATTCGCACTGGAAAAGTTAACAGAGTTAGGAGTGACTGAGATAGTTCCTTATTATAGTGAAAGAACAGTAAAGAAGAATTATCGTAAAGATAGAGCACAGAAAATTTTAATTTCAGCTATTAAACAATCATTCAATCCATATTTGCCAGATCTTAGTGAATTAATTTCGTTCAAAGATTTCTTTAATTCTATTCATCCAGATAATTTAATACTTTTCGGAAAACCTGACGGTAAATTACTAATTAATTTGAAAGATAGTATTAACATTAACTATTACAAAAATTTTATCATTACAGTTGGACCAGAAGGTGATTTTACTGAGAGTGAATTGAATTTATTAAATGCTAAGGGTGGAATTGCAGTAAATCTTGGAGGAAACAGATTGAGGAGTGAGACAGCTATTATCTGTCTGCTCTCTCAATTAAAAATGTTAATAGCTTTTTAAAAGGAATTAAATCTTCCAGCTACGGGGAAGTTCTTTTATTATAGTTTTTAGAAGTTTGGAAAATTTATCTTTTACAATATTTGCTGTATCAGTGACTTCATCATGGCTCAATTTATTTTCGGTTATTCCTGCTGCATAATTGGTTATACAGGATATGGCAATTACCGGTAGATCGTTATTTGATGCATATAATACTTCTGGTATAGTAGACATTCCCACTGCGTCACAACCAGCTTTCTTCAAAAAACGAATTTCTGCGGGTGTTTCATAACTCGGACCAGAAGAGTAAACATAAACTCCTCTTTTCAATTCGATTTCATTTTGTATACTTAGTTCAAAAATAAAGTCATTTAATTCTTTTTTTATTGCAAATTTATTTTTTGGATATTGAGCCAGTGATCTGAATTTAGATTTATAATGAATGAAAAATAAATCATCAATCAACATTAAATCAGCGGGCTTTAAATGTTCAGAAATCCCACCTGCCGCATTTGTAACGATTAAATATTTGGAATTAAATAATTTTGAAATAACCGAAGGAATTACAACTTGATCTATGGAATATCCTTCATATAAATGAATTCTACCTTTGAAAACTAAATGATATGAATTACTATACTCACATAAAAAAACTTTACCAGAATGTCCAGGAATTGTAGATATGGGGTAGCCTTCAATTTCACTTGTATTTATTGAAGTAACTAAATTTAGTTCATCCGCAAAATCACCAAGCCCTGAACCTAAAATTATAGAACTTTTAATTTTAACATCACCAAATTTTTTTTTGATTGGTTCAAAAATTTTTTGAAAGTTAATTGAAGCCATCACAAAATGAATCCCGCAATTGTTGCAGTTAATAAGTTCGCCAGAGTTCCACCGGCTACAGCTCTTAATCCAAGTGATGCTAAATCTTTCCTTCTTTCAGGAGCGAGAGGAGATATTCCACCAATTTGAATAGCAATTGATGAAAAGTTTGCAAATCCACAAAGAGCAAAAGTCGCCATAGTTATTGACTTTTCTGAAATAAATTTTCCTTGTTGTATCAAGGAAGACATATCCAGATAAGCGACAAATTCATTCAATACGATTTTAGTCCCTATAAGACTACCAAAATTTATTGCATCATGCCATGGTATACCAATAGCCAGAGCCAGAAATTGGAGAATTAAGCCAAAAACTAATTGTAAGTTTAAAGGTTGCTTGAAGTGCTCAATTGTTATAGCATTTAATCCAGTAAAACCGCCAACCCATTCCAATAAATAATTTATCAGAGCAATTAGAGCAATGAAAGCAATTAACATAGCTCCTACATTTAAGGCAAGTTTTAAACCATCAGAAGCTCCTCCGGCAGCTGCTTCGATGGCATTGGAAGCATTTTTTTCAATTTTAACCTTTACAGTTCCTTTTGTAACGGGTTCACCTGTTTCAGGAAAAATTATTTTTGAAATCGCAAGGGAAGCGGGAGCAGCCATGACACTTGCTCCAAGTAGATGAGTTGCAAATTTTAGTTGAGCAGCATCTATAGGTAAATTATGTGCCACAGCATAAGCTGAACCCAACATTTGGATATATGCAGCCATAACACCACCAGCAATAGTTGCCATGCCACCAACCATTATTGTTAACAACTCGGAGTTAGTTAAATCTTTTATAAAGGGTCTAATCATCAGGGGAGCTTCGGTTTGACCAACAAAAATATTAGCACTATTAGAAAGTGACTCAGCTCCACTAGTACCCATTAATTTTGCCATTATCCATGCGAATGCTTGTACAATTCTTTGCATAACACCTAAGTAGTATAATAAAGACATTAAGCTTGAAAAAAATATTATTGTAGGTAAAACTTGAAAAGCAAAAAATACACCCAAACTATCTGAATTGCCGGGACCTAAAGCAAGTTTGCCAAAAACAAATTTTGCCCCTTCGGTGGTAAATTGTAAAATTAGAACAAAGAAATTTGCAAGCCAATTGAAAAATAGTTTTGGCCAAAGAAGAGGACTAAATAATTTTCCTAAATCATCACCACGTAAGATAAAAATGGCAAAGGTAAATTGAATACCTAAGCCAGATAAAACAAGTCTCCAGTTGATTCTTTTTTTGTTATTTGACATAAGAAATGCAATTAAAACAATTACAAGCATTCCGAAGATTCCATTTAAGACATTTAATAAATTCATTCTACTCTCCATAAATTGTGTGACATTTTCTGCAACGTGCTTCGTAGATATCTGAAGCACCAACAATTACTCTATCTTTTGCGGGCGTTTTTCTTTGCGTTCTATCGGCTGGGTTACCGCATACAACGCATATGGCTAAGGTTTTTGTTATATATTCTGCTATGGCAAGTAATTGAGGCATTGGTTCAAATGGTTGCCCACGATAATCTTGATCCAGTCCAGCGACAATTACTCTTTTCCCTTCATCAGCAAGTTTATTTACAACTTCGACAATATTCATCTTGAAAAATTGTGCTTCATCAATTCCAACAACTTGAGCATCTTTTGCAAGCTCAAGAATTTCTGATGCATCTTCAATAACCTCAGAAGGCATCGAAAGTTCACTGTGTGATACAATCTCCCTCTCAGCGTATCTATTATCTATTTTGGGTTTGAAAACGATTACTTTTTGTTTTGCAATTTGTGCTCGACGAAGACGTCGGATTAGTTCTTCTGTCTTTCCACTAAACATGCAACCTGCAATAACCTCAATCCATCCAATTTTATTTGGAGTATGATGTGGCATGAATTCATTCATTTACATTTCCTTTCAAATTTTCATCTCCAAATGGATATGGTAAGAATTCTGAAGCTTTGAATACTTTTGTATTTTTATTTCCATCAATTAAGATTATATCTATATCACCGCACAATTCCCAGATAATCTGTCGACATGCACCACAGGGTGGACAAAAATTTTTATCATCAGAAGCTATAGCAATTGATTTGAACTTTCTATAACCTTCACTGTATGCTTTAAAAATTGCCACTCTTTCAGCACAAATAGTTAATCCATATGAAGCATTTTCAACATTACATCCAGTTATTATTTTATCTTCAATTGTTTGAAGTGCAGCTCCAACTCTAAATTTAGAGTAGGGGGAAAATGAGAATTGTTTTGCCTCGATTGCTTTTTCAACTAATTCATTTTTATCCATAAATCAAAAAAATTTTTGTGAATATATTTATAACATTCAGATTAGGCAACTTATAATTTAAGAGTAAATTAAAAGAAAAATGATTTTTTTATTAATTTTAATTAAAATAAGTGAGAAATATATGGTGGGGTGAAAATAAATTTTATTATTTCCATTCTTGTAGCTGTTATATGTTTTGGCTGCAGAGAGAAAAAGGATTTTTTAGCTTATGAACATTTTGAGTTTATTACAAAACAGGAATTTATTGTTGTTTCTCCGAAGTCAGGTGATTTATGGTTGACAGGTGAAAGTTATGAGATAAAATGGATTCCTTCTTCTCGAGCTAATTTTGTTTCCATTGAATTATACAGAAAAAACACATTAAAAAAAGTTGTTATTCAAAAAACCGAAAACGATGGAATTTATAAATATACTATTCCTTATGATCTTCAAGCTTCAAATTTGTATAAAATTAAAATCATAAATTTCGGAGATCCTGAAGAATTCACTTTTAGTGATTATTTTTCCATTAGATAATATGAAAACAACAATATTTACTCTAATAATTTTTACATTTACTTGTTTCCTTTCTCACTCACAGTTTGATAATGAAGAATTTAGAAAGCAACGAGAAAGGATGTTGAATCTGCAAATAAAAGCAAGAGGAATTAAGGACGAATCTGTAATTAATTCTATGCGAAAAGTTCCGAGACATTTGTTTGTTCCAAGAAATCGAATTTCGGAGGCTTATGATGATGGTCCTATACCAATAGGTTATGGTCAAACTATTTCCCAACCTTATATCGTTGCATATATGACAGAAGTTATAAATCCTACAAAGTGTAAAAAGGTTTTAGAAATTGGTACAGGCTCGGGTTATCACGCTGCAGTTATTGCACAAATTGTTGATTCGGTTTACACAGTTGAAATAATTACTGAATTATACAAAGAGGCAAAAGATAGGTTAGAGAAATTGGGATATAAAAATATTAAAATCAAAAATGCTGATGGTTATTATGGCTGGAAAGAGCACGCCCCTTACGATGCAATTGTTGTTACTGCAGCTGCTGAATTTGTTCCACCTCCATTAATCGAACAACTAAAAGAAGGTGGAAAAATGATAATACCAGTAGGCTCACCTTTCTTCACACAAACTCTAGTTTTAATTGAGAAAAAAGATGGCAAGATTTATTCTAAGAATTTAATCCCTGTAAGATTTGTCCCTTTTGTTCGTGGAAAATGAAAAATAATTTTTATTTGATTTACTTTATTCTTTTTATAATTTCTTCGATAGTTATAATCAATCAAATTGCTTTAATGCAATTCCTTGCATATCAACAATGGTATCATTTTGCTTCAATGATTATTTCTATCACGCTATTTGGTTTTGGATTAAGTGGACTCATAATTTCATATATAAATCATAAAACAGAAGTTGAAAAATTAAGATTGATTAAATGGATCGTTTTAATTACTTCAATATCATTTCCTCTTACATTAATTATTAATCAAAAAGTTGTCGGTCAATTTGATTCAATCTTGATTTTCTTCGATTTTATTCAGGTTATTAAATTTTTTATTATGATTTTTAATTTCACCATTACTTTTACACTTCTTGCTATAATTATAGGTTTACTATTTTCCACATATTCTCAAAGAATAAATAAATTATATTTTTGGAACCTGTTGGGCTCATCAGCTGGTGGTGTGATTGTAATAATTTTTCTCTGGAATTTTCTTCCACAACAGATTCTTGCAATCAACGGACTGATATTGTCATTGATTATCACTTTAAAATTTATTGAAAATGAAAGTGCAAAAGGTATTAAAAGAATATTAATAATTTTCTCGTTACTTCTTAACACAATTTTACTTGCTTATCCTCTTGAATATCGTCCCTCACAATTTAAATCTATCAGTAGATTAAAAGATTTTCCTGATGCTCAAGTTAAATATGACAGGAAGACACCTTACGGAAGAGTGGAAATAATCTCATCATCTGCGATAAGGTATTCACCAGGATTAAGTTTGAATTTTACTGAAGTAATTCCACAGGCAAATTGTGTCTTAGTAAATGGTGAAGTTGCTGGTTATGAATTAAAAAATTCTGAAATGATAGACAATTTGTTCCTGACAAAATCAACCTTATTTCTACCATTTAGTTTGGGTAAGCATGAAAATGTACTTATTCTTAATTCGAACTGTGGAATTGAGATCTTTCGTGCTATTAATGGGAATGTTGAGAATATAGATATTACTGAATTAAATCCAATTATTCTTGACATTACAAGAAAACAATTTATAAATCAAAAAGATGTTTCTATAAACTTTAATAAAGTCGATCCAAGAATATACATTGAATCAACACAAAAAAAATATAATTTGATTTTTTATCCAGTGATAGAACCTGTCGGAATGAGTTCGGGTTTATATGCAGTTCAAGAAAAGTTCTTATTAACAAAAGAATCCTTTCAAAAGATATATGAGCGATTAAATTCAAATGGATATTTCACTATTTCATGTTATATCGATAATCCACCAAAATCATACTTAAAAGTTCTAAATTTATTAATTAATATTAGAAATGAAGAAGATGAATTAGTATCTAGAAATCAAATAGTAGCAATAAATAATTGGAATGTAATTACTTTTCTATTGAAGAAAGGAGTTTTTAATCAAAATGAGATTGATAATATTAAAGATTTCTGCGAGGCAAATCAATTTGATTTTACGATAAATCCAGTTCAAAATATTTCTCATGAACAATATAATATAATTTTAGAACAATCAACGATCAATCTTATATACTCTTTGTTGAATCGAGACAAAATTGCAACTCAAAATTATCTATTTAATATAAATGAACCTTCAGATGATAGACCATATTTTTCAAATTTTATAAAAATTAAAAACTTCAATTCATATTTAAAACATATTTCATTAAGGACATTGACTTATGGAGAGCTTGGTTACTTTTTAATATGGGTTTCCTTTGGTATTGTTTTATTTCTATCTTTTCTGCTTTTATTGGCTGGATTTTTAAAGTCAAAATTATCAAAAAAATTAAGTATTCAGATTTTGATTTATTTTTCTTTAATTGGACTTGCTTATATGATTGTGGAGATTAGTTTAATTCAAAAGTTTACACTGATTTTTTCAACTGATATTTTTGCAATTACATTTATAATATGTCTGTTATTAATTTCATCTGGAGTTGGAAGTCTACTTTCGATGAGTTTACTCAGTAAAATAAAATACCGGGTAATTATTTTTAGTTTAATTTTTTTGTTTGGATTTATACTTAATTTAATTCTTATTTCACCAGAATTTATTATCAAACAAAATACTTTAGTAAAATTTCTTTTAGCAACTTTTTTAATTTTTCCTTTGGGATTTTTAATGGGAATACCTTTCCCTCAAGGAATTAAAATGTTTACTACATTGGATAAAAATTCTGTTCCTCTATTATGGGCAGTAAATGGTAGCTTTTCAGTAATTGGAAGTTTAGGTGCTAATGTTTTATTAATTAACATTGGCTTCTTTACAACATTCCTTATTGCATTATTGTGCTATTTATTATGTGGAATCTTTACATTTTTTAATTTCTCAAGGGTTTAGGAAGATTTAACTAAAATTTTGTATTCTCATTTCTCTTAAAATTTAAGTGAAATTTTTGATTTCGAGAAATAACGAAACCTAATTGACATTATTTATTAACTTGTGTATTTTTGCTTATGTAAGTTATTGAAATATAATAAGTTAAAGCGATCATTTATTAAGGTTATAAAATTATGAATACAAACTCTCAAAAACCAAAGAATATGACTAAAGCTGATATTGTTGATAGGGTAGCTTCAGGTACCGGTTTAACTAAAATTGAAACTGAAGCTGTTATTGAAGGTTTTATCAGTACTATAATTTCAATGTTAAAAGAAGGTTATGGAATTGAAATTAGAGGGTTTGGGTCATTTCGTGTGAAAAAGAAAAAAGCCAGAGTAGCTCGAAATCCAAAAACCGGTCAACAAGTTTATGTTCCTGAACATTATGTTCCAACTTTTAAGTTCTCAAAAGATTTTAAGCAGATTGTCGATAAAGGGATGAAACTTGGTAAACCAGTTGAAAAGAGTACTGAATGAAGTATTGTAGGAATTGTGGTAATCAAGTTAACGAATCGGACAAATTTTGTTCTAATTGTGGGACAAAATTATTTTCAGAAGAAAAAATAAAATCTGAACCCGAAATACTTGAAAGTAAAATTAAAATTTGCGATACATGCGGTGAAGAAAATTCTTTTGATGCTGATGAATGCAGTTACTGTGGGGTTGGATTTACCGGAGAGGAAAAAATAATTATTAAAAAGATCGCGAAAACGCATTCAGAAAATATTCTGGAAAAAGATGTTCGTGTAAAATCGCATACTCATGCAAAAACGCATCCTCAGCAAAAACTGAAAAAGAAATCGACACAAAAGAGTGATAAAGTCGAAACTAAAGTTCTCAGCACAAAATACATTATATTTTTTCTACTAATCGTTTCAATATTTTTATTGATCTTGATTTACAGCGGATATGAATCTTCAAAACCTTCGCAACGAATGAATCAAATTCAAAACCAGGAAATGCAAACCAGTATTGATTTAAATGCTTTAAGTGAGATAAATCAATTAGAAACTGAATTAAAAAATGATCCTGATAATCAACAAAAATTATTAAGGCTTGCAAATTTATCACACGATTCTGGCTTTTTTGAAAAAGCAATTAATTACTACAAAAAATATCTTCAATTAAATCCTGTAGATGACGATGCAAGAGTGGATATGGGAGTTTGTTACTTTGAATTAAAAAATTATGATGAAGCAGAGAAAATATTTGAAAGTGTTATTAAAAAAAATCCAAAACATCAAATTGCTTATTTGAATTTAGGAATAGTTAATTTAACTAAAGGAGAAGTAGAGAAAGCAAAAAGCTATTTTAAGAATTGTATAGAATTAGGTGAACATACAGATGCCGGACATAGAGCAGCGGAATTGTTAAAATCACATTAAAAAAAGAGGAGTAAAATATGCCCTGCGGAAGAAAACGCAAAAGACATAAAATGGCAACGCACAAAAGAAAAAAAAGATTAAGAAAAAATCGTCATAAAAAGAAATTAAGATAATGGTGCGTTTCTAAAAGCCACCTTAGCTCAGATGGTAGAGCAGCTCACTCGTAATGAGCAGGTCGAGGGTTCAAGTCCCTCAGGTGGCTCCAAACTTCTTTATTTTTTTCTCCTTCCTTTTATCTAATTTTGTATCTGATTTTATTATGAATGAAAAAGAATTAATGAAGATTGCTTTTAAATTAGCCAAGCAAGGTAAGGAAAAGACATTTCCAAATCCAAATGTAGGTGCAATAGTTTACAAGAACGGAAAAATAATTGGTAAAGGCTATCATAGATATTTCGGTGATTTACATGCAGAAATACATGCTCTCAAACAAGCAGGCAATGAAGCCAAAGATTCTACTTTATTTGTTACCCTTGAACCATGCAGTCATTATGGGAAAACTCCACCTTGTGTAGATGCAATTATTAAAGCAGGTATTAAGGAAGTTTTTGTTGGAATAAAAGATCCAAATCCAATGGTGAATGGAAAGGGGATTGAAGTATTGAAAAAACATGGAATTAAAATCTATACTGGTATAATGAAGAAAGATTTAGAAAGGTTTTATGAAGATTATTCTAAAAGATTTACTGAAAAAAAATCCTATGTTGTTTTGAAATATGCAATGACACTTGATGGTAAAATTGCAACTGCAACTGGTAATTCAAAATGGATTTCATCTATTAAATCAAGACAATGGGTGCACAATTTCAGAACAAAATTTGATGGTATTCTGGTTGGAGTAAATACAATTATCAATGATGATCCTTTACTCACAAGTCACAATCACGGTAGAAATCCAGTTAGAATAGTTATTGATCCTGGTTTAGATATACCATTAGTTTCTAAGATTTTAAATGATGATATTCCTGTAGTTATCATTCATTCAAATCTAAGAAAGAAAAGAAAGATAGTTGAAATTCAAAATCGAAGAAAATATTTAATTCACCTTAATTCCCAAAAAGGAATGATTAGTTTCAAAAAAATTATAGAAGCTTTAAGAAAGATATCTATTTTTTCAATCCTTATTGAAGGTGGTGGTTTTACAGCATGGTCAGCTTTGAAGGATGGGGTTGTAGATGAAATTATAACCTTTGTTTCACCAAAAATAATTGGTGGAAAAGATGCCATCACACCCGTTGAAGGTGAGGGAATAAAAAAAGTTAAGAATGCGATAAAAACAAAAATTCTTGAATATAAAAGAATCGATGAAGATATTTTTATTAGAAGTAAAGTAATATATTAGAGAAAGACAATTTTCATGTTCACAGGAATAGTCGAAATAGTTTGTCCAATTAAAAAAATTAACCAAAAAGAGTTAGTTATTATAACAGAGCTTGAAGATTTGAAACAGGGTGATAGTATTTCTGTTAATGGAATTTGTTTAACCATTAGAGATATAAAAAAAGAAAAAAAACATTCAAACATCTCTTTCGATATTTCTCCCGAAACTTTTTTAAGAACCAATTTGAGATATCTCAGAACTGGAGATTTTGTTAATATTGAAAGGGCATTAAGAATAGGTTCAAAATTGGATGGACATTTTGTGACTGGTCACATCGATGATATATCAAAAGTTTTATCAATAAAAAAAATAAAAGATAGTTATGAGTTTGAGTTTTCTGTACCCGATAAATTAGAAAAATTTATTGCTGAGAAAGGTTCAGTTGCTATTGACGGGATAAGTCTTACCGTAGCAAAAAAAATTAAAAATAAATTTACAGTTGCAATTATTCCTTATACTTTTTATAACACAAACCTTAAGTCAAGAAAAATTGGTGACTTCGTTAATTTAGAAGTAGATATTATTGCTCGGTATGTGGATTCTATACTGAGTCAAGAAAATGATGTAAGAAAAATAGAAAAACTTCTTGGGGTAAATTTGTGAGAGAAAATACAAAAATATTTTCTGATATTCCCTCAGCAATTAAAGATATTAAGAAAGGTAAAATTGTTATTGTTGTCGATGATCCATCTCGAGAAAATGAAGGTGATTTTGTTTGCGCTGCAGAAAAAGTCACTCCCGAAATCATAAACTTTATGGCAAAGTATGGTCGTGGATTAATATGCTTACCTATAATTGGTAAACGACTCGATGAACTTAAAATTGAGCAAATGGTCGAAAATCCATCCGAAATTAAAGAAGCTAATTTTACTGTTTCAATCGATGCAAGAAAAGGAATCTCAACCGGTATTTCCGCTTATGATAGAGCTTTAACTATTAAAACAGTTTTAAATCCAAAAACAAAACCAGATGATTTAATCAAACCAGGTCATGTCTTCCCTTTAAGATATCGTGAAGGGGGTGTGCTTGTTAGAGCGGGACATACAGAGGCAGCTGTTGATCTGGCAAAACTTGCTGGACTTTATCCTGCAGGTGTTATATGTGAAATTATGAACGAAGATGGTTCAATGGCTCGTTTACCTGAACTTATTAAGATAGCAAAAAAATTTAAACTAAAAATAATTACCATTGCCAGTTTAATTGAGTATCGAAGAAAGCATGAAAAGTTAGTAAAAAAGCTTTTTAATGTAGAACTTCCAACAAAGTTTGGTGATTTCGATTTGCATTTATATGAAGATACTATATCTGGTGAACATCATCTTGCGCTTGTTAAAGGAAAAGTAGAAGGTAAAAAAAATGTTTTGGTTAGAGTTCATTCATCATGTACAACAGGTGATATTTTTCATTCTTTAAGATGTGATTGTGGAGAGCAACTGGAAAAATCGTTACGAATAATATCGGAAAAGGGTCAGGGTGTTTTATTATATATGCACCAAGAAGGACGAGGTATCGGTTTAAAAAACAAAATTCATGCGTATAAACTTCAGGAGAAAGGATTAGATACTGTTGAAGCAAATGTAAAACTTGGTTTTCCTCCTGATCTCAGAGATTATGGAATAGGCGCACAAATTCTTGCTGACCTTGGTTTATCGACAATTCAATTGTTAACAAACAACCCTAAAAAAATTATTGGTTTAAGTGGTTATGGATTAAAAATAACTAAAAGAATCCCAATTGAAATTCCGCCAACTAAAGAGAATAAAAACTATCTAAAAACAAAGAAAGTAAAACTTGGTCACTTGATCAAAATTAAGTAAAAATAAAATTTGATCAACCATTGATTTAAAAATATACCAGGGAGTTCTAAAATGATACAAACATTTCAGGGAAAACTTGATGGCGCTAACCAAAAATATTCCATAGTAGTTTCTCGTTTTAATAATTTTATTACTGAGAAATTACTCGATGGAGCAATCGATTGTCTTGTTCGTCATAATGTCAAACAAGAAGATATAAAGATTTACTGGGTACCAGGTGCATTTGAAATTCCAGCACTGGCTAAAAAGCTTGCTCAATCAAAAACTTCGGATGCAATAATTTGCCTAAGCTGTGTTATTCGAGGCGAAACTCCTCATTTCGATTATATTGCCGCTGAAGTATCAAAAGGTATTGCAAGTGTAGCTCTTGAAACAGGTATCCCTGTTATTTTTGGTGTTTTAACAACAGATACAATTGAACAGGCAATTGAACGTGCTGGAACAAAAGCAGGAAACAAAGGTTTTGATGCTGCATTGACTGCTATTGAGATGGTAAATCTTTATCGTTCTATTCAAAATGACAATTAATATTATTTGATAAAGAAAAATTTATCAGTTAAATTTGTATTGAAAAATTCTTTGAAATGTTGCCGGGGTGGCGGAATTGGTAGACGCACAGGACTTAAAATCCTGTGGACCCTCGGGTCCGTGCCGGTTCGAGTCCGGCCCTCGGTACTTGAAAGTTTGTTGGGCTCGTGGCGCAGTTGGTTAGCGCGCTTCCTTGACATGGAAGAGGTCACAAGTTCGAATCTTGTCGAGCCCACTCCTTCTTATTTTTAATCAATTTTTCGTGTTTTACTTAAATTTATTATTGAATACCTCTCTTTTATTTTCTATTTTTGCAATGTTTTATATTAATTAAAAGTTTATGGATAAATATATTAAAATAAAATTTCCTGATGGTTCAATAAAAGATTTCCCTGCTGGTATTACTGGTGAGGAAATTGCAAAATCTATAAGTCATAGACTCTTTGATGATGCAGTTGCAATTAAAATAAATGGGAAAATTAAGGAATTAAATTTTCCAATTTATGAGGACGCTGAGATTCAAATTCTCACATTCGACGACGAAGAAGGACGTGAAGTTTACTGGCATTCTTCGTCTCATTTAATGGCTCATGCTATTGAAAAATTATTCCCCGGTGCTAAGTTTGGTGTTGGACCAGCTATTGAAAATGGTTTTTATTATGATGTTGATGTAGATAGAAAAATTACACCTGAAGATTTGGTTGAAATAGAGAAGAAAATGGCAGAGCTTGCAAAAGAAGCTAAGCCCTTCATCCGAAAAGAATGTTCAATTGATGAAGCAATAGAATTCTTTAATAAAAAGGGGGACCAATACAAACTTGAAATATTAAAAGACATAGATAGTCGGGAAGAACAGGTAAGTTTATATGAAGAGGGTGATTTTGTTGATTTATGTCGTGGTCCACATCTGCCTGATGCAGGTAAAATTAAATACTTTAAATTACTTTCTGTTGCTGGTTCTTTCTGGAAAGGTGATCCGAATAATAAACCAATGCAAAGAGTTTACGGTATCTCTTTTCCAAAAAAGAAATTACTTGATGAATACTTAATTCAACTCGAAGAAGCTAAAAAAAGAGATCATAGAAAATTAGGCAAAGAACTTGAATTATTTTTCTTTCATGAAATTGCACCTGCTGCACCTTTCTGGCTGCCAAAGGGAATGATAATTTTTAGGGAACTTGAAAAATTTCTTAGAGAAACATTAGATAAACAAGGTTATCAAGAAATTTCAACACCAATTCTTGTAAAGAAAACTCTATGGGAAAAATCAGGTCATTGGGATCATTACAAAGAAAATATGTTTATTCTTGAAGTTGATAATGAAATTTATAGCTTGAAGCCAATGAATTGTCCCGAAAGTACTATTGTTTACAAATCTAAATTGAGAAGTTATCGTGACCTTCCATTAAGACTTTCAGAAATCGGGAGACTTCATAGGAATGAAATTTCTGGTGCATTAGGAGGCATGTTAAGAGTTCGACAAATTACAATGGATGATGCTCATCTTTTTGTAAGGCCAGATCAGATTCTTGAAGAAATAACAAAATTGCTTAAATTGATTAATGATTTTTATACATTATTTGGATTTTCACCTTCTTATAATCTTTCTACTAGACCAGAAAAAGCGATGGGTGATATAAATTTGTGGAATCAAGCAGAAGAGGCTTTGAGTAAAGCTCTTGAATTAAACAATATAAAATTTAAAATTAAAGAAGGTGAAGGTGCTTTTTACGGTCCAAAGATTGATATTCAAATAAAAGATGCAATAGGTCGTTCCTGGCAAACTGCTACAATTCAGTTAGATTTCCAAATGCCAGAACGATTTGAGCTTGAATATATCGACGAAAATGATGAACGTAAAAGACCCGTGATGATTCATCGTGCTATTTTTGGTAGTTTTGAAAGATTTATTGGAATTCTTACAGAACATTTTGCTGGATATTTCCCAACGTGGTTATCACCGATTCAGGTTGTAGTTCTTCCAATATCTGAAAACTTTATTGATTATGGTAAAAAAGTTTATCAAATCTTATTTGATAATAACATAAGAGTTGAATTAGATCAAAGGAATGAAAAGATAGGTTATAAAATTCGTGAGTGGGAAACACAAAAAGTACCTTACATGTTGATCGTTGGTGAAAAAGAATTCCAAAATAATTCTGTAAGTGTTAGAAAACATAAAAAAGGCGATCTGGGTTCATTTGATCTTAATCATTTCACACAATTAATCTTAAATGAAATTAAAACAAAACAATTACACAATTAAATAGGAGATAAGCTATAAGCTCAAAAGATACAAACCGTGAATTAAGAATTAATGAACAAATTCGAGTTCCTCAAATCAGAGTTATTGATAGTGATGGAACACAACTCGGTATAATGTCACCAAGAGAAGCTCTAAGGATTGCAGAATCTAAAGGTCTTGATCTGGTAGAAATTGTTCCAAATGCTAAACCGCCTGTTTGTAAGATTATTGATTATGGGAAATATAGATACGAAGTTCAAAAGAAAGAGAAAACTCAAAGAAAAAAACAGGCTGTTGTCGAAGTTAAGGAGATTCGTTTTCATCCTAATACCGATGATCATGATTTCGAATTTAAATCAAGACATTGCAGACAATTTTTATTGGATGGTTATAAAGTTAAAGCAACTGTGATTTATAAAGGAAGAGAGTTGATCTATCCTGAAAAAGGAGAAGAGCTTCTTAATAGATTAATTGAAAAATTAAGTGACATAGCTCGTATCGAGAGTCCTCCTAAATTTGAAGGACGAACAATGACAACAATATTAAGTCTTGACAAAAGTAAAGCAAAAAAATCAAATTGAGGTTAATAAAAATGCCTAAGATGAAGACAAATCGAAGCGCAGCAAAAACTTTTAGAAGAACTGCATCAGGTAAATTTAAAAGGGCTAAAGCATATAGAAGTCATATCCTAACAAAAAAGTCTTCTAAAAGAAAACGAAAGCTTAGAAAACCAACTCTGGTTTCAAAAGCTGATCAAAAACGCGTTAAAATTATGTTACAACAATAATGATGAGGTAAATAGTTATGCCAAGATCAAAAAATAAAGTTGCATCACATAGACGAAGAAAAAAAATTTTAGAAAGAGCTAAAGGTTACTGGGGAAGAAGAAGCAAAGTTTACACAATCGCTAAAAATTCCGTTGAAAAAGCTTTGCTCCACTCCTATGTTGGTCGAAAGTTGAAGAAAAGACATTTCCGCTCTCTCTGGATAACTCGAATTAATGCAGCAGCCAGATTGAATGGAACAACTTATTCTAAACTCATTCATGCTTTAAAGGAAAAGCAAGTTGGCATTAATAGAAAATTGCTTGCCAATATTGCTTACGAAAATCCGAAAGCATTTTCTGAAATAGTAAAATTTGCAATGAATTAATTGAAATTCCCTACTCTAGTAGGGAATTTCTATTTTAAAACTATGGAAAATACAGAAACTATAAAATCAATTGGCAAAGAAGCTTTAAAGGATTTTGAAAAAGTTTCATCATATCAAGAAGTCGAAAATTTCAGAATTAAATATCTTGGAAGAAAAGGCATTCTTTCTAATCTCTTTGATAAATTAAAAGAATTACCAAAGGAAGAAAAACCTCAGTTTGGCAAAGAATTAAATCTTCTTAAAAAAGAACTTGAAGAAAAATACGAGCTTCTTCGCCAGAAATTTCCTAAACCTAAGGAATTTGAGCTTAAGGATGATTTAACTCTACCCGGCATAAAACCGAGAATTGGCTCGAAGCATATTGTTACAAAAACATTAGATGAAATTAAAGAAATCTTTAAATCATTTGGGTTTGTAATTGCTGAAGGTCCTGAGTTAGAAACTGATTATTACAATTTCTCTGCATTAAATTTTCCTGAAGATCATCCCGCTCGAGATATGCAGGATACCTTCTTCATTTCTAAAGAACTTCTACTCAGAACTCATACTTCGCCTGTGCAAATTAGATACATGGAGAGTCATAAACCTCAAATAAGGATTATAGCGCCTGGTAGAGTTTTTAGAAATGAAGCAATTTCAGCAAGAAGTCATTGTATTTTTCATCAAGTTGAAGGATTATATGTTGATACAAATGTAACTTTTGCTGAACTAAAAGGAACTTTAGTAAATTTTGCAAAAATTTTTTATGGTTCTGATGTAGCTATAAGATTTAGACCAAGCTTTTTCCCATTTACTGAACCAAGTGCAGAAATGGATGTGAGTTGTATAATTTGTAAAGGAAAAGGTTGTAGACTTTGTAAATACACTGGTTGGCTGGAAATTCTTGGTTGTGGAATGGTTGATCCAAATGTATTTAAATCGGTCAATTATGATCCAGAGATTTATACAGGTTATGCTTTTGGGATGGGTATTGAAAGAATAGCAATGCTTAAGTATGGAATTGATGATATAAGAATTTTATTTGAAAATGATTTAAGATTCTTAAAACAATTTAAAGGCTTATGAAAGTATCACTTAACTGGTTAAAAAATTATATTGATATTTCAAACTACTCAGTTCTTGAATTGAAAAATCTATTGACAAATTCAGGGCTCGAAGTAGAAGCCATTGAAGAGATTGGAAAGTCGCTGGAAGGTTTTTTAGTCGGTGAAGTTTTATCAAAAGAAAAACATCCCAATGCTGATAAACTTTCGGTGTGTAAAGTAAACGATGGTAAAGAAGTACATCAAGTAATATGCGGTGCACCTAATGTTGAAGCAGGACAAAAAATTGTTTTCGCACCATTGGGTGTGGTTATTCCTGGAACAGGCGAAAAATTAAAAAAGGCAAAAATTCGTGGCGTCGAATCCTTTGGTATGATTTGTAGTGAAAAAGAACTTGGATTAGGAGAAGATCATACAGGTATTATTGTCTTAGATAATTCAGCACCAGTGGGAATTCCATTTAATGAATATCTTGGTTTAAATGATTATGTTCTTGAAATTGGTATTACTCCAAATCGACCGGATGCATTAAGTCATATTGGAATTGCTCGAGAGTTATCAGCAATAACAAAGAAAAAATTTGTTTTCCCAAAAATCGATTTTGATGAAAGTGATGAATCGATTGATAAATTTTTGAAAGTTGAAATATTAAATGCTAATGATTGTCCTCGTTATTGTGCTCGAATGGTGAAAAATGTCAAAGTAAAGGAATCTCCTCAATGGTTAAAAAATTATTTAATGAATGTTGGTATTAGACCAATTAATAATGTCGTAGATGTTTCAAATTTTGTAATGCTTGAATTAGGACAACCACTTCATACCTTTGATGCAAAATTTGTAGAAGGTGGAAAAATTATTGTGAAAAATGCAGAAGATGACGAAAAATTTATCACTCTTGATGGCAAGGAAAGAATTTTAGATTCATCAATGCTAATGATTTGTGATGCAAAGAAGAAGATTGCTATCGCTGGTATAATGGGTGGAGCAAATTCTGAAATTTCTGAAAATACTAAAGATGTAATAATTGAAAGTGCTTATTTCAATCCTAAGTCTATACGAAAGACGAGCAAAAAGCTTGGATTAAGTTCCGAATCATCTTATAGGTTTGAAAGAGGAGTTGATTATAAAAATACTTTATTGGCTGCCAATCGTGCAGCTCAATTAATTGCTGAACTCGCTGGCGGTGAAATTCTTGCAGGATTTATAGATGAAAATCCAGTGAAATTTGAAGAGATTGAAGTTAGTCTTAGAACTTCTCGAGTAAATAAAATTCTTGGTGTAGAACTTACAAGTGATGAAGTTGCTGATATTTTACAACGACTCGGTATCCAGATTCAAAAGTCGAATGGTGAGGTATTACTCTGTACAATACCTTCATATCGTCCTGATCTAACTCGAGAAATTGATTTAATTGAAGAAGTTGCAAGAATTTATGGCTATGATAAAATAATTGGTGATTCTCGAGTTAATTTTGAAATTTCCATTGATAAAATTCAGCAAAGATATGAAGATAAGGTCCGAGATATTTTGACTGGTTTTGGGTTATATGAGGTTATTAACAATACTCTTCTAAGTGATGAAGAATCTAATTTCAATGATCTTAAAGCAATTAAAATTCTAAATCCTATTAGTCAAGAGCTTTCTAGTTTAAGAACAAGTTTAATTCCCGGTCTTATTAAAACCGTTTCGCTTAATCATAGATTTGGTGAGTTTGATTTGCAACTGTATGAAATAGGTAGAGTGATGATTGCAAAGAAAGTTCGAGTAGAAAATCCCAGTGATTATATTGAATTAGAAAAACTTGGAATTTGTTTGACAGGAAAGCTTGTTGATAAGAATTGGAAAGATGAAGCGATTCAATCAGATATTTTTTACCTTAAAGGATTAGTTGAGGCATTATTAGAAAAATTATCTCTTGACAATATTAATTTCACTTCTTATTATGCTTTAGAAAATGAATTCTATTCTATTGAAATAAAAGTATTTATTGACAAGACTTATATTGGTTCTTTATATAAAATGACAGAAAATTATCTGAAAAAATTTGATGTTGAGAAACCAGTTTACATTGCTGAATTGGAACTTGGTTTACTAAAAACATTACCAGTAAAGCGAGTAAGCTTTAATAAATTATCAAATTATCCAAAAGTTGAACGAGATATAAGTTTCTTTGTCAATAATGATATTCCTTATGAAAAAATTGAGCAGATAATTTGGAAGGCAAGCGATAAACTTTTAGTAAATACTTATCTATTTGATTTGTATTTTGATCCTAGAAAATCTGAGAAGAAAAGTCTTGCCATTAGATTGGAATTTCAATCTTATGAAAAAACATTAACTGCAGAGGAAGTTGATTCAAGGGTTCAGAAGATTACTGGAGCACTTGAAAAAGAATTAAATGTTGAATTAAGGAAACTTAATTAATGGAAAAAGAAAATCGGACAAAATTTTTAGAAGCTCTTCAAAGATTGGAGGAAAATCTTCAGAATTTTGTTGTCCGATATAATAAATTAAAAAAAGAGAATTCGGAATTAACAAATGAATTGTTAAATTTGAGGCAGAAGCTGGAAACATTAGATAAAGAATTGTTAGAGAAAGACAAAGAGATTGAAAATTTGAATAACCAGCTTGAAAAAGTCAGAAATACGATAATTATTTCAGAGAAGGAGAGACAAAATCTCAAACATCGTATTTCTGAAATTCTGGAGAGGATAGAAGTATACTTAAACAATTAAATAACTGGAAATGTCTTCAAATCAAAAGCTGAAAATTAAAATATTTGATAAAGAATATTCGTTAGTGGTTGATAACGAGGAACGCGCTCGAAATGTAAGTGAATATGTGAATTCTTTGATGAATGATTTAAGTGTTGATATGAATGGACAACCACCTCAAACAATCGCTATAGTTGCAGCTTTAAATATTGCGAATGATTTTTTCATTGAGCAAGAGAACGCTGAAAAAACATTTGCTGAAGCAACAGAGCGATTGAATAAACTAAATTTACTTCTTGAAGACATTTCCTGATAAGTTTTCACTTCTAACCGCTCCAGACTTCTAAAGAAAAAAATTGAGGACTAACACCCAAGACCAAGGGAGTTAGACTTCAAAAGCGTATTACAGGCCTCACTCGCTTGTGCGAGAAGCTAAGTGAACTTGTTGTGAAAACAATCACTTAGCTCGGTGGAAGTAAAAAGCTTTTGAGCTAACACCCACTGTGTAAGAGATAGGTTCTCAATTCCTATCTTGAAGTCTTGGAGCGGTTGAATTTTATAAAGAAAGAGAGATGAATTATGGAACTATATATTTTGATTCCTTTGATTGTTGTCTTTAGCATTGCTTTGTTCTTTATTGGTTGGACATTAAATTCCCAGGTTGGAAAACAAAGCATTGCCTCCGCAGAAAAACAAGCAAAAAAAATCATCGAAGAGGCTGAGCGTGAAGCAGCTAATATAAAAAGAGAAAAACTACTTGAAGTCAAAGACGAATGGTTCAAGAAAAAACAAGCCTTTGAACAAGAAGCGACTGCAAAGAAAAATAATCTTCAAAATTATGAAAGACAACTTAAAATTCGAGAAGAAGCTATCGATAAGAAAACAGAACTTATCGATAAAAAAGAAAAACAATTACAGGAACTTGAGAATAAACTAAATAGCAAGATTGCTGAATACGAACAGAAAACTCAACAATTAAATAATATCATTGCTGAACAAACATACAAACTTGAAAAAATTGCCGGTATGTCTCAGGAAGAAGCAAAAAAAATCCTCTTTGAGAATTTGATTAATGAAGTTAAAACAGAAGCTCAGCAAATGATAAAACAAATTCGAGATGAAGCAAAGGCAGAGGCAAAGAAAGAAGCTCAAAAAATTATCGTTCAAGCTATTCAACGCTCTGCTGCAGACCATTCTGTAGAAACCACTGTTAGTGTTATTCAAATTCAAAGTGAAGAGATGAAAGGTAGAATTATTGGAAAGGAAGGTCGGAACATCCGTGCTTTTGAAGCAGCTACTGGTGTGGATGTGATTGTCGATGATACTCCAGAAGCTGTAATCCTTTCTGCTTTTGATCCTTTCAGAAGAGAAGTTGCTAAGGTGGCTCTGGAAAGACTGATTGCTGATGGAAGAATTCATCCAGCTCGAATTGAAGAAGTTGTTGAGAAAGTAAAAATTGACCTTGAAGATCAAATTATTGAAGATGGTGAAAATACCCTTATTGAAATTGGTATCCATGGTATGCATCCAGAACTTATAAAGTTAATTGGTAGGATGAAATATCGTCAAAGTTATGGTCAAAATCTCTTACAACATAGTAAAGAAGTTGCTGTTCTTGCTGGAATAATGGCAGCAGAGTTAGGATTAGATCCTTTACTGGCAAAACGCGGTGCTATTCTTCATGACATTGGAAAAGTTCTCGACAAAAATTCTGAAGGTCCCCATGCTTTAATTGGTGCAGAAGTAGCAAAAAAATACAATGAACATCCTATTGTTGTCAACGCAATTGCCTCACACCATGAAGATGTGGAAATGGAGCACCCAATTGCTGCGATTGTTCAGGCGGCAGATGCAATAAGTGGTGCAAGACCTGGAGCAAGAAGAGAACCTCTTGAATCTTATGTTAAACGTCTAGAAAAACTTGAAACAATTGCAAAATCTTTCGAAGGAGTTGCTAAAACTTATGCAATTCAAGCTGGTAGAGAAGTTAGAGTTGTAGTAGAACATGAAAAAATTGATGATGTAACTGCAGAAAAGTTAGCACAAGAAATTGCCGCAAGAATTCAAGAAGAAATAGAATTTCCCGGTCAAATTAAAGTTGTAGTTATTCGAGAAGTTCGCAAAATTGCATTTGCGAAATAAATTTTTGATTAATGTCTAAAGATAAATTCTTAATCGCTATTACTGGTGGCCTTGGTACAGGTAAATCCTTATTCTCGAAATACCTGTTAGAAAAAAATGAAGTAGTTATTTATTCTGATGCAGTTGCAAAAAAAATAATGACTTCAAGGCAAAATGTTAAAACTGAAATTAAAAAACTGATCGGAAATGATGCTTACTTTGAAAATGGTGAACTCAATACAAAATTTATTGCTTCTAAAATCTTCACCGACCCCGAACTGTACAAAAAATTCAATAAAATTGTTCATCCTCCAACAATTGTAGAAATTCAAAGACTTGCACAGAAAGAGTTCAATAGAAGAGGCAAAAGGCGAGTATTTGTTGAATCGGCTCTGGTATTTGAAGCAAGATTGGAAAAAAGATTTGATTTTATTGTTTTATTGAAATCAAATTTAGAACTCAGGCTTCAAAGAACGTTGGAAAGAGACAAAATTACTCCTGATGAATTTTATCAAAGGATACAATTTCAATTGGACCCAGATATAGTTGAAGAGTATTCAGACTTTGTAATTTACAATAATGGAAGCATAGATGATTTAATGAAAAGATTTGAATTTGTTTATAATATTATCAAAATGATCACTGAAAAATAAATGAAAAACTAAAGGAGGCATTTTGTGCGATTATTGAATTCCTTTATCATAAAAATAGTTGAATTATTTCCAAAGTCTTTTATTCGCATTTTTGCTTCCCGTTATATTGCAGGAGAAAAACTCGATGATGCTGTTTATACTGTCCGTGAATTGAACTCTAAAAAAATTCTTGCAACAATGGATGTTCTGGGTGAAGATATAAAAAATGTGGAAGAAGCAAATTCAGCTGTTGAAGAGGCTTTGAAGGTACTCGATACTATTAAAAAAGAAAACTTACAATCAACTTTGTCGATCAAATTGACACAGATAGGATTAAAACTTGATTACCAATTGTGTCTGAATAATATGAAAAGGATTTTAAATAAAGCAAAAGAAGTTGGTAATTATATTGAAATTGATATGGAAGATTCTACTTGTACACTTGACACTATCCGAATTTTTAAAGAATTAAGAAAAGAGTTTTCGAATTGTGGTATGGTTATGCAAGCCTATTTACGCAAAGCTGATCAGTATTTAAAAGAAACCATCAATGATTTAAAAAATAGTAGCGTTAGACTTTGCAAAGGAATTTATAATGAATCTTCTGAAATTGCTTTCAAAGGAAAACAGGAGATTAGAGAAAATTACCTGAAATTATTAGAATATTTATTTTCTGAAAATATTTATGTGGGAATTGCAACTCATGATATCAAATTGATTAATGGTGCAAAAGAATTGATAAAAAAATATAACAAATCGAACAACGATTTTGAATTTCAGATGCTTTTGGGTGTTAAGGTAGATTTAAGAAACAAATTGGTTCAGGAGGGATACAAAGTTCGTATTTATGTTCCTTATGGCATTCACTGGTATAAATATTCAATACGACGAATGAAAGAAAATCCAGAATTACCAATTGCAATAATAAAAAACATTTTTTCAAAAAGAGGATGATTGTTTTAGGAATTGAAACATCTTGCGATGAAACTTCAATCGGAATTATTGAAGACAATAAAATCATTGTTAATGAAATTTTTTCTCAGAAAATTCATTCCGAATATGGAGGAGTAGTCCCAGAAATTGCAAGCAGAGCACATCTTCAGAAAATTTTACCGTTAATGAATGATGCATTAATGAAATCTTCAATTTCTTTGAAAGATATTGATTTAATATGTGCAACTGCAGGACCTGGTTTAATTGGAGCATTGATCGTTGGATATTGTTTTGGTGCTGGTTTAAGTTTATCTTTAGATGTTCCTTTCGTCCCGGTCAATCATATTGATGGACATCTTTATTCAGTATTTCTTGAGAATGAAGGAATTGAATTTCCTTATGTTGCTTTACTTGTTTCAGGTGGAAATACATCTCTTTTTATGATTGAAGATTTTTACAAAATCAAACAATTAGGCAATACCCTAGATGATGCGGCAGGTGAAGCATTTGATAAAGTAGGAAAATTACTGGGGCTAAAATATCCAGCGGGTGCTGAAATTGAAAAATTAGCTCAAGCTGGTAAAGATTCGTTGTTTAGTTTTCCAGTAGCCGAAACCAGTGGAAAATATGATTTTAGTTTTAGTGGATTAAAAACTTCTGTTTTAAGATTTATACAAAAAAATTTTCCAGATGGGATTGATGAAAGCTCAAAAAGTAATATTGCTGCCGGTTTTCAAAAAGCTGTTATTGAAGCACTCGTTCGAAAAACTGTTCAGGCTGTTAAAGATTACAATGTAAGAAATGTTGCTCTGGTCGGTGGAGTTGCTTCAAACAAATCCCTTCAAAAAATGTTAAGAGAAAGATTGCCAGAAAATTCCAGGTTATTTGTTCCTTCACCTTCACTTTGTACTGATAATGGCGCAATGATTGCATTTGCTGGACTTAAATCTTATCAGACAAATTTCTATCTTGAATCTAAAATTACTCAACCATTTCCAAATTGAAGATAATGCAAAAGGTAACATTTAAAGAAATTTTATCAACAGAGGACTGGCTGATTGTCTTAACTGTTTTTCTTTTGCTTTTAATGTTTGGAATGAGCTGGTTTTTTAATAATAACAATTTAGTTCAACATGAACCAGTAAAGATTCATATTAAAAAAGGCATGACCTTTAAAGAAATTGTTGATACATTACATAAATATAAATTGATTAATTCAAAAACTTCATTTCAAACGATAGGTAGAATTCTTGGTGTAGAAAGAAAAATCAAAAGTGGATATCATTTGCTTCACTATGGTAAATCGAATTACGAATATTTAAATTTTCTTGTTACTGGGAAAAATCTTGCAAATATTATAGTTACAATTCCGGAAGGTTTAACTCTTAATGAAATTGCACAACTATTTGAGAATGTTTTTGATTTTACAAAAGAAGATTTCTTGAAAATTGCAAGTGATTCAACATTATTGAAAGAATATGAAGTAGACCATAAAACTTTTGAAGGATATTTAATGCCCGATACATATGAATTTGCTGAAATTGATAATCCTGAAATTGTTTTACGAGTTCTCGCTAAAGAGTTTAAAAAATTTTACGATGAAAAAATTAAACCACAAGAAACAAAAGTAGGTTTGACCAAAAATCAAATAATTACATTAGCTTCAATTATTGAAGGTGAAACAAATTATAAAGATGAAATGCCTCTAATTGCTGGGGTTTATTACAACAGACTAAGAAAAGGAATGAAATTACAGGCTGACCCTACAGTAGCTTATGCTTTAGGAAACCGTCCAAATAAAATCACCTATGAAGATTTAATGATTAAGTCACCGTATAACACTTACATTAATCATAATTTACCACCTGGACCCATAAATTGTCCGGGTCGCAATGCTTTGTTAGCTGCAATTAATCCTGAAAAGCATGATTTTTTGTACTTTGTGGCATCTGGAGATGGTCGTACACATGTATTTGCTAAAAATTATTATGAACATTTAAAGAATGTTATGAATTATAGAAGATCGAGAAAATAATGAAGAAAACTCTTAGTCTCTTATTATTAGCCTTTACATTTTTCAATTGTGCAAATCAATTACCACCCGATGGTGGTCCAGTAGATAAAGAGCCTCCAATTGTTATAAGAACTTTTCCTGAATCTGGAACTTTAAACTACAACAAGAACTTTGTTGAGATTGAGTTTAGCGAATTCATCAATAAAAGAAATGTACTTAATTCGATATTTGTATCTCCATACTTCACAGATGACCTGGAAATTAAATGGAAAGGGAAAAAACTAAGAATTATTTTCCCTGAAAAACTGAAAGACAATAAAACATATGTTATATCAATCGGAACTGATATTACTGACCTTAGAGGAAATAAACTTGCAGAAAATGTAATACTTCGATTTTCAACTGGTGATAAGATTGATGATGGAATTATTTCTGGAAAAGTATTTGATCAGAAACCAGATGGAGTGATGATTTTCTTTTATTTAATTGATTCACTGAATGAGAAAGTAAGATATGACTCAACCAGGCCTGATTTCATATGTCAAACTTCTAAAGATGGAAGCTTCACACTTTTTGGCTTACCCAATGGAATTTTTCGAATTGTTGCTGTCAGAGATCAAATGAGAAATTTGTTTTACGATTTAAATGAAGATGAAATCGGTTTCCCTGTAAGGGACTATGTACTTTCTGATTCAATTAGAAAAATAGACAATGTATTTTTTGAGTTAGTTAAACTTGATACAGCCAAGCCAATATTAAATTCAGTAAAATTTGTTGATCTTAATCATATAAAGCTAAATTTTAATGAAGCGATAAATACAAATTCGATTAATCTTGAGAATATAATATTATATGATTCATCTGGTATCCAATCTAAATTATATGGTTTTCTTTTTTCGGATAAGAATTCGATTACAATAATTACGGAAGATTTAAATCCTTTCAGAGATTATTTGATAGAAGTAAGCGGAATTAAAGATCTGGCGGGAAATGAAATGGATAAAATAAAAATAAATTTCTATACTGAAGATTTTAAAGATACAATAATTGTTGGTTTAAAGAATCTTGAATGTAATTTTTCAACAAGTGTAATGGAATATTTTAATCCTGTTTGCACACTTTATTTTAGTGATTATGTATCAAAAGAGAAATTTCTTAATGCTATTAATGTAGAAGATACATTATCAAGAAAAATAAATTTTTCAATTAATAGAACTGATAGTGCAAATTTTATTTTGCAATTTCCTGAGTTAAAGCAAAGAGAAAAATTAAATTTAAAGATTAATCTTGGGCAACTTCAGAATATCACTAAAAATAAAATTGATTCTATTTTGATCAAGACTATAGAAACTAATAGTGAATCAGATTATGGTAGTATATCTGGTTTAATTAGAAATAGAAAACTCGTCAAAGATTTATCTCTAGAAATGAAAAATTTAAATCACAAAAAAACATATTACCATAAAATCGAAGGAGATAATTATCTATTTAAGAATATCTTACCGGGTTCTTATCTTTTGAAACTAACACTTCAAGAAAATGAAGAAAGAGAAATTAAAAATTTTTCTAAGCCTTTTATTTATTATCCAGATACTATTAAAGTAAAATCGAGATGGCCTACAACAGATGTAAATTTCGATGTAAATGATTTACTCAGGTGAGACTTCAATCTTTCTTATTTTATTTCCTTTTGTGATTTTTTCTTTTTCTTCTTTGATTAGTCCAAGTGAAAATCGGTCACCCCTGACTTCAATGATTTCAATTTCACCAATTTTTTTATCAGTTATACCGATTAGCTCACCAGTTGATTTATCAATGATCGTATCTCCCTCAGCGTAAATCGGTAAAATCATACCAACTTGTAAATTATCTTTTTTACCAAGATTAATGAAAACTTCTTTTGTATCATCATCAATAAATAAAATTTCTCCTGTAATAATTTTTCTTTTAAGGTTAGATTTTGTCTTTGATGGAGAAGTATCTTTAATTATCTCGATTTTATTTAGATTAATAATTTTCTCAAATCTGGAAGAAAATTTTTCACATAGTTGAAGAAGATTTTTACCAACCAGGGTTCTTAAAAATTCATCTGAACCAAATTTAATCTGATTAAGACTGTTAAATTCTTTTTTTGTTTCCGTTTCTTTTCCAAATATTGTAATTCCAATCCCAAGATCTGAACTTTTTTGATCTATTTTTTCTAAGAAGATGATTCTATTCGATTTTAATTCAATAATTTCGAATTCTATTTCAATATTATTAGAATAAGTTTCGTATTGAGCGACCTTTGGTTCTCCAGCAATTAGTCGATTAATTGAAAATTCTGTAATTGTTCCATTAATTAAATACTCATAGTTTTTTGAAATTAAAAGCTCATAAAGAGTTTGAGAACCAGATTCTTTTAGAAGACTTTCAATTGATTGTGGTGATATAATATTTAATTGAAATTTTTCTCTAAAATATCTTGATAAGAAATCGGGGATATCGTAACTAAGATTCCAATTACCTTTATAAGATGATTTATCTTTAAACTTAAAAAATGCGACTTGAGACTGTAAAGTATTTGTTATAAGAAAACTAATAAAGAAAATACTTAGTAGCTTTATTCTTGAAATCATTTGCTTCATTTTCCCATATCGTCTTGATTGAATTAAATTCAAATTCTTTACTAAAAATCTTTCTTATCTCATCCCAACCAGTTGCTAAATCAAAACTCCGAATTCTTTCAGTTGATGCTAATTCAAAAGGATTTTTGTCTGGATATATTTTTTTCATTTCTTGAAGAAACAAAAATTGAATAGAGGTTAGATTAACTTTTCTAAAATCTTCAATATGGATTTGCACGCCATGTAAAATTTTATTCTGAAATCTTCCATAGAAAGGTTTCCATACCAATGGGCGAAATTTAACACCCGGAATTTTTAAATTATTTAAACTTTGGGCGATTAAATTTTCATCAATCCATTCAGCACCCAACAGTTGAAATGGAAGAGTGTACCCAACTCCCTCAGAAATAACTCCAAGCTCACCAAGAATTCCCGTTGCAGCATAAAATTGAGCAGAATAATAGTGAGGAATATGTGGTGATGTTGGTACCCATTGGAGACCTGTATCTTCCCACCTCATATTTCTTTTCCAACCTTTCATTTGAATAACTTTTAAATCACATTTAATCCCATTTGATAACCATCCTTCTTCGTTAATCATTTTAGCAAGTTCACCACAGGTTAAACCATAAATATAAGGAATGGGAAATTGTCCTATAAAAGAGATAAAATTTTTTCTTACAATGGAGCCTTCAAATTTTTCACCCGTTAACGGATTTGGTCGGTCAAGCACAACAAATTGAATATTATTCTCTGCAGCCGCTTCCATTGCAAGACCCATTGTGCTTATATAAGTATAAGAGCGTACTCCAATATCCTGAATGTCATAAATTAAAACATCAATACCTTTAAGCATTTCTTTTGTAGGTTTTCGAGTTTGGCCATATAAAGAATAAACTGGTAATCCTGTTTTGTTATCAATATATGATTCTATTTTTTCTCCTGCAGGGACCTCGCCTCTAACACCATGTTCTGGACCAAATAAAGCAACTAATTTTACCCCTGGCAATTTATAAATTATATCGATTGTAGAATTTAATTTCGAATCAACTCCGGTTGCATTGGTTATCAATCCAACTTTCTTTCCGATTAAGAACTTATAATCTTCCTGGAGAACATCAATTCCTAATTTTACTTTTGCTTGAGAAAAGGTTGTATTAAGAAAAACAAGAAACCAAAAAATTAATGAGAATATTTTTTTCATAATTCCAATTTCAATTTTATTGATTTTAGTGCTTCATCAGCCATTTTTTCTATTTCAAAAAGTTTTTGAGCAGCGTCAAGGACAAGATTCATTGCTCTATCTCTATCATTTAATGATTTTGTATTTATCATAACATTAAGCATTGCTCCTTCAGCGCATGTTTTAATTAAATGTATGGCTACACCTGTATCACTGATAGAGTTTTGGTTACCTATTTCACCGAGTCTTACTAAATCATTGATAACCTCATGTGAAGTTTGGATTACATTTATCGGGCTCTCTGTAGCTTCAATAGTTGCATTTTCAATTGCTAAAGTTCTTTTAGATTTTTCTTCCTCAGTTTCTTTAGGAAGTTTATAGGCTTCCATCACTTTATCAAATGCCTTGGAATCAATGTCATAAAGTTCAATAAATCTTTCTTTAAATTTTTCTAATCGGTTTTTGATTTGTAAAACTTCATCCTGAACGGATTCATACTTCTTTTTACCAATGGTAAGATTACAAACCATTAAACCGAGTGAACAACCTAAAACTCCACAAAATGCCGAAACACTTCCCCCACCTGGAGTAGGCGATGGGGAGGAAATTTCTTCAATAAAATTTTGCAATGATTTGTTTAAATCCATTTTTACTCCTCAATTAAATATTCAATTATTTTTTCTTTAGGCTTAAACTGTGCAAGATTACTCAAACCCAGTTTTTCAATAGCGGAATTAATTAATTCTGTTTCATCATTCGTATTGGGATTGTAAAATTTTCCTACCTCTAAAATTGCTTCAAGGGGCACAAGCCCAACAATTTCGCTTCCCCAGGTTTCAACTCCAAATTTTTTTGCTTCTTCTTTGACAGCTTCAAAAACGTGATGCATATTAGTTGTTTTGTAATTTACGAGATTAATTGATACCTGTGTAATTCCATGTTTTTCTAAACTAACCCCCATTGCTTTAACTGCCTTAAATTTTCCTGGAACTCTAACAGTTTTTCCGTCTTTTTTCACAATATTTCCGTGTTCATCTCTTAAAGGCTTACCTGATTCTCTGATAATTCCTGCAATTTCATCTGCTATTTTTACATCTTTTGTTTTTAAATTGACATTATAAGCAATTAGAAAGAAACGACAGCCAGTTACAGTTGCACCAAGTTTTGGATTAAACTCAGGTTTACCAAAATCAGGATACCAATCGGGGTTCTGAAGTTTTTCTGGTAGTCCTTCATATTCTCCTTTTCTAATTTCAGAAAGATTTTTTCTTTCAGGTCTAGTTGCGGAATATTCATATAAATAAACGGGGATGTTCAATTTCTCGGCGATTAAATTACCAAATTGTTTTGAAATTTCTACGCAATCTTCAATGGTTGCATTTTTAATTGGAATAAAAGGAACTACATCGATTGCACCAATTCGAGGGTGTTCACCTTTATGCTGAGACATATCAATTTTTTCAGCTGCAACCAGCGAAGCATTAATTGCGCCTTCAAGGACACCCTTTTTTGTTCCTACAAAAGTTACAACAACACGATTGTAATCTTTATCAGGTTCAACATTTAATAATTTACATTCGGATGTATTTTTAATTGCCTCTGCGATGGAATTAATCGTTTCTTCATTTCTACCTTCACTAAAATTTGGAACACATTCAATAATTTCTTTCATAAATTATTTTACCTCTTTTAATTACTGTTTGAACAAAATTTTTACCAAAATAATACAATAGATTTTTATAGTCATTGGTATTTAGTATAAGAATGTCCGCAAGTTTTCCGATCTCAATACTTCCAATATATTTTTCTAAACCGAGTGAATAAGCTGCATTGATTGTAACTGCATTTATGGTTTCGTTAAGTTTCATACCGTTATAAATTGATGCAATATTCATTATTAATGGGAGAGATTGACATGTGCAAGAACCAGGGTTAAAATCCGAAGCAATTGCTATGATACAGCCTTTATCAATCATTTTGCGAGCGGGAGCAAAAGGGATCTTCAAAAAATATGAAACCCCTGGTAAAATAGTAGCCACAATATTTGTTTGAGATAATTTTTTTATGTCCTCATCATTAATGACTTCAAGATGGTCAATACTTTTTACATCCATTTCAATACCTAATTCAACACCACCAATCGAATTAAATTGATCAGAATGGAGCCTTAGATCAAAATTGTTTCGTTTTGCTGCTTTTAATATTTCTTTGGTTTCATCAATTGAAAAAGCGGTTTTCTCTAGGAAAACATCGCAATATTTTGCAAGTTTTCTTTTGCTTATTTCTGGAATTAATTTGTTTATTATTAGATCTATATATCCCTTGCGATTGTTTTTGAATTCAACAGGTATAGTATGAGCACCAAGAAAAGTTGGAATAACATCAATATCACCATCACTATTTAATTCATTTGCGCATTCAAGAATTTTTATTTCTGTATCATAATTTAGACCATAACCACTTTTTATTTCTATTGTAGTGATTCCGTTAGAGATTGACTCTCGTAATCTTTCTTTAGCAGTCTCTTTTAAATTTTCTTTTGAACTCGTACGAGTCGCTGAAACAGTTTTAATAATGCCACCACCTTTATTTGATATTTCTTCATATGTTTTTCCCTCTAATCTCATTTCAAATTCATCTGCTCTGGAGCCAGAAAAGATTAGATGTGTATGTGAATCAATTAATCCGGGCATTAAAACTTTGCCTCTACAATCAATAACACTATCAAATTGAGTAAAATCAAAGCTTTTCGAGGAAGAAATATCAGCTATTCTATTATCCTCAATAATAATAGAATATTCTTCAAGTAAACCAATATCGTTTAATTCAGATTTCCTTTTAAATCTATTGTTGCTCGCTTTACAAGTTATTACTTGAGCTGGACGAAAAAGCAGGATATTCATTTTAATAAATTTTATTCAGTGGTTTCAGTTCGAATTCTGATTGATGAAAATTTTTTTCTTTCTAATATACTGAAAATTTCTTTTGCTTCTGCTTTTGATTTGAAGGGACCAATCATAATTCGATAAAAGGGGGTATCATACTTAATTTCAATTCTTTCACCTGGAAAAAGAGTGACAATTTCACTTTTAAGTTGATTAATCTCATCATATGAATCGCTTAATCCAACTTGAACATAAAATTGAATTGATTTATTCGCTTCATTAATATGCTGATTTGATTTTAGATTAACTTTTTTTTCTGAGTAAAATGAAAATGTCTCAAAAACTTTTAGAGAATCTTCATTTTTATAAAACACAGCAAGTGGATTGACTTTATTGTAATCCACTTGCTCTTTTGAAAGTTCAGATTTCTCTTTTTCAATTTTTCGAGAGCAACCAGATATAACTGTAATAATGCAAAGAATTATAAAAGCTAAATGTTTCACTTTATCATTTGGATTCGGTTATAATAAAACTATCGGTATATCCTAAATTGTAAAGTGCATCTTTTATTCCTTTAGCATGTTCCCACTTTGAATAAATTCCCAATCTCACCTTATATAGGTTATCCTGAAATTCAACATAAACTTGTTGATTTGGCATTCGCTGTCTTAACTTTTTTGCTTCCGATTCTGCATTCAGCCTACTTTTAAAGGCAAACACTTGTACTTTGTACTGATATTGGGAAGGGGAAGTACTTTCATAAGTGGGTTCTGAAACTGGAGTCTTTTCAGGTTCAAGCTTGACTTTAATCGGGGGTGGGGGTGGTGTTGGTGGACCCTGCGGAATATATTCTGGTTGAGTAGTAACCACTACATTACTTTCTTGAATGCTTTTGTCTTGTGTCTGACCTTGTTTCAATTCTGGTGTTTGTGATTTTTCTTCTGTGGTATAGGTAACTTCTTTTTGACCGGCTTCATACTCTTCAGTCACATCAGATGCAGAACAGCCAATTAAAAAGAAAACCCCGAATGTCAATAAGTAAGCAATTTTTAGTTTTAGTGTTTTCATATAAACCTCTTTTTTATATTGTAATATTAAATTTTTTCAAATATAAAATCAAGTTTTATAATAAATTACAAATATTGATTAAAGTTTTTTTATAAATAAACTTAAGAACTTTATTAAATTTTGTAAAATTTTTTAATAAGAGATGAAAATTCAAAATTCTAAAAATTTTAGTGATTGTAAATACCTTAAAATTTTCTTAATTTTGTTAAAAATTTTGTCGGAAAAATGAAAAACAAAAATCTTAAGATACTTTTCATTACATCAGAAGCATCTCCTTTTGTAAAAACAGGAGGTTTAGGGGATGTATCTTCTGCTTTACCTCAAAGTTTAATGGAACTTGGTAATGAAGTCCGTCTTGTATTACCCAAATACGGGGCAGTTGATGAAAGAAAATTTAAGATTCATGAAATTGTCAGACTTAAAGATATACCAATACATCTTGGAAATGAAATAGAACTTGTAAGCATGAGGTCTTGTTTCCTTGTTGGAAATAAGACTAAAGTTCAAATTTATTTCTTTGATAATCAGAAATATTTCGGTTCTCGAAAAGGATTATATCAGGATGTAAATACTAAAAAGGATTATCCAGATAACCATGAAAGGTTTATACTTTATGCCAAAGGTATAATGGAGTTAATTAAAAAACTTGGATGGACACCAGATATAATCCATTGTAACGACTGGCAAACAGGTTTAATTCCAGCTTATCTTAAAACAGTTTATGGAGATCTTGAAATATTAAAAGATACTAAAGTTGTCTTTACAATACATAATGTTGAATTTCCTGGTGTCTTTCCAAAAGAAGTTTTTAAATTAACTGGTTTACCTGAATCAGTTCTTAATGAGATTACAGTTAATGATGGTTCTAAAATTAGTTTCTTGAAGGCAGGTGTGGTCTATGCTGATGCTGTAACAACAGTTAGTGAAAAATATGCTGAAGAGCTTTGCACTATTGATGAACTTGGTGGTATTATAAAAAATACTTTGAAAAAGAGAAAAAATGATTTTTATGGGATTATTAACGGCGTAGATTATTCAGTCTGGAATCCTGAGAATGATAAATACATTCCAGCTAAATTTAGCATAAAAGATCTATCAGGAAAAACTGAAAATAAAAAATCATTATTGGAATATTTAAAGCTTCCAGTTGAGTTAGATGTACCAGTAATCGGTACTATTACTCGATTTGCTGAACAAAAAGGAATTGATTTGATTGAAGGTGCAATTGAAGATTTATTAAATCTGGATTTAAAATATGTATTGCTCGGACAGGGAGACAAAAAATATCAACAATTTTTCGAAAAAATTCAGAAAAAATATCCTGAAAAATTCGCTTTCTATTATGGATTTAATGAAGAACTTGCTCATTTGATTGAAGCTGGTGCGGATATGTATCTAATGCCTTCAAAATATGAGCCTTGTGGATTAACTCAACTTTATGCATTGAAATATGGTACCATACCAATAGTGAGATATACTGGAGGACTTGCTGATACTATAATAAGAGTTAATGGTAACGATGCAAATGGAACTGGTTTTGTATTTAAAAAGTATGAAGTTGAGGATATGATGAAAGAAATAAAGAGAGCTTTGAAATTATATCAGGATAAAGAATTCTGGATTAAATTAATGAAAAAAGCAATGTCTCTTGATTTCAGCTGGTATAATTCCGCTAAAAAATATGTTGAATTGTATAAAAAACTACTAAAGGATGTAAAATAAATTTGAAAACAATCTTAAACTCATTCTTTCACCGAAAATTAACATTAATCATAATCATCTCGATTAGTTTAAGTTCTTGCTCAGAAAATCCATCTATTACTGGTTATGACTTGCTAAACCCTGCTGAGTCTTTAATTATTACAAAATTTGATTCAACCAGAGATAGCTCATATGTAACTCATAAACAAATAATACAACATGATATACTTGGTGGAACCAAAAGAATTTTAATCGGGAAATACAATGACTTAACCGCATATTCTTTGATTAGATTCATTCTTGGTTTATCAAGTGAATTGAAAGATGCTGTTAAAAAAAATGATGTGGTAATTACATCTGCAAGAATAAAAATGAACCCTGTATATAAATTTGGTGATACCCTTTCTAATTCTTTTTCGATTGAAATAAAAGAAATTTATACTTTTTTTGATGAGTATAAATTTACAATTGATAGTCTAAAAAGTGGTAGATATGAAATTGCAGATGAAAATATCTTAAATAGGACAATTGATGACGATACCTTATTTTATTGTGAATTAAATACAAATAAAGTTTTAAATTGGTTTAAGTTAGTTGCTTCAGATTCTTCAAGAAAACTACAAGGTTTATTTTTTAGTCCCACGGCTTCCACAAATTATATAAAGGGTTTTGCTTCATCAAATGCCTATTACTTAGGTGATCCGATTGTTCTTGAAGTTGTAGCTCAATATAATTCAAAGATTGATTCATTGAAATTCTTCGTCGACGCTGATTTACATGTAGTAGAATCTTCAATAGAATCATCGGTTGAACCAGTAACGGATGATTCAAAAATTGTATTACAATCTGGTATAAAAACGAAATCATTAATCTATTTTGATATATCAAGAGTTCCTAAAAATGCAATTGTAAATTCTACATTAATCAGATTATATCCAGATACACTATCATCAAAATTCGGTACAAGTCATTATGATTCTTTAATGGTTCAGTACATTACTGACTCTACAAAAATCTCAATTGATAGTGCAGTAGCATTTACACTTGTAAAAACTGAATACGGTTATTACGAAGGTCAGGTTAATTATTTTATTCAAAAGTGGATTGATAATGATGCTAATCGTGGATTTTTGCTTTCCACTCGTGACCCAGATGGTGGAGTTGATAAGTTTGTTTTTTATGGACCAAATGCAACAATATTCGAAAAACGTCCTCAATTAATTATCAATTATTCTTATAAAAAATGAAAAAAATTTTCTTAACACTAATAATTGTCTCAAACTTTTTGTTTGGTCAAACGACATCAATTTATTCAAATTTTGGAGTAGGTGAACTAAATTTAAATCCTACCGTTCGGCGCAGTGGATTTGGACTTGGAATAGCAGGTTCTGATAACTTTGATATAAATCCATTCAATCCTGCAAGTACAACTCAAATAAAATTTGTAAAGTTTGCTGCATCATTAAATTATAGCTATAATAATTATTCTGATCAAAATTCTAAAAATCAAATACGAAATGGGTCCTTTGAAAATTTATTATTAGCGATACCAATTCAAAGAGATTATGGAATAGTTTTAAGCGGCGGAATATCCCCCTTTACTAAAGTTAATTATAAAGTTCTTTCACCAACTAAATACTTTGATTCAATTCCGTATCATATTAAATATGAATCTATTGGTGGACTGACAGATTATTTTGTTGCACTTTCTTATGAACTAAAAGAATTTGGTTCGTTGGGTTTCTCTACCAATTTTATGATTGGTACAGTTATAAATAAAATTTCTACAGAATTTAATAATACTTCCATAATCGATCCTTCATTTACAACCGAGACAAATTATAATGGCTTAGCATTTCGTTTGGCTTACATATCAAAAAATTTAAGTTCTTATCTGGATTTTCTTCCAGTCAAAGATCTTAAAATTGGAATTAGCTACTTAAATCAAACATCATTGAAATCAAATAAGACTGAATTAAAACAGGGAATCTTTATAGATACCACAGGTAGCGAATCTTTCGAAACAAAATTGCCTGCTCAATTTTCAGTTGGTTTGTATACTAAATTTTCTGATCGATTAAATTTATATGTAGATTATTTAAATCAGAACTGGACAAAATTAAATACACCGACTCAGACGAACTTTTCGACAACAAATCAACATTATGTATCAATCGGATTTGAGTATGTACCCATTTCAAGACCGGAAAAATATTTAGATGCAATTACCTGGCGTTTAGGATTTTTTACCAAAAATATTGGTATTGAAATAAATAAACAGAAAATAAATGAATATGGATTTAAGGCTGGTTTTTCATTACCAATTGATCAATTAAATTTATTGGATTTTGGTTTACAATATTCAATTCGAGGTAATCGAGATAATATTTTTGTTAAAGAAAAAATTTTGAATATTTGGATTGGAATAAATTTTGCAGAAATCTGGTTTGTAAGAAATGAAGAATAAAAATCATAGGTAAAAAAATGAAAAACAAATTTTTCTATTTAGCAATATTAATTTCAATTCTCTTTGTTTCTCCATCATTTGGTCAAGGGGAAACTCAACCAGATACTTTAAAGATTTACCGCAAATGGAGTCTATTCTCAGAATATCATAAAAATGGAGATTATGAAACGGCTTTACCTTATGGATTTGAGATTTTAGAAATCAACCCTGCAAAATTTAAAACTATCTTTCTGAAATTAGAAGACTGTTTGATTTTTCTACATGATTCGACTTCAACAAATGATGAAATGAAAAAAATGTATGCTGATACACTAATGTATGTTTACCAACTTGCAATTAAAACTCAACCTGAAAATGCAGCTTATTATTATAGGAAAATGGGTTATTATCTTGAAACATGGTATTCAGGTAGGGAATTGGATGCAATTAAGGCTTATGAAAGAGCTTATGAAATTGATAAAGAGTTAGACTTTTATTATGTCGATAGATTAGGATTACTTTATATTAAACTTGCTACAGATGAAAATGACTATCGATTAAAGGCTTTTGAACTTTATCAAACTGCTTCCACAAAAGATCCAAATAATCCAATTCCCCTTGAGCGTATGAAATCACTGGCAGAAAACATTGAGCAGCTTATTGAAATTACTTACAATGCCTGGAAACTTGATAAAGATAATCTTCAAAAAGCCTGGCAGTATGCTTCTATAACTTATCAAACTGGCGAATATGAAAAAGCAATTGAACCTCTTGAATTTCTTGTGAAGAAAGTTAATGATTCCGAAACTTATTGGTCGCGACTTGCAACTTGCTATCAAAAAACAGAAAAATATCAAAAAGCGATCGAAGCTTATAAAAAAGCTTTTGAATTAAATCCAAAGGTTCGAGAATATCCTTTGAACATAGGTATTTGTTATAAAGAACTTGGACAACTTCCAACAGCAAGAACATTTTTCTATAGAGCTTCTGAAGTTGATAAGAATTGGGGTTTACCATATATATATGAAGCTACACTTTATCAATCTGCTGTTCAACGTTGCGGAACGTTTGATTTTATGGATAAAGTTGTTCTACAACTTGCAATGGATACATATAAAAAAGCAAAATCTATTGATCCATCTGTAGCTTCTATTGCAGATGAAGCAATTAAGTCATTATCATCTTCGGTTCCAACAAAAGAAGATTATTTCTTTAGAAAATTAAAGTCCGGAACTGTTATTAAAATTGAAGGTCCTTGTTATAATTGGATTGGAAAAAGCATTGTGGTACCTTGACAATAATGAAAGTAGCTATAGGATCTGATCACGCGGGTTTTAAATTAAAAGAACAAATCAAAGCCTTTCTTATTCAGAAAGGCTTTGAAATTTTAGATAAAGGTTGCTTCTCTGAACAAAGTTGTGATTATCCTGACTTTGGAGAAGCAGTTGCACTGGAAGTTGTAAATAATAATTGTGATTTTGGATGTATTATTTGTGGTACAGGTATTGGGATTTCAATTTCTGCCAATAAAATTCCCGGTATTCGAGCGGCATTATGCACATCAAAGGAAATGGCTCATTTTGCTAAAGCACATAACAATGCAAATGTCATTGCATTAGGTGCTCGAATAAAATTACAAGACTCACCTGAAGAAATTATAGAAGCATTTATTAATTCAAATTTTGAAGGTGGTCGACATGAAAGAAGAATAGAAAAAATCAACAAACTGGAAGAGAAATACAAATGTTAGGTTTCAAATTAAACGATCAAGTTGCACAAGATATATTAAAGAAAGAAATTCTCCGTCAGGAAGAAGGGCTTGAATTAATCGCATCAGAAAATTATGTAAGTTTAGATGTGCTCCGAGCTTTAGGTTCAGTATTAACCAACAAATATGCTGAAGGTTATCCTGGTAAAAGATACTATGGTGGCTGCGAATATGTCGATATGGCAGAAGATCTTGCAAGAGAAAGAGTTAAAAAGTTATTTGGATGCGAATATGTAAATGTTCAACCTCATTCAGGTTCGCAAGCTAATATGGCTGTTTATTTTTCTATCTTGAAACCTGGTGATAAAATTATGGGATTAAATCTGGCTCATGGTGGTCATTTAACTCATGGTTCACCGGTTAATTTCAGTGGTAAATTTTTTGAAGTGATTGCATATAATGTGCGAGAGGACAATCAATTAATAGATTTTGATCAAGTAGAATCTTTGGCTAAACAACACAAGCCAAAGGCAATTGTAATAGGTGCAAGCGCTTATCCAAGAGATTGGGATTACAAAAAATTTAGAGAAATAGCAAACTCAATAAATGCTTATTTAATAGCTGATATTGCGCATCCCGCTGGATTAATTGCTTCAAAATTATTAAATGATCCAATGCCTTATTGTGATTTTGTTACAACAACAACTCATAAAACCTTGAGGGGTCCTCGCGGTGGCATGATTATGGTCGGTAAAGATTATGAAAACCGTGAGGGAATCCGTGCTCCTAAAAGTGGTAGATTAAAAATGATCTCTGAAATAATTGATTCAAATGTAATGCCTGGGATCCAAGGTGGTCCATTAATGCATGTCATTTTAGCAAAGGCTGTAGCTTTTGGTGAAGCATTAAAACCAGAATTTGTGGAATACTCAAAACAAGTTATAAAAAATGCACAAAGACTTGCTCAAAGATTCATTGAAAAAGGTTATAAAGTTACTACTGATGGCACAGATAATCATTTGATTTTAATTGATTTACGTTCAAAAGGCTTAACTGGTAAACAAGCTGAAGATGCATTAGGTTTAGCTGGAATTACTGTTAATAAAAATATGGTTCCTTATGATACTCAAAGTCCTATGGTTACAAGCGGAATTAGAATTGGAACCCCTGCTGTTACTACAAGAGGAATGAAGGAAAATGAAATGGATGTGATTTTTGAATTTATCGATTCTGCTTTGACAGACATAAATGATGTAAACAAGTTAAGAACGATACGAGAGGAAGTAAAACAATTCTGCTTAAAATTTCCAATCTATAAAGATTTGCTCAACGAAATACAATAAATGAGTGATAGCTTGAATAAAGTCGAGAATGAAGCTGAATTCAAGGAGATGACTTTCCTTGAACATCTGGAAGAATTAAGATGGACCATTATCAAATCATTAATTGGTATTGTTGTAGCAGCAATTATTAGTTGGATTTTCATTGAGGTAATTATAAATGATATTCTTTTGTATCCTGCTATTAGGGTTGGTGTTAAACTTCAAAATTTAAAACCGTTTGGTCAGTTATTTCTTTACTTTCAGGTGGCGTTATTTAGTGGGTTAATTTTAAGTTTGCCATGGGTTATTTATCAAATATGGAAATTTATTGAACCTGCATTGCATAAACATGAAAAAAGATATGTTTCATTAATTATAATTTTTACATCTTTATCTTTTTTATTAGGTGCAGCTTTTGCTTATTTCATTCTTCTACCTTATTCATTAAACTTTGCATTCACTTTCGGTTCTACAGAGATTGAAAATAAATTTGCTATTGATGAGTATCTTTCAATCGTTATAAGTTTAATTATTCTTTCAGGTATTGTGTTTGAGTTACCGATGCTTTCATTTTTTTTGACAAAATTAGGTTTATTAACTCCACATATAATGAGGCGATACTGGAGGTATGCAATAGTCATAATTTTAATTATTGCTGCAATTATAACTCCAACTGTGGATCCTGTTAGTCAATCTTTATTAGCAATTCCCTTATTTTTGTTATATGAAATTAGTATATGGGTCTCAAAAATTTCGATGAGAAAAAAGAGTGAAGGATAAAGAATTAAAAAATTTTATAGAACCAATTAAAGAAGAATTAAAAGAATTTCAGAAATTCTTTTCTGTTCAAATGCGTTCTCGAGTTGGTTTAGTCGAACTGATTGTTAGATATATTTTAAGGCAAAAAGGTAAAAGAATTCGTCCAACATTGGTTTTGCTTTCAGCTAAAACTTTAGGAGTGGTTAATGAACATACTTATCGTGGAGCTGTTTTGGTAGAAATGTTGCATACTGCAACGCTTGTTCACGATGATGTTGTTGATAATTCAGATACAAGAAGAGGACTCCCTTCAATTAATGCAATCTGGAAAAATAGGATTGCTGTTTTAATGGGAGATTATCTTTTAGCGAGGGGATTGCAAATCGCTGTGGATAATAATGAATTTGAATTTTTAAAAGTGATTACTAACACAGTAAAAAGAATGAGTGAAGGCGAATTACTTCAGATTCAAAAAATTAGAAAATTGAATAATGATGAAGAGACTTATCTTAAAATAATCTCTGATAAGACGGCTTCATTATTTTCAACCTGTACAACAATTGGTGCTATGAGTGTTACAACAGATCAAAATATTATTAATGATTTTCGGCAGTTTGGAGAATTTCTTGGAATAGCATTTCAAATTAAAGATGATATTTTAGACTTTGAGGGAAGTTCAAGCATAATGGGTAAACCAACAGGGAATGATTTAAGAGAAAAGAAACTTACACTTCCAATAATTTATGCATTAAAACAAGCTGAAAAGAATGAAGTGAAAAATATTAAAAATTTAATCAAAGGTAAATTAAGTAACAAAGATCTTAATTCAATATTTGATTTTGTAACAAAATATAATGGAATTGATTACGCAAATAATCGAGCAAATGAATATGCTACCAGAGCTATTGAAATCATTTCAAAATACCATGATTCTGAAAGTAAAAATGCATTGATTGATCTGGTGAAATTTATTCTTAATCGGAAAAATTAAATTTACTTATTAACCTTCTTTTCTCGAACGGCTAATACTGGAACAGGGCTTTTCCTTACAACTTTTTCAGCAGTGCTTCCAAAAAGAATATGCTCAATTCCAGTGTGTCCATGGGTTGCAATTATTATCAAATCACAATTCAATTCTTTTGCAGAATTAATAATTTCTAAGAAAGGTTTGCCGGTTTTAACAATATAGGAAGCTTTAATTTCAGAAGGAACTTTATCTTCTATAAGTTTTTTCAATTCATCTTCAGCTCTGGATTGAATTTCAAAATCAACTTGACTTATTGGAATTTGACCAAGTCCAAAATCACTAGGATAAACAATTGGTTCAATTACATAGATTAAAATTAATTCCGAATTAAATCTTTTCGAAAATTCTATCGAGTAATCAAGCGCCATCTTTGAGTATTCTGAAAAATCAATAGGGACTAAAATTTTGTCAATCTTAAGTTCCATGATCACCTCACTTATCAAGTTGTTTTTCGTAATGTAAAAGTTCGTAAAGGTCTAAATAATCTCGATTCATATTTCTGATTTTTTCAACAAAGATTTTAGAAAATCCTAGAAGAATCTTAACCCCAAGAGAAGGTTCCCGATAGATAAGTTCAAGAAGATCAGGTCGAAAAATTATAAGTAACCTTGATTCGGTTAATGCAGTTGCAGTGGCTGTTCGGTATCCTTCAACAATTGCACTAAACTCACCCATAAAATCACCTGCAAATAAATGAGCTATTTCTTGCTTAATTCCTGATTTAAAAGTATGAGAGATCTCAATTTTTCCACTTTCAATGATAAACATTGATACACCAGGGTCACCTTCATAAAAGATTATTTCATTTGGTAAATATTCCCGAACCTGGACAAGTTTTCTAATTAATTTGAGTTCACGTTTTTTAAGTTCAGCAAAAGCAGGGAATTTTCTTAAAAGGTCCAATATTTTTTGTTCGTCACTTTCTGCCTTAAAGATATTTGACCAGAGGCTACTTCGAACTTGTAATTTTTCCTTTTCCATTTTTATCTAAATTATATTATTGTTCCATATTCTGCAATACGCCAGAGTTCCTGGCAGGGAAATTTATTTTCATATAACGCTCTACCAATAATAACAGAATCAACTCCCAAAGGTGTTAAATCAAGTAAAGAAATTAAATCTTTATAACCTGATATACCACCTGATGAAGTAATTTTTAATTTAACTTTTTCTGCTAACAATTTTAGTAACTCAATATTTGGTCCAAGCAGTAAGCCATTTTTTTCTACATCTGTAACTATTAATCTTTTAATTCCCATCACTTTAAGATTTAAACCAAGACTTACAGGATTTAATCCTGAAGTTTCTTTTCTCCCTTTAATTATTACTGAGTTTTTGATCACATCAAGAGAAACAATTAATTTATCAGTACCGAACTCATCAATTGCTTGCTGTAGAATTTCAGGATTGGTAACAGCAATTGTTCCTAAAACGACTCTGGATGCACCTATATTAAAAATTTCACGTATCTTTTCTATCGTCCTTAATCCACCTCCAACTTGAACAGGTATTACAACTGACTGAATTAGTTTTTCAATGACTTTCAAGTTTTTATTGGAACCATACCAGGCACCATCAAAATCGACTACATGGAGACATTTTGCATTTTCTGCACGCCAGATTTTTGCCATTTCTATTGGATCATCTGGATAATTGGATGGTACTTTTTTAGGAATTCCCTGAACTATCCTTACAAGTTTCCCATCCTTAATGTCTATTGATGGAATTACCAGTAATGGTGATTGAAAAACTTTTGTTGTCATAATTATTTCTCTTATCAGTAAATTAAAAAATTTTTTCTGTAATGAAAATTTTAATTTAAGATGTATTATGATATAGAGAACTTCTTTGTGATATGAAGTAGTATTTATTATTTATAACGGGTATAATCGAATTAATTGTATTTTTTTGTCTAATGATTTTGCACAAGCATAAATTTATTTTCTCTTAGTATCTCTAAATATCCTGAAAAAATTTTGAATGACATTTTGAGACTTATTAATTTTTGAAACAAGCTCAGAAAGATATTTGGGATTCTTCAATTTTTGAAACAATTTTAGAATAACATTTATATAATCCAGAGGCAAATTTGGAATGATAATTCTCGAACAGCTTTTAGTTAAAGATTTATTCAAAAAATAACTTCGAAGGAGTTGAATATATTAATAGACTGGAATCTGACTCTGTTTTAAATGGCAACACATGAAATAAACAAATCCAAAAGAATTGAATAAAAATAAGTTTCAAAAGTAAGCTCTCAATTGCAAATTAATTTTATGTTTGAACTTGTGCTGAATTCATTTCAGCACTGTCCTTTCTTTTCAGGCAGAACCCATTTCAGCATCTCTGAAAATTTTGAAAAAACTCCATAAGGACAATGTTAATTTTAGGTCTTAAAAAAATTCAGGATGACAGTCTCAGTCACTTTAGAATCTGAAGCAAGTTCAAAATTGAAGTATTATGATTTAGATCTTAAAACAAATTCAAGATTACTTTTTGAGATGTTTTTAAACACGAAACAAGTTCTGAAGGATGAGAGTCGAGATAAAATTAAATCCTTAAATAAATTAAGGATGATGGTTTTAACTTCATTTTTTTCTTGCGAAAAATTTTCTCAACCTCCTTTGACTTCTTGATAAATGGTGTGAACTAAAAGAAAGGCAAATTATATTATTAGAGTCGGGGAGAGGGGATTCGAATCCCGAAGAGTCGGGATTTCGAAAATTTTTCTTGCGAAAAATTTTCTCAACCTGCTTTGACTTCTTGGTAAATAGTGTGAATAAAAAGAAAGGGCAAATTATATATTATTAGAGTCGGGGAGACAGGATTCGAACCTGCGACTTCTTGGTCCCAAACCAAGCGCTCTAGCCGGGCTGAGCTACTCCCCGATTAATAACAATATTAAGAACAATTTTTTCAAACTGCGACGCAAATTTAATAAATTTCTAAAAATTTATCTAATTTAATTTAATCGACTTAACTTACAGGTAACAATTTTGAATTTTTAATAACTTTCAATTTTGATTCTCGCCAGTCAATTTTATTATAAATAAAAGGTGAAAACCAAATTAATCCCATTAGTAAATCTTTGAATGGAATTAATAAAAAGTGAGCAAACTTCAGTGAATCACAAATTAGCCGTGCTGTCAAGTAATCAAATAATATTTTTAGCATTATACCAAATATACCAATAAGATATAAACTTGGATAAAAAAGTATAAATATTAATGACATGAAACTCGTGTTGGTTAGTGACTCTAAGAAATAAAATATTGGATCAATATTTAATCTCATTAATGTCCAGCGTCTATGACGATTTAGAATTTTTTTAAGTGACCACTTCTGATTAATATTCTCAATTGTTATAGTAGAAACTTTAACTTTATATCCAGTTCTTTTCACTTCAAGACCCATCAGGTGGTCCTCGGCAAGATAATCCTTAAATCTCTGGAATCCATTAATTGCATCAAGAATATTTTTTCGGATAAGGATTGCTTTACCAATTGTTATTTGAATATTTGCAATTGAACTGGCTGCCTGAACAATTCCAAAAGTAAAAGAGTTTAAATGTAAATTTTCAAATAACGCAAATATATTTTTGGCACCTGTTCCTTTAATAGCTCCTGAAACTAGTCCCACATTTTCATCATTAAAATATAGAATTATTTTTCTTAAAAAATCAGGTTTAACCCTTGTATTGCTATCACTTATAAAAATTATTTCACCGTCACAATAAGGATAAATGTTATTAAGATTGTTGATTTTAGGATTTAGTCCTATTTCGGTAGTATCTATCACAATTTTTGTTTTGATGAGAGGATAAGTTTCAACTAATTTTTTTACTATTTGAATTGCAGGATCATTAGCAGAATGAAATCCAAAAATTATTTCATAATCAGGGTAATCCAGTTCAAAAAAGGATTTAATATTTTGTTCCAATTCATCGTCAATTCCTTTGAGAGGTTTCAAAATTGATATTTTAGGGTAATAATTAGGGGTATTCTGCGCTAAAAATTTTTTATCTTTTCTAACATTGAAGAAAGCTTGGATAAAAACAATTATATGGTAAATAATACTTATTGCAAGAGCTATAAAAAATATAACTTTTAATGTCATACTACTTTATTTTCTGTTGAAATTACGTCAAGTTTTTGATTATAAATTTGAATTAAATTTTTGTAATAATAAAAACTTTCTTTAGGAATTCTTTTAAATTCATTTTCATAATCGACGTAAACAAGACCAAATCTCTTTGATTTACCAAATAGCCACTCATAGTTATCAAGTAAACTCCAATAAAAATATCCATCTATATCAATTCCTTGTTGAATTGCTTTGAATATAAATTTCAAATGTTTCCTTAAAAATTTCATTCTAATTTTTTCATCATTAATAGCGATTCCGTTTTCTGTTACAATAATGGGTTTCCCGTATTTTGATATCATTTTCAAAACTTTAAATATTCCTTTAGGATAGATTTCCCATCCCGTGTCAGTTTCTGGATGTTTCGTATAAAAATAAAATGGATTGGATAAACTTAATTTGAATTTTGTAAATAAACGGTAGTAGTAATTAACACCCCAAAAATCAATTTTATTATTTAAGTTAATTTCTTTTTCATATTTTAAGATTGGTGGAAGGGAAACTATTAAATTGTTAGTGATAAAAGCATCGGGTATCACCAGATTAAAAAATTTATGAATTCTATTTCTAACAGCTTTGTCAAGCAAAAACCAATCTCTATCACTCTTAAAAACAATAAAGTGATTAGCAATTCCAGTTTGGAAATTTTGTGAAGATGATTTAATTAAATCATATACTTTTGAATGAGCGATCAAAATATTATATAAAGCATCCATCATTAAATTAAGATTTTTAATACCTGGTGGAAAATTACCTTCACCATAAGCTGCCATAACCCAAACTAATGGTTCATTAAATGTAATCCAGTATCTAACTCTGTCCTTGAATCTATTAAAAATCTTTGCAACAAATTCAAAATAAACATCAATTGATTTTTCTGTGTGCCAGGGAGAAAATTCATGAAACCAGATTGGATGTGTAAAATGATGAAGCGTAGGAAAAGGTTCAATCTCATTTTTCAATAAGTAATCAATCATTCTTTCGTATTGATCAAGGGCTTTTTCCGAAAATGAATTTGGCTCTGGTTGAATCCTTGACCATTCAAATGAAAATCGATAGGCATTGACATTAAGCTCCTTGAGCAATCCAAAATCTTCTTTCCACATTATCCAGTGATTTGAACCATTATCATATGTAGGATTTAAACCATCTCTCTTAAATTTTCCTTCCTTTTCCCATTGTGTAAAATCATTTTCTATGTGACCTTCTATCTGAAAAGATGATGTTGCAACTCCCCAGAAAAATTTTTTCATAACAGAATTAATTTAGTTAACTCCCAGGATATTATTGCTGTAAGAATTCCAATTTGTAAACCGATTAAAACATCGGTTGGATAATGTAAATTTAATATAATTCGGGAAAATGCAACAAGAACAGCAAAGGTAAATACAATAATCGTTAATTGTGGGAAAAATAAACTGAAAAGAGTTGCAAATAAAAAAGAGGATGAAGTATGACCAGATGGAAAACTGTATTTATCAGGGGGCAGAATAATTATGTCTTTAATTTTTAATTTTTCAAACGGTCTTTCCCGTTTGGTGGTATTCTTAATTAAGTAATACAAAATTCTTTCTATTGAAAAACCAATTAAAAAACTGAGCAGTAATTTTAATTGAAAACTGTCAATAAGTATTGACAAAATGATAATTAATGGATATAAGAATCCATCACCAAGTCGAGTAATGAAAACAAAAAATTTCTTGAAGATAAGTTTCTTCTTATTGTTATTTTCTAACAAAATATGGCTCAACTGAATCATAAGTAAATCTTCAAATTGTTGAAATTTTTCTAATGCTGTTAACATATCTTCTCCTTTTTTGTAAAGCTATTAATGATTGATGTATTAATGATTAAGATAATGTTAAAAAATTATTAATTGTTGGAACTTTGGAATTTGAGATGAATAAAATATTAATTCATCCAGAGGCTATAATTTAATGGAGGCATTATGATGAAAAAACAAAAGATTAAAAAAATCGCTTTTGTCGGTAACTATTTACCCCGTAGATGTGGAATAGCAACTTTTACATATGAATTATACAATGCAATTAAAAATCAATATCCACAGATTGACTCTATTGTTTTGGCAATAACAGATAAAAACCAAAACTTTGATTATCCATCTGAAGTCCGATTTGAGATAATTAAACAGGATATTTCGACCTATCAAAAGGCAGCAGACTTTCTGAATTATAATAATGTTGACGTGGTTTCACTTCAGCATGAGTATGGTATTTTTGGTGGAGTAGAAGGTAGCCATATTCTTGCTCTTGTTAGAAATTTAAGAATGCCCATTGTAACAACTTTACATACAATTCTTGAAAAGCCAAATCCTGAACAGAAAAAAGTTTTAAAGGAAGTAATTAATTATTCATCTAAAGTTATAACAATGACAGAAAAAGGAAGAACATTTCTTAGAGAAATTTACAAAGTTCCTGATGAAAAAATTGATTTAATCCCTCACGGGATACCAGACATGCCTTTTGTTGATCCAAATTTTTATAAAGACAGATTTGGTGTTGAAGGAAATTATGTTATACTAACTTTTGGATTGCTTTCTCCTGGAAAAGGCATTGAATATGTTTTGTGGGCATTACCAAAGATTATTAAAAAATTCCCAAATGTAGTTTATATTATTTTAGGAACGACTCATCCAAATATCCTTAAAGAACATGGTGAATCTTATAGATTATTTCTTGAAAGAATTGCACATGAATTGAATATTAAAAAGCATGTAATTTTTTATAATCGATTTGTTGATTCAGAAGAATTAAATGAATTCATTGGTGCTGCTGACATTTATATAACACCTTACTTAAATAAAGCCCAAATTACATCTGGAACATTATCTTATACATTTGGATGTGGCAAAGCCGTTATTTCTACTCCATACTGGCATGCTGAAGAATTACTTTCAGATGATAGAGGAATATTAGTTCCATTTCGTGACTCAGATGCAATTGCAGATGCTGTGATTGAACTTTTATCCAATGAAGCTCGCCGTCATTCAATGAGAAAAAAAGCCTACATGATTGGAAGAGAAATGGTATGGAGTAATATCGCACATTTATATATTAATTCATTTCAACAGGCACGAGAGTTGGCTCTTCAGAAACCATCTTCGATTACTCCATTAAAAACATTAGATGATCAAAGAATGGAATTACCAGAATTCAATTTGAAACATTTAAATAATTTAACTGATTCCACTGGCATTTTGCAGCACGCCAGATTTTCCATCCCAAGATATAATGAAGGTTATTGTCTTGATGACAATGCTCGTGCTTTGTTTTTTACAGTTCAACTTGATGATCTGGGTATTGCAGATGATAATGTTTATAGACTAGCTAACATTTATGCTGCATTTATTGAATATGCATATAATAATAAAATTAGAAGATTTAGAAATTTCATGAATTTTGAAAGGAAGTGGACTGAAGAAATAGGTTCTGATGATTCGCAGGGTAGGACAATATGGGCATTGGGAACTGTAATTGGAAAATCTACAAAAAAACATTTACAAATCTGGGCTACGCAAATGTTTAATGATACAATTTCAATCATTCCAGAATTAACCTCACCTCGAGCGTGGGCTTTTGGACTTCTCGGTATCAATGAATATTTACAAAAATTAAGTGGTGATAGACTTGTATTGAGTATTCGTGAAGAATTGGTTAACAAATTGATGCGTCTTTATAGTGATGTAGCAACTGAAAATTGGAAATGGTTTGAAAATTATCTTACCTACGACAATGCTAAAATTTCTCAAGCTCTAATTTTGAGTGGATATCAAATGAATAATTCCGAGATTCTTACAGTAGGGTTAGAATCATTAAAATGGTTAATTGATTTGCAGCTAAATGAGAAAGGTTACTTTTCTCCAATTGGTTCTGAAGGTTGGTTTGTTAAGGGAAAAGAAAGAGCTCGATTTGATCAACAACCAGTTTCAGTTTGTGATGCTATTCTTGCTTGCGCTGAAGCTTACAGAGTCACTGGTGATGATGAGTGGTATAAATTATCAAAATTAATTTTTGAATGGTTCTTCGGAAAAAACGATCTTGGGCTTCAACTTTATGATGTTTCTACTGGTGGATGTTATGATGCTCTTCAAGTTGATAGAGTAAATCTTAATCAAGGTGCGGAATCAACTTTAAGTTTTTTAATCTCCCTTGCAGAAGTCTATAGAATAGAAAATATGGTTAAAGCTTACGAAAAATTAAACCATCTTGAAGAATAATTTAAAAACAATTAACAACAAAATGGGGGAAATATGAGTAATTCAAAACTTGAATTATTCAAACGTTATCCCAAAAATCCAATAATAACTGTAAATGATATTCCTTATAGTGCTAATTCTGTTTTCAATGCTGGTGCTATCAAATTTAATGATCAAATAATTTTATTGATGCGTGTAGAAGACATGAGAGGTATCTCTCATTTATTAATTGCCAGAAGTAAGAACGGAGTTGATGAATGGATTATTGATAACAAACCAGCTTTATTCCCGGAACCTGATAAATTCCCTGAAGAAATCTGGGGTATTGAAGATCCAAGAATTACTTATCTTGAAGAATTAAAAAAATTTGCAATTACATACACTGCATATTCACATGGTGGACCTCTGGTTTCTCTTGCATTTACAGAGGACTTCGAAAAATTTTTTAAGGTAGGAGCTATACTTCCTCCTGAAGATAAAGATGCTGCACTTTTCCCAGTAAAATTTGGAAATCGATGGGCTTTAATTCATAGACCAATTATTTCTACTCCTTATTCAGCAGCTCATATTTGGATATCTTATTCACCGGATCTCCTGCATTGGGGTGAGCATAGAATTTTAATTAGGGCTCGAGAAGGTGCGTGGTGGGATGCAAATAAAATTGGCTTATCACCACCTCCACTATTAATTCCTGAAGGGTGGATAATCCTTTATCATGGAGTAAAGAGAACTGCTGGTGGTGCAATTTATCGATTGGGACTTGCTCTTCTCGATAAAGACGAACCAACAAAAGTTCTTAGAAGAAGCGACGAATGGATTTTTGGACCGAGAGAGTTTTATGAAAGAGAAGGTGATGTCGATGATGTTGTTTTTCCGTGTGGTTGGATTGTTGAGGGTGATGAGGTAAAATTGTATTATGGTGCTGCTGATACATCAATTGCTCTTGCTACTGCCAGTCTGGAAGAATTAAGGAAATATATTTTAAATTGTCCAGCTGCTGAAGAGTCAAAAAGGTGGGGATAAAATTAAAAGAGGCTTTCTAATACATGCAATTTTATTAACCTGTTCAGATTTTTCGGGATCAGGGAACTCTTATTAAATAAAAAAAGACCGTGAAATAAAATCATGATGAGATTATAATTTTCAAATTCTAAAACATCCTGATATTCAGCATGACAAGGTTCAGAATGACTTTTGGAGTCGTGTCACCCTGAACTTGTTTCAGGGTCTATTATTAAAAAAGGATGTTGAAATAAATTTAGGATGACATTTTGAGAGTTTTTAGATTCCGAAACAAGTTCGGAATGACTTAAAAAGTCTTGTCACCCTGAACTTGTTTCAGGGTCTAATGTTAAAAAAAGATGTTGAAATAAATTCAGAGTGACATTACGAAGGTTTAGATTCGGAAACCAGATCAGGGATAACATTGTTTTTTGATCCATAGACAAGTTCGAAGTGACACTAATCTTTCTAAATTCCGCAAGAATATCAGAATTACATTTTGAGGTTTCTTAAATTCTGACCTGAGGTGAGGGTGACACATTATGGTGAGTTAAGTTAAATGTTGCTCATAAGCACCATCATTATCAGAAATATGAGGGTAAACAATGATTTATAATGAATGTAATTATTTTAATGAAGCTCCAATTAGTTACCTATCCTATTTCTATAATTTGATGTTCATAAAGATTTATATCCAATTTTTCGAAAATATATTTTATAAAGTTCAGAGAGTACTTATTGGCAAAATAAACAAAGTTAATTTCTCTTTCCTGCAAATTTTCATCTGGATATAAAATGTTTGATGTTTTGTAAATCTGTCTGAAAGTTATTTCATTTTTCTTTTTTTGTGCATTTAATGCTTTTTCTTTTACAATTTCAAGAATTTGAAATGTTTTGTTCTTTGAATTGGTTACAACATCTTCAAGAGTAGAATCAATTTTTACTAAATTGTTCTTTAAATTTTCAAAAGGTTTTTCTAATTCATTAATAGTTGAAGTAATTAAATCATTCACAACTACTTCGGAATTTTTATCAGTTACATTAGTTGCTAACTTCTCGAGGTCTGTAAAAAAGTCAATAAGTTTTAGAGAATATTTATTCAATACATTTTGAACTTTTGACTCTATAATTGTTGCACTTGCACGGGGATACAATATTGGTGGAGTAAGATTATGAATCCCATAATAAGGATAAATTTGAGCATGATAACAAATTTCTGATGGTCCAGCTACATAGTATGCTGTTGGTAAAATAAAATCCTGACAGACAGGTCTTAATATGACATTCGGGCTAAATTTTTCTGAATTAGAATCAATTTCAGCTATTAACTGATCTATTGTAAATTTTTTTCTTTTGCCTTTTAATCGAAAATCGTTACCTGAAGGTTCAATCAAATATCTACCACCATCTTCTACATAAAAGAGATTTATTGGTTTAATCTTAACCTGTGCATGGTATCTCTCCTCAAGCTTTGCACTTCTCAAAATTAATTCCTCTGAAATAAATCTATAACTTTCTATGTCTTTGATAAAAATGTCCTTCAACCATTTTTTTATTTCTATATCCTGGGGGTCAAGAATTATCAAACCATATTTATCAAAAAATTCTCTTACTAATCCCACAAATGCCGATTTAAATGTTGCACCAGCATAATAATGTTTCTTTATAAGAGTAAGAATATCTGATTTAAATTCTGTTTCACGCAATGAAGACGAGATTTTTTCGATGAAATTATCAATCATTAAATCAAATTGATAATTTCCCATCGGACCTCTGTTTGTTTCGATATCAAGACCATCATCATAGATTATTTTAGTCAAACTGTTTTCGTTATCCAATATTTTAATCCAGTTTACTTCAGCAAAATCATGATCGTCGCCCTCGAGCCAGAAAATGGGGACAAACTTCAATTCGGGATATTTATCATTTAATTGATTGGAAAGCTTTATTGCAGTTATAATTTTATAAATAGTGTATAAAGGACCTGTAAGAATTCCTAATTGTTGACCGGTTACAATTGCGAAAGTATTTTCAGATAAAAGTAAATTTATGTTCGTATTAGTTTTTTCTGATGTTTGACCATTTAAATTCTGTCTGTTTAAAATGGTAACAAGTTTTTCACGATGTTCTAAAGACTTATTGAAATTTTCTATATTTTTTATGAGATGATTTTCATCTCTAAAATTTGAGAAGTAAAATTCTTTAACTTTATCAAAATTCTCAATGTAGTCTCTAAAAAGTTCAGGAGTATCAGGTATTTCAGAAAATTTTATTGACATTTAAACCTCTTTAATTTTCTAAAATTAGAATTTAGTCGTCCATATACAAAAATAACTAATGATAATAAAAATATTATCATTTCAAGCGAAACTTGTGATAGTTATTTTGTTTTACTACTTAGCAGAATGTTCTAATAAATTTTATTTGAGTATTATTTTAGTGTCTTTAATCAAATAAAGGTTCGAGTTATCCTGATGTTCATCGGGATGAAATTAGGAATGACATTTGGGCTCCTGAAATGAATAGTATGACTTTTAGTGTAGAAATAAATTATTACACATTAGATTGTCACCCTGAACTTATTTCAGCAACGTTTCAGTACCGTTTAGATTCCGAAACAAGTTCGGAATGACTTTCTGAGCCATCTCACCCTGAACTTGTTTCAGGGTCTAATGTTATATAATGAAGGATGCTGATTTGAATTTGGGATGACATTGTGTTTTTCAGATTCTGAAACATCCTGAACGAGTTTGGAATTACATTATCAGAGTTTTTAGATTACGTAATAACTTCGATATGATAAATATTGGTAATTTCATAATAAACTATATGCTGAATTTGTTCAACAAAGTTTCAGTATATTATTAGATTTTATAAAATGCAGAATGACATAGTAGATTTGGTATGCAAAAACTTTTACTTAGATTTTTAGCATTTCTTATTCAAGTGATAAGTAATGTTAACCTAGTTATAAATGGAAAAAATTATTTAGTGAGATGTTTTTCAATACAAAAAAGGCTGCCACAAAGGACAGCCTTGCAAGTAGTTTAGAGGGTTTGTATTGTGGTTAATTAGTTGAACATGTATCTGACACCTAATTGTATTCTCCAGACATCAAATATCGTAGCTGTCTTTCTAAAGCTTTCCTTAATTAATTCACCGCCAATATTTGCCAATCGATATAATGCGCGTCCCTGACTATCAGCTCCACGAGCAATAAGTGGTTGAAGTGTTGTAAATGTTGAACCTACACCCCAATTCTTATTTAAAAGATTGGTGAAGTTAAGGATATCTAATCTAAATTGTAAACTGTTTTTATATCCTAAGAAATTTTGATGGAAATCCTGGATAAAGCTTAAATCAGCTCTCCAAACCATTGGTAAGAATGCAGCGCCTCTTTCAGCATATTTACCACGATTCTTACTTAAATAAGGATCTTGATTAATAAATGCTTCCCAGGCATCAGCCTGTTGATCAGGAGTGAAAGTAATTGGATTTCCGCCAACTGTGACAGTGTACTGTTCAAAATTCATTTCCGACTTGTCTTTTGGAATATAAATTAAATCATTGCTTGTACCACCATCGCCATTAAGATCACCTGAGAATACATAACTACCATTACCCTGAGTCACACCTTCAATAAATAATGTTACGGTTGTTGAACCAAAATTGAAGTAATCAAATTTATATGAGAATGAACCAAAAGCTCTATGACCTGGGCTATTTAATGAAAATCCTACACCAGGATTATTTGGATTTCCAGAGTGTGGATTATTGTTCCATGAACCAAATGCAATTGAACCTGGATCAATTGTATTCTTAGCTACGCCGTAGAAATATCCCACTTTCGCATACCAGTTGTTTAACCATGTTTTTTCTAAAACTGCCGCAACATTCCAGTAGTAACCAACATTTTGATTTTTCAAAACAATAGCATTATCAATTTTGCTGTTGATTCTGTTTGACCCGACCCATCGTGGTCTATTATCAGGTCCATTAAATTGAGAATTTGGTGCTTTCAAATTTGCATTAATGTAATAAATACCATTTACATCTCTGCTATATAAAAATTCTAAAGTACCTATGAAATCATATATTAATTTTCTATCGATACCAATATTAGTTCGCCACATTTGAGGGAATTTGAAATTCGGATCAGTCAATGCAAGTTCGTAACTGGCTGCTGGAGCACCAGTAACAGTTGCTGGTTTGTAATGATTTGGATCTGGATGGAATGGCCTATTCTTTGTGTTGTCTAATCTCTCAAAACCAGTTAAAATACCATTGTTACCGATTTGATTAGAAATCCAAACATATGCTGGTCTTCCAGTAAAGATACCAGTTCCACCTCTGAGTTGTGTTGTCTTATCTCCAAATACATCCCAGTTAAATCCAATTCTTGGTGATACTAATACTTTTGGATCTGGCATTTTATCTGTACGATATTGAACTGTAAATCCATTCTCATCTTTAAAATACATTGTATCTAATTCTGGATTGTAATATCCAGTTTTTTCAAATGCTGGGACATCGAAGCGAATACCAGAAATTATGTTAAGGTTCTTGACGACTTCCCATTGATCCTGGAAGTAAACACCACCATACCAGACTTTCAAAGGCTGAATTGGTTTGGTCTGACCAGGAATATTTGACCATCTTACTTGAAATCTTCTAAGAGTTACGGGGGAAACAGTTCTGTTTGGATTTGCTAAGTAATCATTTGCATCCGTATAGAAATCATTTAAGGAGTTATAAACATATACACTTTGCGAACCTGGGAAGAAAACATTCTCAGATTGATATCTTTCAAGACTCAATCCAAAAGTTAAAGTATGGTTTTCTAAAAAGATATTTAAATTATTTTGAAGCTGGAAGCTCCAGTATCTTAATTCGTTATTCGGAGTGAATGGTTCAAAACCAAATGTAGTATAAACCTGTCCACCTTCAAGAATATCTACCATAGGAAACATAGTTCCACGGGATTTACGACTTTCATCATTATAAGTATAACCGACTATTAAGTTATTGCTCATTCGATCGGAAATTATAGAGTTCCATTCACCAATTATTGAACGAATATTTTCCATTATCTGGTAATTCGAGTTCTGGAAATTTAATCCAGTTAGATTTGATCTTCTATTTCCAAAACCAAGTGAACTTGAATTAGACAGGAGAACATCAGTGAAAGAATCAAGATGAGTATATCTTAATGATAATTTGTTTTTTGGATTGAGATTGTAATCTAATCTTAAAAGGAAACGAGTTGAAGGTGTTTCATGATCATATCCTTCATAAGGTCCTGTTTCGTAACCGAAATTATTTTTTAAGTATGCTCTTAAAGCATCGAGATCAGATTTAAGGACTCTTGTTACATTTCCACCGACTGGTTCTCCACCTAAGTTCGCACGATATGTTGTACCTGGTTGAATGAGATTATCAGTTTCGTAATTAACGAAGAAGAATAATTTATTTTTTAGGATTGGTCCACTTAAAGTTAAACCAAATTGATTAAATCTAAATGTGCCAGGATTAAAATCAACCGACCCGGCTTTTTTTCCAACAAAATCATTGTTTCTATAATTATAATAAACAGAACCAGAATATCTATTGTTACCACTCTTGGTAATCGTATTAATGTTAGCGCCAACAAAATTTCCCTGCCTTACATCGAAAGGAGAAATATTTACTTGAATTTGTTCAATAGCTTCTATTGAAATTGGTGCAACGCCAGTCCTATCTCCCGGTAATCCTGCAAGACCGAAAGAATTATTAAAATAAGAACCATCGACAGTAATATTGTTTAACCTGTTATCAACACCACCAATTCTTGCATTTGATCCCGCCTGTGGTGTCAATCGCACAAGATCTTCGAGTCTCCTTGAAATGGTAGGTAGCAACTCAATATTTTCTCTCTGGATTGTTGTTGCGGTTCCGGTTTTATCAGAACGAATAATTGTGCCCCTTTCTGCCTCGACTGTTATGTCTCTTAGTTCAATTTGAGATTCAGTAAGAATAAAATTCAAACTGAGATTCTGACCTAATTCAAGATATACATTTTCTAAAATTTGTTTATTGTAACCTACGAAAGAAGCAGTTATAGTATAAGGTCCACCGACTCTCATACCTGTAATGTTAAATCTTCCATTTGCCCGTGTTGAAGTCCCATATATAGAGCCAGATGGGATGTGAACGGCTACAACATTAGCCCCAGGAAGTGGTTCACCATTTCTATCAGATACTACACCTTGAATGCTTGCGGTGGTGACACCTTGGGCAAATAGAGATGAAGTAAATATTAATAAGATAGAAAATGTGAAAATAAATTTTGTGATGTGTTTAATCATAGAACCACCTTTATTTTGTTTGTAATTTTTAAATTGATTAAAGGATAAGGGAGCAAAACCTTGTATGATAGTTTTTGATAGGAAATTAAAATTCTCTCTCTCATAATCTTTAGCAAATATCTTAGTATTATATTTGAATGTCAAGAGTTAAATATTAAGAAATGGTTAAAAAATGTCGCTAAGTTAAAAATAAAAGCAATTAAATGAAATTTTGTTAATCATAATTTTAGAAATTTCTATTTGAGGTTAAGTATAATGGAGTGACGGGAGAGAATTTTTAAAACGAGATTTATAATAATAAAATTTGATTTTCACCGAACTGAATGAAAAAAATAAGCAGAATTAAATTTTAGAAAGATAAAAAATTTAAATGTTTGAAATGGTAAGATATTTAAAATTTTTTGTGGCTTTATAATTATAGTTAATGATTGTTGAAATTTTAAATTCATTGATCACTTGAAATTTGATTTGTAAGTGATTTTTAAGCCTGGTAAAATTTAAATTGCTATAGTTCTTAGTTTTAATAATTAAATGAATATCTTATTGGGCTTTTACATTTGGTCCCTGATATAATTCAGGACAGGTCCATGATAAACATCAGGATGAAGTTTGTAATGAGAGGGTAGAGTTATAGTATTAATTCTGGATGACATTTTCAGATAGCTTCTTATTACCTACAGATTGTATCTACCGTTATTCAAATTGGGTCTGACTGAAAAATAAGAGACAGAAATTGCATATAGATAAATGAAAAGTCAAAAAAGCGCATGTAGAAAAGAAATATATAAAAAGATATAAATAAGAATGCAAAAGAATTTAAGAAAACGATAAATAAATTAAATAATCAATACCTTCCGAAATTCAAAAAATATGAACAACAAGAAAGGATATTGGGATAAAGGAGAAGTTATTCAAAAACAGATAAAGACGCCACATTTTTTCGTATGCAATAAGGACAATATCAACCTGGGTATAATGTAATAATAGGTACAGAGAAAAAGATAATAATAAATTATAGTTTACATCAAAAAGACTCGGAGACAAACAAATTTATAGAAAATATGGAGAAGTATAATCAAATAACAAATCAGAAAAAGCCAAAGAGAGTAATAGGAGATGGAGCATATGATTTAGAGGAGAACTATGATTTTCTGGAAAGGAATGGAAAAGGTAGTTACTTAAAATTTAATTTATTTTATCAGGAAGAGCATAAAAAGAATCTTTTTGATAAGATAAACTTTATATACAAATGAAGCCAATTGGGAGTTTTTAGATTCTGAAATAATTCGGAATGACTTTTTGATTAATGTCACCCTGAACTTGTTTCAGGGTCTATTGTTAAAAAGGATGTTGAAATAAAATTATAATGACATTATGAGAGATTTTAGATTCCGAAACATCCTGATATTCATCAGGACAGGGGTCGGAATGACTTTTTGAGTAGTGTCACCCTGAACTTGCTTCAGGGTCTACTATTAAGAGGAAAACTATCTTAAAATAAATTGAAGATGGCTTATAGAATGCATATTCTAAAATAAATCCAATATAACGGTTTAATTAGAATTAATTTGCAAATAAAACATAATTATTCAACACTTGACGTATATTTTTGCCTCTCCGTTTAATAACACAAGTAAGCAAAATCTTACAAATTTTTATTTGTATTTTAATTAATTTTGAATTACAATGTAATTTGTATATAGGATTCAATATGAAAGAAATTTATAAAACATCAAAGATTTGTCCCGTTTGTTTTTCGAGTGACAAAATTTATCGTTCACGAGCAAGAAACGGATTTGAAAGATTAATTAACAGTACAAAAATTCTTTCAATGTATAGATGCCATGAATGCGGCTGGAGAGGAATTAAATGGAAAAAAATAAGGTTTGATTTTAAATTAACAAGGGTTATAAAATACATTTTAGTTGTATTTTTGTCCTATTTTATTGTAATATTGGTTTTGAAGCAAGTTTTTAAAATCTCTTACTTTAAATAATTCTTTTTATCGAATAAATTTGTAACAAATTATGGAGTAAAATTGAAAAAACTGGTTTTAATTTTCAGTTTTCTGACAATAACAATTTATGCGCAGGATATTAAAATAGGTTCACAAGAAAATATATACAGACCACAAGGTGGTTTTTATGATTACAGTGACCCCCGATATGTCAATATTATGGTTAATATCTGGGGATATGTACGATACCCTGGAAAATATTATGTACCCGAACAATCTAAAATTATTGATTTAATTTCATATGCTGGAGGCCC
>CALDZP010000029.1 GCA_937944105.1 uncultured Ignavibacteria bacterium
AATTTTCTCTTTCAATTTAAGATAAAGATTTAATAAAACTCTTTCATTTGTCATTGGCGCATGAAATTTTACTTCCATATCTGGATTAAACTCAAGCATTGCTTTTAATATGGCAAAGTATGCTCCAATTCCATACATCAATGGTGGTTCACCAACTGCTTTTGATTTAAATGGTCCAAATGGATTTGGAGAATTTTCCAAAAAATGGACTTCTATTTTTTCAGGAGAAAAATAAATATCAGGGACTTTGTAAGTTGAAAGTGCATCTGTTATAAGTTTACCTTTCTTATCATATATAACTTCTTCCAATGTCATCCAACCAATTCCCTGAACTATACCACCTTCAACCTGTCCAAGATCAATTATACGATTAATTGATTCACCAAGATCATGAACTACTTTTACAGAATCGATTTTATATGTTCCTCTGAGACAATCAACTGTTGCTTCAATTAAACCAGTACCATAGACATGATAAGCAAAAGGATTGCCTTTAGATTTTTCTCTGTCAAAAAATACATCTGGAGTTGCATGATGTGCTTGAGCTGAAAGGCTAATTCTATTAAAGTATGCTTTCTGAATTAAATCATTCCAGTGCAATTCAGTTTTTTTATCATTTACAAAGACCCATTCATCAATTATTTTTATTTGGTTTTCATCATCAATTTTTAGGAGTTGAGAGGCAAACTTTCTTAATCTTTTCAATATAATTTCGCAAGCATCCATTACAGCAAAACCATTCAAATCTGTAGTTTTACTGGCAGCTGTTGGTGATGTGTTTGCAGATCGGGTTGTATTAGTTGTTTCAACTTTAATTCTCCATGTTGAAATACTAAAAACTCGTGCAGCAATTTCTAATAATTTTTGATTTACTCCTTGACCCATTTCCACTGCTGCGGTACTTACTCCAACACTCCCATCCGTATAAACATGAACCAGCGCACTTGCTTGATTCAAAAAAGTTGATGTAAATGAAATACCAAAACAGATTGGCATAATAGAATATGCTTTTTTAAAGAACTTATTTTTTTGATTGAATTCATTTATTTGAATTTTTAATTTTTCCAGCTCATATTTTTTCTCCAATGTTTCGTAACAAAGTTTTGCTCTACAATTAAAGGCTTTCTGACCATATGGAAATTCATCACCTTCCTCAAGCAAATTAATTTTTTGTAATTGATGATAATCAATTCCAGTAACTTGAGATGCTTTGAACAAAGCGCATTCTATAACAAACATACCCTGTGGTCCACCAAATCCTCTAAATGCAGTATTTGGAGGTAAATTGGTTTTACAACTAATTGCGGTTGCTTTCACATTAGGTATATAATAAGAATTAGTTGCATGAAACAAAGTTCTTTCTAAAATTGCTGGTGAAAGATCAGCTGCAGCACCAGCATTTTGATAAAATGTTACTTCATAAGCTAAAATTTTTCCATTCTTATCGAGTCCAATTTTGAAGTCAGATGAATAAGGATGACGCTTCCCTGTCAAACGCATATCTTCTTGACGGGGTAAAATAATTTTCACAGCTGATTTTAATTTCTTTGCAGCCAGAGCGACCATTACAGCCCAGTGAGTTGCCTGATCCTCTTTACCTCCAAATCCTCCACCAAGTCTAAGAACATCAACTTCTACTTTATTCATTGATGTTCCTAATACTCGAGCTGCAACTCTTTGGACATGAGTTGGATTTTGCGTTGAAGAGAAGATCTTAATGGAATCATTATCTACAGGATAAGCAATAGCACCCTGAGTTTCGAGATATAGATGTTCCTGAGCTCCACTTTCAGCCTGACCTTCAACAATGTAATCACATTTTTGCCAGGCTTTATTAATATCACCTAGAGAAAATACTCTCGGTGGCATAATTAACGAACCTTTTTCGAACGCTTCTCTTGGATCAAAAATTGGTTCAAGTTCTTCATATTCAATTTTAATTTTTTTTGATGCTCGCTTTGCTGTTAAAAAATTATCCGCCACAACAAAGGCGATTGGTTGACCTACAAATTCAACTTTATCTTCTGCAAATAGAACTTCATCCTGAATAATTCCACCTACTTGATTTTGACCTGGAATGTCTTTATAAGTAAATATGTATTTGACCCCCTCAGTTTTCAAAGCATCAGTTAAGTCGAGACTTTTAATAAGTCCGTGAGCAATGGAAGAATAAAAAACATAACCGTATAAAATTTTTTCGAAAGGGATAAAATCATCAATAAATTGAGATTCTCCTCGTACATGTTTTATTGAATCATAATTAATCATAAAAACCTCCTAACCTTCTTGTGTAATTAATTCGACCGGGACTAAATCAGGGAAAAACTTTATAAAGTGTGCTAAGATTAGTTGCCGTAAAAGTAATGCTTTGTATTCAGCACTACCTCGAGCATCACTGATAGGCGCAATCTCACTTAGAGCAATGTTTATACATTCGAAAATATTCGTCGAGTTTAATTCTTTACCTTCTAAAAATGATGAAGCATTTTTCAAATAAAGTGGAATTGGTGCAACACCTCCAGCAGAAAGATTCGCTTTAATTATATATCCATTTTCTAAATAACAAAGAAAAGAGGAATTTACACTTGCAATATCCAGATAAGTTCTTCGTGATATTTTTTCAAAATTAAATAGATAATTTTTTTCTGGGACATTAAAACTTACAGCAGTAATAATTTCATTATCTCTTTTATCAAATTCTTTGTAACCTTTGTAAAAATCTCTGAGATAAACAACTCGATGTTTATTTTCTTTAATAAGATGAAGTTTAGCATTTAATACTAAAAGAATGTTAACCATGTCTGCAATTGGTGAAGCATTAACAATATTACCACCAATGGTTGCTCTATTTCTAATTTGTTTAGATCCAAAAAGTTTAAGATAGTTTTTTAATTCGGGAATTGAATTGTTCATAATTTCCGAATCTTCTATTTCAGAAATTGTTGTTGCGCTTCCAATAAAAATCTCTTTATCTATTAATTTAATACCTTTTAATTCCTGTTTACTTGATAACAAATAAATTTCTTTGTCAACAAAATCTTCCCACTTTTGTACATAAAGATCTGTTCCGCCAGAAACTAAGGGGAGTGCTATCTCTTTCTCTGTTTTAGTTTTTGCAAGTTGTTTTAATCTTTCTGGAATATTTAAAAAATATTCAGGGATGAATTTAATTTTTACTAATTCTTCGATATGATTTTTATTTAATTCTCCGTTTTCTAACAACTTTGAATTTATGTAATTAATAGTTTCTGATAATGACCTCTTGATTCCAGCATAACCAGTACAACGACAAATGTTTCCACTGATAAATTCAATTGAGGAATCAAGATCATATTTTTGATTTGCAAGTAAATAACCAACAGAGGAAACAATAAAGCCAGGTGTACAAAAACCACATTGTGTTCCACCATTGTAGACAAATTTTTCTTGTAGATAATTCAATTCATTAAGATTCAAACCTTCGATAGTTACAATATGTTTTAAGTGTGCATCTCCGAGAGGGAAAAGACAGGAATTAACTGTTTTATATTTAATTTCATGATCTATCAACTCACCTACCAGTACAGTACAAGCACCACAATCTCCTTCCCGACATCCCTCCTTTGTTCCAGTTAATCTTCTCTCTTTCCTTATGAAATCAAGAAGAACAACCCCTGATGGTAAAGTGGTTTCAATTAATTCATTATTTAATATAAAGGATATCATTTTTTCTCTCTTGTTGCAATAAAAAATAGTATTAATTGTTGAGAATAACAAAGGGATAATTTAGATGTAAAAGGTAATGAACTTATTAAAGAAAAGTCAGGTGTGAGAAAAATATATTTATGCTTCAATTGTATTGAGAATAATATTCAGATGAACTTGTCATTGCAAGTTCCTTCAGAGAAGAACGAAGTTGTTTTTTGGAATTTTATGGCTTAATCAAAAAGATAGCTTTACCGAATTTCATCGGGATTCGAAATAACTATACTGCTTGCAGTCACTGCGAAGAGCGTAACAACGAA